>DASUWX010000196.1:0-35522 GCA_036378185.1 Streptosporangiales bacterium | reverse complement strand
GGCCGTCTCCCGGCCGGAGACGCGCCGCAGCACGGCGTCCACGCGCCGTACCGTGCCCGTCGAGGCGCCCGAGGAGCCGCAGCGGCCGCAGCCGCTGAGCCCGGAGGTCCGGCGCCGGTTCACCAGTCGCGCGGCGGTCCTGCTCGCGGTGATCTGCCTGCTCGCCGTCGGCCTGACCTATCCGCTGCGCGAGTACGTCGAGCAGCGGCACCAGATCGCCGAGCTCGAGGCGCAGCAGCGCCGCAACGCCCAGGACATCGCCTCGCTCCAGGACCAGCAGCGCCGCTGGCAGGACCCGGCCTACGTCGAACAGCAGGCGCGGCAGCGGCTGCAGTACGCCAAGCCCGGCGAGATCACCTACGTCGTGGTCGGCGGGCCCGACGACACCGGTGCGGAGCACCACGGCTCGGCCACGGGCCGCTCGACCACGCACGGGCCGAGCTGGTCGGAACGGGTCTGGGGCTCCGTGCGGGTGGCAGACCGGCCGTGAGCAGCAGTACGCCGCCCGTCGCAGCCGAGGACGTCGAGACGGTGGGACGTCAGCTGGGCCGGACGCCGCGGGCGGTGCGCGCGGTCGCGCACCGCTGCCCCTGCGGCCTGCCCGACGTCGTCGAGACGAACCCGCGGCTCGACGACGGCACGCCGTTCCCGACGCTGTACTACCTGACCTGCCCGCGCGCCGCCGCGCGGCTGGGCCGGCTCGAGGCCGAGGGCGTGATGCGCGAGATGACCGCGCGGCTCGCCGGGGACGCCGGGCTGGCGGCCGCGTACGCCGCCGCGCACGCCGACTACCTCGCCCGGCGGGACGCGCTCGACGTGCTGCCCACCCGGATGAGCGCGGGCGGCATGCCGTCGCGGGTCAAGTGCCTGCACGCGCTCGCCGCGCACGCACTGGCCGTCGGCCCGGGTGTCAACCCGCTGGGCGACGAGGCCGTCGAGCGCGCGGGTGCCTGGTGGGAGCGGGGGCCGTGCGTTGACCGCCCGTATCAACGAGATCGTTACCGGGAGGACGAGCGATGCGCATCCGTACCGATCGATGAGCCTCAGGAGCCCGGTGAGTAACGATCTCGTTGATAGGGTCGCCGCGATCGACTGCGGCACCAACTCGATCCGCCTGCTCGTCGCGGACGTCGACCCGGAGGCCGCCACGCTCACCGACCTCGACCGCCGGATGGAGATCGTCCGGCTCGGCCAGGGCGTCGACCGCACCGGGCGGATCGCGCCCGAGGCGCTGGAGCGCACGCTCGCCGCCTGCCGCAGGTTCGCCGCCGTCATCTCCGACCTCGGCGCCACGCGCACCCGGATGGTCGCGACGAGCGCGAGCCGTGACGCGGAGAACGCCGCCGACTTCGTCCGGGGCGTGCGCGACACGCTCGGGCTCGAGCCGGAGGTGGTCTCGGGGGACGAGGAGGCCGCACTGTCCTACGCCGGCGCGACCCGCGAGCTGGCGTCGCACCCCGAGGTCACGCCGCCGTACCTGGTCGTCGACATCGGCGGCGGGTCCACGGAGCTGGTCCGCGCCGCCGGGGGCGGCGTCGTCGCCCGGTCCGTGGACGTCGGCAGCGTGCGGCTGACCGAGCGGCACTTCGCCGACGACCCGCCCACGGAGGCGCAGATCTCCGCCGCCACCAGGGACGCCGACGCCGCGCTGGTGCTCGCCGCGCAGGTCGTCCCGCTCGACGGCGTCGGCACGCTCGTCGGCGTCGCCGGCTCGGTGACGACGATCGGCGGCATCGCGCTCGAGCTGCCGGCGTACGACCGCGAGCGGGTGCACCACTCCCGCATGACCGCCGACCGCGTGCACGAGATCACCGAGAACCTGCTGCGCATGGCGCACGCAGACCGCGCCGCGATGACGGTCATCCACCCGGGTCGGGTCGACGTGATCGCCGCCGGTGCGCTGATCCTCGACCGCGTCGTCCGCTACACCGGCGTGACCGAGGTCCTCGTCAGCGAGCACGACATCCTCGACGGCATGGCGTGGTCGCTGGTGGAGCGGTCGCGGTGACCGCCTGGCCCGGCGACCCGGCGACGGCGCTGACGCCGGTGGCCGCCGACGCCGCCGACGTGGCGCGGCTCGCGGCGGACGCGGAGAGCGTCCCGGAGCTCGACGCCCGGGTCAGCGTCTGCCGCGCGTGCCCTCGGCTGGTCTCGTGGCGGGAGCAGGTGGCGGCGCAACGGCGCCGGGCGTTCGCCGACCAGGTGTACTGGGGCCGCCCTGTGCCCGGGTTCGGCGATCCGGAGGCGGCGATCCTCGTCGTCGGCCTCGCGCCCGCCGCTCACGGCGGGAACCGTACCGGGCGGATGTTCACCGGCGACCGCAGCGGCGACTGGCTCTACCGGGCGCTGTTCCGGGCCGGCCTCGCCACCCAGCCGACGAGCACGCACATCGGCGACGGGCTGCGCCTGCTGCGCACCCGGATCGTGGCACCGGTGCACTGCGCGCCGCCGGCCAACAAGCCCACTCCGGCCGAGCGGGACGCGTGCGAGCCGTGGCTCGTCCGCGAGCTCGACCTGCTGCGCCCGCACGTCCGCGTCGTCGTGGCGCTCGGCTCGTTCGGCTGGCAGGTCGGCTGGCACGCGCTGCGCCTGGCCGGGTATCCGCTGCCGGCCAGGCGGACGGCGTTCGGGCACGGCGCGGAGACGACGACGCCGGACGGCAGGCTGCTGCTGGCCTCGTACCACCCGAGCCAGCAGAACACGTTCACGGGCAGGCTCACCGAGCCGATGTTCGACGCCGTGTTCGAGCGCGCCGCCGCGTACGCCGCCCAGCCCGCGTGACGCTCGGGCCGTGCCGTTCTCGACGCGGCACGGATTCCGCGCATCGACGAGTTGTCTCCGCCCGAGCGGGTAGCGTGCTGGCATGAGCGCTTCGAGACCGCACATCCTGGTCATCGGCGGCGGCTACGTCGGCCTCTACACGGCGTACGGCCTGCAGCAGCGGATCCGTCCGGGTCAGGCGCAGGTGACGCTGGTCAGCCCCGAGTCGTACATGACCTATCAGCCGTTCCTGCCCGAGGCGGCGGCGGGGAGCCTGGAGCCGAGGCACGTGGTCGCACCGCTGCGGCGGATGCTGCCGAGGGTGCGGATCATCAACGCGGAGCTGACCTCGCTCGACCACGCGACCCGTACCGCCCGGATCTGCGCCGTGTCGGGGGAGGAACGGGAGATCGGCTACGACGTCGTCGTGATCGCGCTGGGCTCGGTCGCCCGCACGCTGCCGATCCCCGGCCTGTCCGAGCAGGGCATCGGGTTCCACAACGTCGGCGAGGCGATCTACCTGCGCAACCACGTGCTGAGCCGGCTCGACGTGGCCGTCTCCACGGACGACCCCGCCCGGCGCAGGCGCGCGCTCAACTTCGTCTTCATCGGCGGGGGGTACGCCGGTGTCGAGGCGCTCGCGGAGCTCGAGGACATGGCCCGCGACGCGTGTCGCCACTACAAGGGACTGGACGCGGCCGAGATGCGGTGGGTGCTCGTCGACGCGGCCGACCGGATCATGCCCGAGGTCGACCTCGACCTGGCCGACTACACGGTCGACCGGCTAGAGGACCGCGGCATCGAGGTGCGCACGGGCACGAAGCTGAGTTCGTGCGTCGACGGGCAGGTCGAGCTCTCCGACGGCACGACCTTCGAGACCGACACCGTCGTCTGGACCGCCGGGGTGAAGCCGCACCCGGTGCTCGCCGCCACCGACCTGCCGCGCGACGAGAAGGGCCGGTTGCGGTGCAACGCCGACATGACGATCACGGGGGTGGACGACGCCTGGGCCGCGGGCGACTCCGCCGGGGTGCCCGACCTCACCAGGCCCGGCCAGCTCTGCGCGCCGACCGCGCAGCACGCGGTGCGGCA
This sequence comes from Streptosporangiales bacterium, assembly GCA_036378185.1. Lineage (GTDB taxonomy): Bacteria > Actinomycetota > Actinomycetes > Streptosporangiales > WHST01 > WHST01. The sequence continues at coordinate 31,670 of DASUWX010000196.1, read as the reverse complement.
GGCGAGGCTGCTGGCCAAGAACATCTACGCCACGATCCGCGGCGGCAAGCCGGAGGAGTACCGGCACCGCAACGTCGGCTCGGTCGCCACCCTCGGCCTGCACAAGGGCGTGGCACAGGTGTACGGGATCAAGGTGCGCGGCTGGCCCGCGTGGCTGATGCACCGCACGTACCACGTGTCCCGGATGCCCACCCTGAACCGCAAGGTCCGCGTGGTCGGCGACTGGACGTTCTCGCTGTTCTTCACGCGGGAGAGCGTGTCGCTCGGCCAGTTGCACCGGCCGCGGCAGGAGTTCGAGCTGGCCACCCGCACCGGAGCCGCCCCCGAGCCGAAGCAGGTGCGGACGGGCACGACCGCCAACCGCTGAGGGCGCCGCACGCCGTTTCGCGCCGCTTGTAGGCTCCGGATACGTGGCAGGGGACGGGGCCGACGGAGTGCACCGCGGTCCGCTGGAGTCGTTCGCCCAGCGGGCGCGCGGGGCGATCGGCGTGCTGCGGGGCAACACGCCGCCCGCGGTCGTGATCGCGCCGCGCGAGCGGGACGTCGAGGCCGACGACCGCATCGCGCAGGACGTCCTCGAGCTCATCATGCGGATGGGCGAGGTGCTGGTGTCGTCCGGCTCGCCGGTCGCCGGCGTCACCGCGACCATGCTGCGGGTCGCGGCGGCGTACGGCCTCACCTCCGGCCAGGTCGACATCACCTTCACCTCGATCACCGTGTCGGTGACCCGCGACGACGGCCAGCCGATGACCGCGATGCGCATCGTCAAGGTCCGGGCGGCCGACTACTCACGGCTGGAGGAGATCTACCGGCTGGCCGACGACGCCGTGAGCGGGCTGCCGCTCGACACCGCGCTGGACCGGCTGGACGAGATCGTCCACGCGCCGCACCCGTACCGCCGCTGGGTGGCCACGGCCGCCCTGGCCGGCATGGCCGTCGGCGTCGCCGGCCTGCTCGGCGGCGGCTGGGTCGTCGCGCTCATCGCGGCGGTGGCCACCGCGGTCATCGACCAGATGCTGCGTGTGCTGAGCCACCGGTCGCTGCCGTCGTTCTTCCAGCACGCCGCCGGTGGGGCGTTCGTGACCTGCGTGGCGCTCGTGGTGGCGCTGGTGACGCCGTACGTGCAGGTCAACACGAGCGACGTCCGGCCGTCGCTCGTCGTCGGCTCGGGAATCATGGTGCTGCTCGCCGGACTCGGCCTGGTGGGCGCGGTGCAGGACGCGATCTCCGGGCACTACCTGACCGCCGCCGCACGCAACTTCGAGGTGCTGCTGCAGACGGTGGCGATCGTCATCGGCGTCGCCCTGGTGCTGGACGTCGCGCGCCGTGTCGGCGTCGACATGTCCGTCGTCGAGCAGCCGAACCAGATCGCGCCGAGCTTCGCACTGGTGCCGCTCGGCGCGGTGGTCGCGGGCTTCTGGGCGATGTCGTCGTACGCCCGCTGGCGCGCGTCGCTGATGGCGGCGTTCGCCGGCGCCGTCGCGTCCGCCGTGTTCATCGCCGCGCGGCACGCGGATCTCGGGCCCGCCGTCTCCAGCGCGCTGGCCACCATGCTGGTCGGCGCGATCGCCGACGTGTCCGGGCAGCGGCTCAAGGTGCCCACGCTGGTGATCGCCACCGCCGGCGTGGTGCCGCTGCTGCCGGGCCTGGCCATCTACAACGCGATGTCCGTGCTGGTCGGCAGCTCGGTGGTGCAGGGCCTCGCACTGCTGCTCGGCGCCGGCACCACCGGGCTCGCGCTCGCCGCGGGAGTCGCCCTCGGCTCGTTCGTCGCCCGCCCGCTGCGCCGCGGCGTCGACCGGTGGGACCGGCGCGTCCGCCGCTGGTCGCAGGGCCTGCGCGACTGACCGCGCCGGCCGGTCAGTCGGCGAGCTGCTGGTAGGGCACCGGCGGCATCGTCAACGGCAGCGCCGCGAGGCGCAGCAGCACGAACGTGTTGTCGTCGCCGGCGGTCTTGTTAAGCCGCAGCCGGCCGCAGTCGACGCAGCGGTGGACGATCACCCACCTGCCCTTGCCGCGGACGGTGACCGCGATCGGCTCCATCCCGCCGGCGCACTTGGCGTCGCGGTCGCCCGGGGCGTTGCGGTCGAGGTGCCGCGACCAGAGGCAGCTAGGACAGTGGTTGCGATGCGACGTGCCCGGCGCATCGTTGGACACGGCCACGCCACAGTGGCCGCAGGTGAACGAACGTGAGAATGCCAAGTCGAACCTTTCGAAGCGAAGGAAGGGCGTGCACGTTCATCTCTCGCTCCTCTCACTCCGAAGCGGTCACGGACGCAGCATGGTAGTCGCGCTGCGGTGGCGTGCGTCAACGCGATTTTCCCCGCCGCAGGGGCGATCCTGATCTTCCTCGAACACTCCGCGCATACGGTGTTGACCGGTGTGCGGTTCCGTGGGATGCGGCAGAGCCCGACCAGGCGAGGAGACGAGATCAGATGAAGCGCAGCGGCAAGATCGCGATCGCGGCCGGGGCGTCCGTCCTGGTCCTCGGCGCCGGGGTGGGTGTCGCGTCCGCCGCAACGTCGGACAGCGGCAGCCCCGCGCCGTCGAGCAGCGCGTCCGCCGCCCCGTCGCACCAGGACCGGCAGCACTCGCGCAGGGCCGGCGTGCTACGGCGGGTCGAGCACGGCGTGTTCACGCTGGCGGGCAGGAGGCACCGCACCGTGGACGTGCAGCGCGGCGAGGTGCAGTCGGTGAGCGCGACCTCGGTCACGGTGAAGAGCCGGGACGGCTACACGCACAGGTACGCGGTCGACGCCCACAGCCGGGTGCGCAAGGACCGGGAGCGTTCGTCGATCGGCCGGGTCGCGAAGGGCGACCGGGTGTGGGTCGTCGCCGAGCACAGCGGTTCGACCGTGCTCCGCCTCGGTGACCGGGGGCAGTGACCGCTACGCGGTGATCGGCACCGCGCGGCCGGAGACGCGCACGCGCGGGTCGCCGTTGCGCAGCTCCACCCGCAGGACGCCGGGGCGGCCGAGGTCGTCGCCCTGGTGCAGGGTGAGCGCCCCGTGGCTGAGCTCGCCGAGCTCGCGCAGGTACGCGCCGAACGCCGCGGCGGCGGCGCCGGTGGCCGGGTCCTCGACCACGCCGCCGACGGGGAACGGGTCGCGGACGTGGAACACGTCCGCCGACTCGCGCCAGACGAGCTGCACCGTGGTGAGGTCGCGTTCGGTCATGTACCGCGCGAGCCGGTCGAAGTCGTAGTCCAGGTCGGCGAGCCGTGCCCGCGTTGCCGCGGCGAGCACGAGGTGCCGGGCGCCGGCGTAGGCGATCCGTGGCGGCAGCGCGGGATCGAGGTCGGACCAGCGCCAGCCGAGCGCGGCCAGCGCCTCGGCCACGTCGGCGTCGTCGACGGGTTCGACGTGCGGCTCGACGCTGGTGAGCGTGGCCGCGTACCCGTCGCCGGTCCTGGTCACCTCGACCGGCACCACGCCGGCGGGGGTGTGGAACGTGAGCCCGCCCGGGCCGAGCCGCTCGGCGAGCGCGACGGCGGTGGCGACGGTGGCGTGGCCGCAGAACGGGACCTCGGCCTTGGGGCTGAAGTACCTGAGGGTGAACGTGCGTTCCCCGGTCTCGGCGGTGACGAACGCCGTCTCCGAGTACCCGATCTCGGCCGCGACGGCGAGCATGTCGGCGTCGTCGAGCCCGGCGGCGTCGAGCACCACCCCCGCCGGGTTGCCGCCGGCCGGGTCGTCGGTGAAGGCGGCGTAACGCAGGACCGCCGTACGTTCGGTGTGCGGTGAGGTCATATCCGGATCAACCGCCGGACGCACCCGGCCGATTCCCGAGCCGTGGATGGTCCCGTCCGGTGCCGATCGGGTTCAATAGGGAGGCGCCCCCGTAGCCCAATCGGCAGAGGCAGGGCCCTTAAAAGGCTCCGAGTGTGGGTTCGAGTCCCACCGGGGGTACCCGCGTCGGCGCCGAGCACGTGTGAGGGGCACCCTGGTCACGCCATCACGTGACCAGGGTGCCCCTCGCACGTCCGTCCCGTGGGCCGCCGAGGCGCCGTGCCGATCACGGCTCGGGCTTCAGCCGGTACTCGGCGTGGACGAGCTCGAGCAGCTCGCTGACGGACGTCTCGTGGGCCGGGCGGTCGAAGGTGATGGTGCCGTGCTGGAGCAGGTTGACGCGGTCGCAGACGTCGACGACCTGGCTGTAGTTGTGGGCGATGAGGATGACGGCGATGTCGCCGCGTTCCTTGATGTTCGCGATCAGCCGCAGGATCAGGCCGGCCTCCTTGGCGCCCATCGCCGCGAGCGGCTCGTCGAGCAGCAGCAGCTTGGCGTTCGAGTACACGGACCGGGCGACGGCGATGGCCTGTCGCTGTCCGCCGGAGAGCTGGCCGACGTCCGCGGTGACGGACGGGATGTCGATGCCGATGGAGTCGAGGGCCTTGCGCGACTGCTCGCGCATCGCCCGCCGCCGCAGGAACGGGACCGGCCGGTGCACCAGCTCCTTGTTGAGATACAGGTTGAGGTAGACGGGCAGGCCGTTGACCATCGCGAGGTCCTGGTACACCGTCTCGATGCCGAGCGACCGCGCGTGCGTCACCGACCGCAACGTCACCGGCTCGCCCTCGAACGTCAGCCGCCCGCCGTCCGGCTGGTGGAACCCGGTCAGGATCTTGATGAGGGTCGACTTGCCCGCCCCGTTGTCGCCGATCAGGCCGAGCACCTCGCCCTTGCGCACATGCAGGTCGACGTCGCGGAGCGCCTGGACCGCGCCGAAGCGCTTGCTGACGTGCTCGGCGCGGACGACCTCCGGCGCATCGGTGACCGTCATCTTGCTGCCCGCTTCCGCAGGACGGTGACGTATACGTTCAGCAGCATGGCGATCAGGATCGCGATGCCGAGCACGACGTCGAACGCGTTCGCGCTGACGCCGGTGAGCGTGAACCCGTCGTAGACGATGCCGAGCAGGAGCGCGCCGAGGAACGCACCGACGACGGTGCCCGAGCCGCCGAGCAGCGCCGTGCCGCCGATGACCGCCGAGGCGACGGCGAGGAACATCGTGTCGAAGCCGCCGTTCGTCGGGTCGAACGAGCCGACGCGCAGTCCGTCGAGGATCCCGGCGAAGCCGGCGAGCGTGCTCGTCAGGGCGAAGTTGACCACCTTCACCCGCGCCACCCGGATGCCGGTCTCGGCGGCGCCGATCGGGTTCCCGCCGGTGGCCGTCGTGTGCACGCCGAACCTCGTCGCCGAGAGCAGCGTCTGCATGAAGACGACGATCGCGAGCGTCCACAGCAGCTCCGACCACCGCGCGCCGCCGAAGACGTGTACCACCCAGCCACCGGACGGTGCGGCCACGGGCGAGCCGTTGGAGACGATCAGCGAGATCCCCTGGAGCAGGAACGCCATGCCGAGTGTCGTGATGAACGACGGGATGTTGAACCTGGTGCGGATGAAGCCGTTCAGCAACCCGATGACGGCGCTCGCGGCGACGGCGCCGATCAACGCGAGGAGCAGCGGAGCGCCGTTGTTGAAGAAGATCATCAGGATGAACGGCGACAGCGTGTAGACGAAGCCCGCCGACAGGTCGATCTCGCCGCAGATCAGCAGCATCACCTCGCCGGCGGCGACGATCGTCCACGGTGCTAGATACTGCGCGATCGTGTGGAAGTTGTCGATCGTGGCGAACGTCGAGGTGGTCAGCGTGAAATAGACGGCCGCCGCGATCGTCACGACCAGGATGGACAGCTCCTTGAGCCGCATCACCCCGCCGAGCAGGTTGCGCGACGCGGCGCCGTCTGCGCCGCGAGCGACGTCGTGCGCTCCGCCGGGCTGCCGGCTGGTCACCGCCATGACGTGGTCAGATCTGCACCGTCGACGGCGGCGGGAGCGGGAGCGAGCTCGGTTGCTTGCCGACCTTGTTGTTCTTCCCGCCCTCGAACCTGCTGTCGGCGGACGCGTACGGCTCGACGTTGTCCTTGGTGACGAAGGTCAGGCCGGTGTCGGTCTGCGGCGGCGACACGAGCGTGCCGGACAGCCGGAACAGGTAGAGGTACAGGACGGTCAGGAAGCCCTGCAGGTACGCGGACTGGTCGATGGTGAAGTCGAGCGCCCCAGACTTCACGCCGTTGATCGTGTCGGCCAGCGTGTCGAAGCCGCCGGCGTGCACCTTGCCCGCGATGTTCTTGCTCTTGATGAGCTGGGCGATGGCTGCGGTGCTGCCGGCGTCGACGGCGTACAGTCCCTTGGCGTCCGGATGACCTCCGTACGCCGCCGTCATGGCGTTCAGCTCACCGGCCTGCGCCGCACCGGTGTTGACGGACGTGACCTTCACGTTCGGCGCAGCCTGCTTCATCGCGGCGTTGATGCCGTCCAGCCGCGGCTGCACGTTGTTGCCGCCGGGCTGGGAGATGCCGACGAGGATCTGCCCGGACTTGACGTCCTGCGCGATACGTTTGCCCATCTGGAACCCGGACTGGTACAGGTCCTGCCCTACGTACGCGAGCGGGAAGTTGCCGGGCGCGGTCGCGTTGTAGGCGATGACGGGGATGCCCTTGTCGAACGCGCGCTTGGTCGGCCCGATGAACGCCTTGCTGTCGGTCAGCGCGACCGCGATGCCGTGCGCGCCGCTGCTGATCGCGGTGTCGAATGCGCTGACCATCTGTGAGACGTTGCCGGTCTCCGAACCCGTCCACTGCGGCGTGGGCAGGTGCAGCAGCGACGCCGCGTCGGCCAGCCCGTTGCGTGTGGGTACGAAGAACGAGTTCGTCGTCACGTGGTTGACGAAGACGAACTTCCACTTCGGCGTCGACGGGAACTGGCCGGCGCCCCCCGACCCGGGTGCGTTGTTCGTCGCGCCGTTGCACGCCGCGAGCACCCGGGTCATCGCCACGGCGCCACCACCGGCGCCCACCCACTTCAGGGCGTCGCGCCTGGAGAGCGCGGACAACCCGTTCCTGACCACTCGGTCTCGACCCTCACCGGACATCGCCGACACATCCCCTCCCCGCGAGATGGATGAATCATCAGATGATTCGGCAATTCAGTCAAGGGTGTGGACGAGCCGGTGGGGATACGGTCGACCGGATCAGTGCAACGCTTGACGGCGCTCCCATCCGGGCTGGAACAGGTCGAAGCCGTCGGGTGTGCGGGGATGCGCGCGGAGTGCGTCGTGGTCGAGGCTCACGCCCAGTCCCGCACCCTCCGGCAACGCGAAGTAACCGTCCTCGACCTCGGGTACGCCGGGTTCGCACTCCTTCACGAACGGGTCCGCGAAGTCGTTGAAGTGTTCCTGGATCTTGAAGTTCACGGTGGTGGCCGCGAGGTGCAGGTTGGCCGCGGTGGAGATCGGTCCGCCGACGTTGTGCGGCGCCATGAGCAGATAGTGCGTCTCCGCCGCTCCCGCGAGCTTCTTGGCCTCCAGCAGCCCACCCGACTGGGTGATGTCGGTCTGGATGATGTCGGCGGCCTGCAGCTCGAACAGCTCGCGGTAGTCGTACCTGGTGAACAGCCGCTCTCCGGTGGCGATCGGGATGTCGGTGTGCGCGGCCACCTTGGCGAGCGCGTGGAGGTTCTCCGGCGGCACCGGCTCCTCGACCCACGACGGCGCGTACGGCTGCAACAGGCCGGCGATCCGGATCGCCGTGGCCGGGCTGAACCGGCCGTGCATCTCGATCATCAGCTCGACGTCCGGGCCGACGGCGTCGCGCACCGCCTCGACGAGCGCGAGCGAGCGCGCCGTCTCCTCCGGGTCGAGCTCGAACATCCCCGCGCCGAACGGGTCGACCTTGAGCGCCCGGTAGCCCCGCTCGATCACCCGCCTGGCCGCGGCATGGAACGCCTCGGGAGTCCGGTCGACCTGGTACCAGCCGTTGGCGTACGCCTTGACGCGGTCGCGCACGGCGCCGCCCAGCAGGCGGTAGACGGGCTGCCCGAGTGCCTTGCCCATGATGTCCCAGCACGCGATCTCGACACAGGCGAGCGCGGACATCTCGATCTCGGCGGGCCGGCCGTAGTCGTGCCGCGTCATCCGGTGCACCAGGCTCTCGACGTCGAACGGGTCGGAGCCGAGGATGTGCCGCGGCAGCGCGGCACGCAGGTAGCCGAGGAGCGCCTCGGTATGGTTCACCATGCGGACCTCACCAAGACCGGTGAGCCCCTCGTCCGTCTCGAGCTCGACGATGGTGAGGTTCCGCCAGGGGGTGCCCAGCACGTACGTGCGCATGTCGCTGATCTTCACGGGGGCTCCTTCGCGTCGCTTGTTGACATTATTGACCAATGATTCGATGATTCGCTCGTGGCGCAGTCGACCAGTCCGCTAGGCCAGCACCGGACGATGCACGGCCGGGTCGTGGAGTGGATCGGCACGCGGATCGTCTCCGGGGAGTTCTCCGACGGCAGCCGGCTGCCGAACGAGACCGAGCTCGCGGCCCGGCTGCAGGTGAGCAGGGGCGGCGTCCGGGAGGCGGTCAAGGCACTGGCGGCCAAGGGCCTGGTCGAGGCGCGGCCCCGGCTCGGCACCCGCGTGCTGCCCCGCGCCGACTGGAACCTGATGGACCGCGAGGTGATCGACTGGCACGGCCGCGTCTCGCACCTGGACTTCCTCGAGGACCTGCTGGAGCTGCGGCTCATGGTCGAGCCCGCCGCCGCGCGGCTGGCGGCCGACCGCGCGAGCGAGGCGCAGCTGGGCGAGCTGGACGACGCGTACCGGGGGATGGCCGAGTACGCGCCCGGCCTGCCGGAGGCGGAGGACGAGTTCGTCGCCGCCGACCTCGCGTTCCACCTGACCCTGCTGCAGGCGAGCGGCAACCAGTTGGTCGAGCAGCTGGGCCGGTTGCTCGAGGCGGGCCTGCACCACAGCCTGGAGGCGACCTCGCACCTGCCCGGCGGGGTGGCCGCGACGCTCCCGCTGCACAGGTCGGTGCTGACCGCCGTACGCCGCCGGCGGCCGGAGAGCGCGGCGCGCGCGACGAAGCGGCTGCTCGACGTCACCGTCGACGCCGTGGAACGCTCGAACGCGGGAGGCCGGTGAATGGACGCCGTACGCGACTTCCTGCGGTCGCTGGGGTTCGCCGCGACCGACGGCGAGACGCTGCCCGACAGCGAGAAGCGGTTCCCCGACGGCGCGCAGTACCGCGTGGAGATCCCGAGCGTCGAGGGACCCGAGGTGCTCGAGGCCGTGCTCGCCGAGGCGGACGCGCGCGGCGTGCCCGTGCACCGGGTCTCCCAGGGCAGCGGCGGGTTGCTGCAGACCGACACCGAGCTGGCCGACCTGGCCGCGCTCGGCGCCGCCAGGTCCATCGAGGTGAGCCTGTTCGCCCGGCCGCTCGCGGCCTGGGGCATCGGCGCCGGAGCGGTGGCGTCCGGCGCCGGCGGGCTCGGCGCGCAGGCGCGCGGGACCGAAGGGCTGGTGCAGTGCCTGGAGGACATCCGGCGGACCGCGGCCGCCGGCCTGCGCAGCGTCCTCGTCACCGACATCGGCGTGCTGTCGGTCGCCGTGCGGCTGCGCGAGGCGGGTGCACTGCCGCCGGGGCTGCGGTTCAAGGCCAGCGTGCAGATGGGGCTGGCGAACCCGGCGTCCGTCCGGATCGCCGAGCAGCTCGGCGCAGACACCTACAACGTGCCGACCGACCTCGCCCTCGGCCAGCTCGCCGCGATCCGGGCCGCGGTCGACTGCCCGCTGGACGTCTACGTCGAGGCGCCCGACGACCAGGGCGGCTTCGTCCGGCACTTCGAGATCGCCGAACTCGTCCGGGTCGCAGCACCGGTGTACCTGAAGTTCGGGCTGCGCAACGCGCCCAACATCTACCCCAGCGGCACGCACCTGCTCCCGACCGCGATCGCACTCGGCCGCGAACGCGTCCGCCGTGCCCGGATCGGCCTCGACCTGCTGCACCGGTACGCGCCCGACGCGACCATGTCGACGCTGCCGGCCAAGGACCTCGCCGTCCCGGAGCCGGGCAGCCAGCCGGGCCCGGCGGTGCGGTCGTGACGCACCCCGTCGATCACGTTCACGTGATCAACGGTGGCCGCACACGATGCAGGACCTGTGTGAAGGCGCCGTTCGTCGTGTGGAGCTCGGCTCGAGGAAGCGTATGCCGCGGGCGGTGGTGATCGAGCGGCCGGGGGAGCTGCGCGTGGTGCCGAGCGAACCGGCGGCACCCGGCGCCGGTGCGGCGCTGGTGCGGGTCGCGTGGGCCGGCATCTGCGGCTCCGACCGCGACCTGCTCGACGGCGACCGCCCGGCGCCGTACGTCCGCTATCCGGTGATCCCCGGGCACGAGTGGTCCGGCACCGTCGCCGGCGTCGGCGCCGGCGTCGACCCGGCGCTGGTCGGCCGGCCCGTGGTCGGCGAGGGGTTCCGGTCCTGCCTGCGATGCACGGCCTGCCGTCGCGGCGACACCAACCTGTGCGATGCCGAGTACGCGGAGACCGGGTTCACCGAGCCGGGCGCGTGGGCCGACCACCTCACGCTGCCCGCCCGGTTGCTGCACGTCCTCCCCGACGGAGCCGACCTGCGCGCCGCTGCGCTGCTGGAGCCGGCGGCGTGCGTCGCGGCCGCGTGCCTCAAGGCCGCCGTCCTGCCGGGGGAGCGCGCCGCGGTCGTCGGCGCCGGGACACTGGGCCTGCTGGCCACCCAGCTGCTCGCCGCCGTGCACCCCGCCGAGCTCGTCGTCGTGCACACCCGGCGCGACCGCGCCGGGCTGGCGAAGCGCTGCGGCGCCACGTCGCTCGCCACCGTCGACGAGGCGGCGTCCCTGGCGGGCGGGTTCGACGCCGTCGTCGAGGCGGCGGGCGCGTCCGGCGCCGCACGCACGGCGACGCGCCTCGCCCGGCGCGGCGGCCGCGTGGTGCTCACCGGCATCGCACCCGCCGACGACGACCCGCCGTCGCCGACCGACCTGGTGCTCGGCGAGCTGACGGTGCACACGGTCTTCGGTGCGCCGTCCAGGGCGTGGTCGCACGCCGTGCGTGCGTTCGCGAGCGGCGCGCTGCACCCGGCGGAGCTGGTCACGCACGAGTTCCCGCTCGACGAGGTCGCGGAGGCCTACCGCGTGCTCGAGCACGAGCGCAGGAGCACGGTCAAGGTGCTGCTGCGCCCCTAGCGAGTCGTGCGACCATTGTCCCGATGATCCGCGGATTCGCCGCCGGCGACGGTCCGGCGCTCGTCGACCTGTGGTGCCGCAGCGCGCCCGCCGATCCGGTCACGGAGCGGCGGTTCCGTGACCTGGTGCTCCTCGACGCCAACTTCGACCCCGACGGGCTGCGCGTCGCCGTCGTGGACGGCGAGGTGGCCGGCGCCGCCTACGCCGTCCGCCGCCGCGTCGCGATGGTCGGCGACGACCTCGAACCGGGCACCGGCTGGATCCCGTTCTTCTTCGTCGCGCCCGAGGCGCGCTGGCGCGGCGTGGGGCATGCGCTGCTCACCAGCGCGCTCGACTGGCTGCGCGGGCTCGGCGCACGCGAGGTGTTCTTCTCCTCGTACACGCCGAACTACGTCCTGCCCGGCCTCGACGCGGCGGCGTACCCGGACGCCGCGCGCCTGCTGTCGCGGCTGGGTTTCGAGAAGCGGTACGACGCCGCGGCGATGGACCGCAACCTGGTCGGCTACGTGATGCCGGACGACGTGCGCGACCTGGTGCAGCGGCTGCGCGACCAGGGCTACCGGTTCGGCACGCCCGCGCCCGACGAGCTCGTCGAGCTCACCCGGATCGCGGGCGAGGAGTTCAACCCGGACTGGGCACGGGCGATCCGCGTCGCGGTCGCCGGCGGCGTGCCGCTGGAGCGGATCGTCTGCGCGTGGGAGCCGGACGGCACGCTCGTCGGGTGGGCGATGCACGCGGCGTACGAGCACGCGCTGGAGCGGTTCGGCCCGTTCGGCGTGCTGCCCGACCGCCGCGGCAAGGGGCTCGGCAAGGTGCTGCTGCACCTCACGCTGGAGCGGATGCGCGCGGCCGGCGCGCACGGCGCCTGGTTCCTGTGGACGGGGGAGGAGTCGCCCGCCGGCCTGCTGTACAAGGCGACCGGTTTCACGACCACCCGCGTGTTTACAGTGCTGCGTAAGGAGCTTCGATGACGGGGACCGTCCTCGCGGTCGGCGGGCACATCGGCGACATGGACCTCACCGCGGGTCCGACGCTGGCGGCGCACGTGCTCGCCGGCGGGCGCGCCGTGCTGCTGGCGCTCACGCCCGGCGAGCGCGGCCACCCGAGCCTGCCGCCGGACGAGTACAGGCGGCAGAAGATCGAGGAGGGCGAGGCGTTCGCGGCCGGCATCGGCGCCGAGTTCCGGGTGTTCGCCGACCAGTCGGACGGGTTCCTCGCGCGCACCGACGAGATCGCCAGGCGGGTGGCCGACGTGATCCGCGACGTGCGAGCCGACGTCGTCGTCGCGCACTGGCGCAGGTCGATCCACGAGGACCACGAGAACGCCTGCTACCTGGCCGAGCGCGGCCGCTTCCTCGCCAACCTGCCGCTGGACGACGACGAGCCGCGGCACGGCGTCCGCCGGTTCCTGCACGCGGAGAACTGGGAGGACGCCGACGGCTTCACCCCGGACCTCTACCTGCCGATCCCGGACGAGGCGTACGACCGCTGGCGCGCCGCGATCGAGGGCGAGGCGTTCGCCCGCGGCGAGACCTACGGCTTCAGGTACATCGACTACTACGACGCCGTGCTGCGCATGCGCGGCTGCCTGGCCGGCGTGCCGAGAGCGGCGGCGTTCAAGACGACGACGGACGCCGTCGACGTCCTGGACGTGGCCGACCTGTAGCTCCCCGGGCTCCCGTGATCATGAAGATTCCGACCCCCTATGAGGGGTCGGAGTCGTCATGCTCGTGGGGGAGGTCGACGGGGAGGGTGCCGCCCGGTTCGGCCGCTCCCGTCAGCACCGCTATCGCGGCCTGCACCGCCGCCGCGCCCTCGCCGTAGGTGAACAGGGTCGCGGCCGCCTTCGGGGCGAGGCGGGCGTCGTACGGCGCGCCGGTGGCGAGGAGTACGTACCGCACCTCGGCCGCGTCGAGCGCGGCGAGCAGCGCCTGCTGGCCCGGCGACCTGGTGGCGTCCGCGCTGACCGCGACGACGAGGTCCGCGCCGGCTAAGGCTGACACCGTCTGCGAGACCTCCTCGGCGGACGGGTCGAACCCGGTGTCGTGCCGCCGGTCCGCGGGGACGCCGAGCGCGTCCGCGACCGCCGTGCCCACGGGTTCGAGCGCGCCGACGAGCGTCACGGCGTCCGGGTGGAGGCGCAGCGCGTCGCGCTCGCCGCGCACGGTGAGGCCCGCCGCGGAGATCCGCCGGGACGCCGCCAGCCGCTCCGGCGACGCCAGCGAGGCGAGGGAACCACCGCCGGCGCGCCCGTCGAGCACACCGAGCCGCTGCTTCAGCGCCAGCGTCCTGCGCACGGCCTCGTCGACGCGGGTCATCGGCACGTCGCCGGCCTCGACGGCGCGCCGCACCGCGGCGACCGCCGCCGGCAGGTCGGCGGGCATCAGCAGCTGGTCGGCGCCGGCGAGCAGCGCACGGACCGCGACCTCCTCGTCGCCGTAGCGGGCACGTGCCCCGGCCATGTCGAGCGCGTCGGTGACCACGGGGCCGGTGAAGCCGAGATGGCCGCGCAGCCAGTCCGACAGCACGGCGCGCGAGCACGTCGCGGGCGCGCCGCTCCCGTCCAGCGCGGGGACGAACACGTGCGCGGTCATCACCGCCTCGACGCCGGCCTTGATCGCCGCCGTGAACGGCGGGAAGTCCTGGTACAGCAGGTCGAGCCGGTCGTGCGTGACGACCGGCAGCATCAGGTGGCTGTCGCCGGACGTGTCGCCGTGGCCGGGGAAGTGCTTGACCGTCGCCCCGACGCCGGCCGAGCGCAGCCCGCGGACGTACGCGGCGACGTACCGCCCGACCGCGGCGGGGTGCGAGCCGAACGAGCGGACGCCGATCACCGGGTTCGCCGGGTTCACGTTGACGTCCGCGCACGGCGCGTAGTCCAGGTGGAACCCGACGGCGCGCAGCTCCGCGCCGATGATCGACGCCACGTCCTCGACCGCCGCCGGGTCACCGGTCGCGGCGAGTGCCATCGCGCTCGGCGTGGGCGTGACGCCGCGGCGCATCCGCGCCACCGTGCCGCCCTCCTGGTCGATGCTGAACAGCACGGGTACGCCGCCGGCCGGCATCGCGCCGCGGAGCCGGTCGAGCAGCGCGGCGACGTCGGCCGGCTCGTCGCCCTCCAGGCGCGTCGGGAAGTAGCAGACGCCGCCGAGGTGATACCGGTCGATCCACTCCGCGACCTCGTTCGGCTCGTCGCTGCCCCACTCGGTGGGCGAGAGGCGTACGGCATTCGGCGAGTGCCGCCCGACCGGGGCGACGAACAGCTGCCCGACCTTCTGCGCGACCGTCATCGAGCGCAGGGTGTCATCGACCACGTCAGCCATGAGCGCACCCTTTCACGGCGGATTAGCATGGTCACATGCAGCGCCTGACGACCGCCGTGCTCTCGCTGGTCGTCGCCCTGCTCGCGGTGTCGTCGCTCGACGCCCACGCGAACGTGGCGCTGGTCGGCGCGGCCGTCGCCGCCGCGCTGCTGCTCGGGCTCGCACTCCGCGACGGCGCCGGGCGCCTCCGGGTACTCCGCGTCGTCGCCACGCCGGGCCCCGCGCACGACGAGCGCCGCCTGCACGGCGCGTACCGCTGCCAGAGCAGCCCCGACGCGCCCGGCCGGCCTCGGCCGAGAGCACCGGGACGGTCCGCGCGACCGGCCGCATAGCCGGTACCGCACCGACCTGCCCGTCCGCCGTCTCCGGCGCGCTCGAATCCCGAGGTGTCCCGTCATGCTCGACGTCGTCTACTATCCCGTCTCCTTCGTGCTCTGGTGCTGGCACCAGGGCCTCGCCCTCGTCTTCGGCGACGCCGCCGCGCTCGGCTGGCTGCTCGCCGTCGTGCTCCTCGTCGTCACCCTGCGGGCGGCACTGCTGAAGCCCGCACTCGGCCAGGCCCGGGCGCTGCGCCGGATGACGCAGCTCGCGCCGCGCATGACCGAGCTCAGGAAGCGGTACGGCTCCGACCGCGAGCGTTACGGTGCCGAGTTGCAGAAGCTGCTGCGGGCGGAGGACGTGCGCCCCGGGGCGGCGTACCTGCCGATGCTGCTGCAGCTGCCGGTCTTCCTCGGTCTCGGCCACGTGCTGCGCGCGTTCACGTCCGCCCCGCACGCCGCGAACTACGTCTTCTCCGCCGCGGACGTCCACTCGTACCTCGCCGCGAAGCTGTTCGGCGCACACCTCGGGGACGCCATGGTCAACGTGCCGTTGCTCGGCGGCGGTGCGCACCTGCTGTGGATGTGGCAGATCGCGCCGGTGGCTGTGCCGTTGATCGTGCTCGCCGCGGTCGCGACGCACCTCACCGCGCGGTTGGCGTCGGTTCCCGGCCAGCCGGCGGCGATGCGGCTGCTCGGTCGTTACGGCGGCCCGCTGCTCGTGCTCGTGTCCGGCGTCGTCCTGCCGCTCGGCCTGCTCGTCTACTGGCTGACCAACAACGCCTGCACGCTCGCCCAGCAGGCGCTGATAGCGCGAACCACGAGACCGGCCGAGTGAGGACGGTGGCGGTGGGTGGGTGGGTCCGGCGCGGGGTGAGTGACGAGACCGCCGGGTGAGGTGCGTGGGGTCTGGGAGCTCGGCCCCCAGGAAAGTACTCAAGAGGGAAGCTCGCCGAGCGAGCGAACAGGGGTGGTTGGTGGGTGGGACCGGCGCTGGTATCGGGGCGTCACAACGCCGGTCCCACCGGATCTAGGGCTCCGCGCGGCGGTCTGGTATGGCCACCGCGTGTGCCTGGTACGCATATTGGCGTAGGTTGCTGCGCTTGTGACCAGGGGTGGGACGATCGGTGAGGGTGCGACCACGTGACGGCAGGACGGGCGAGCCGGCTGCGTTCTTGATCACGATGGGACACCGGGGAGTACCGCTGGGGCCGAGGGGTAGGTTTGAGGACGGTTGCCTCGGTCCCATATGTGCCAAGTGAATGGAGTGGAGTCCGAATGGCTCAGTACTCGCTGCCGGACCTGCCGTACGACTACGGTGCGCTCGAGCCGCACATCTCCGGTCAGATCATGGAACTGCACCATGACAAGCACCACCAGACGTACGTCTCGGGCGCCAACACGGCGCTGGAGAAGATGGAAGAGGCACGGGCGTCCGGGAAGCTGGATTCGGTCAACCTGCTGCAGAAGAACCTCGCCTTCAACCTCGCGGGGCACGTCAACCACACGGTGTTCTGGCCGAACATGTCGCCGGACGGCGGCGACAAGCCGGACGGTGAGCTGGCCGCCGCGATCGACGAGTTCTTCGGCTCGTTCGACGGGTTCCAGGCGCACTTCACCCAGTCGGCGCTCGGCATCCAGGGCTCCGGCTGGTCGATCCTCGCGTGGGACTCGGTCGGCCAGCGGTTGATCATCGAGCAGCTGTACGACCACCAGGGCAACCTCGCGGTCGGTACCGTGCCGCTGTTGATGCTCGACATGTGGGAGCACGCGTTCTACCTGCAGTACAAGAACGTGAAGGCCGACTACGTCAAGGCGTGGTGGAACGTCGCCAACTGGGGCGACGTCACCCGCCGGTTCAACGACGCGAAGAGCAAGACGCAGGGCCTCATCTCGTCCTGACACAGCGCACCGACACGCGGCGGTCGCCCCTCACCGGGCGCCGCCGCGTTTCGCGTCCTCGACCGAGACGACGAGCTTGCGCAGCAGATCGGCGAGGGTCCGTCGCTCCTCCGCGGTGAGGGCGGTGAGCAACGCGCCCTCACCGAGGTCCTCCATGCCGAGGTGGCGTTCGAACGCCGCCGAGCCGGCGCGGGTGAGCCGGACGTGGACGCGGCGGCGGTCGGCGTCATCCGTGGTCCGCGTGATCAGCCCGGCGTCCTCCATCGGGCCCAGCCGGGCCGAGAGCGCCCCGCGGGTCAGGCCGAGCAGGTCGGCGAGCTCGGACGGACTCGCGGTGTACGGGGGCCCGAGCCGGCGCAGGGTGAGCAGGACCTTGAACTCCCAGTGCGCCAGGCCGTCCGAGTCGAGCGCGTCCCTGCGGACCTTGGCGGCGTATCGTGACACGATCGCCAGCCTGGCGAAGATGGCCTCCTTGACGGGGTCGAAGTGGTCGAGCTGCTTCGACCACGTCGCGACGTGCAGGTCGACCGAGTCGCGCACGAGCACCTCCACGATGGTTTTCTTGTGGATAGTTTTTCAGATAACTAAGGTCGCCGGTCATGACGAACACGACGGTGAAGCTCGCCACGGACGACGTGGTCGGCGCGGCACGTGAACTCGCCCGCGCGGGCCGGTGGCGTACCGCGACGGACCTGCTCGACGGGGCCGCTACCGACGACCCGGGCACACGTGCCCGGCTCGCATTGGCGTCAGCCGAGGTGGCGCTGGAGAGCGACTGGTTCTGCCGCACCGGCCTGGCGGACCGGCGGCTGTGCGTCGCGGTCGAACTGCGCGCGCACCTCGCACCGGATGAGCAGTGGAGCCTCGAGTTCGCGCGACTGCGGCACGACTACGCGTCCCTCGTGTTCAGCGGTGACGGGTTCAGCCCCGGGCCGCGGGGGAAGGACCCGGGCGCGGTCGACATGCTGCGGCGGCGTGCCGAGAAGCTGTGCGCAGACGCCCCGGACGAGACGCGCCACGGCTGGGCACGCTTCTACCTCGGCGTGATCCTCGACAACGTGTGTGCCGAACGGGACGGGGCGCCCGCGCACTACGAGGTCGCACTGACCGCCGGTGACCGCGGTGACCCGCTGCTCGCGTGGGAGGCGCTGCGGCATCTCGGTGACCACGACCACGACCGCGGTGACGGTTATCTCGCGGCGGCCCGTTGGGCCAGGGCGACGTCACTGGGCGCCGGCGCGGGTGCCGTACCGGGCACGCTGACCCAGCAGCTGCTCCTCGCGGTCCTCGCGAGGGACGCCGGCGACGAGGCGGGCGCGGTCCTGCTCGGCCGGGAGGTCGCTCGCTGGGCCGCCGCCATCGGCGCCGCCGCGATCGAGGCACAGGCGCGTGCCTTCGTCGAGGGCGATGACCCGACGGCCGCACCCCCGGAGGCCGACGCCTGACGCGTCGGGCGGGGTACGCGTCGAGCTTCACACGACGAGCGGCGACTTCACACGAGTCCTACACCGTGTGAAGTCACCGTTGATCACGTTAACGTGATCAACGGGACCCCCAGGGCCGGCCAGGGCGAAGTGCCGGGGCGGTTCGTGGCACGACACGCCCATCATCTTGGGTTGCCGAAGATTGCCCGCCCCTAGATGTAGCGTTCTTCCTGCTGATGGTTCCGTCGGGCACGCCGGCCCGGCGGAGGCGAGAGGGAACCCGGTGCGAGTCCGGGACTGCCCCGCAGCGGTGAACGGGAACGACCGCCGTCACCAGCTCGTGTTCCGCGCCCCTGGACACGAGCGGGTCGAGCACTGGGCGCAGCCGCGCCTGGGAAGCGACGGCCAGTAGGACCGGCAACGCGGCGGCACATGCCGCCACACCCGGCATCCCAGCCGGGCCCCGCGTTGGCGGCTGCCCGTGAGTCCGAAGACCTGCCATCGGCATGCGCGCCGCCCCCGGCGGCGCGCGAGTCGTCCCGTGGCCTCGTGGGTGGGCCAGGCGGACCTCACGGCGACGGACGCGCGGCGTCCGCCGTGCGTGCTGCGCTGCCGTACTCGCTGTGCCCGGCGACGGGCCGCGGGCGACTCGATCCGGACCGGACGAGTATCCCGAGGAGACCGGCAGTGACCCAGGCAACACAGACCAGCGCCGACGTCGTGGTGGTGCGCCGCGACGGCACCGGCATCCCGTACGACGAGAGCAAGATCGCGGTGGCGATCGGCAAGGCGTTCATCGCCACCGAGGGCGCGGACGCCGGCGCGTCCACCCGGGTGCGCACCATCGTCGCCGAGCTGACCGGCCAGGTGCGCGACGCGCTCGCCCGTCGCGCCGCGTTCGACCGCCGGGTGCACGTCGAGGACATCCAGGACCTCGTCGAGCTCGCGCTCATGCGCGGCGGCCACCACAAGGTGGCGCGGGCGTACGTGCTGTACCGCGAGGAGCACGCCAGGCGGCGCGCGGCCGACGACGCGCCGGACGCGACGGGACCGCTGCCTGACGCGTCCCGGCTGCGGCTGGTGATCCAGGAGGCGTGTGCCGGCCTCGTCGGCGTCGACGCCGACCGCCTGTACGACGAGACCGTCCGCAGCCACTACGACGGGATGAGTGCCGACGAGCGCGCGCTCGCTCCGGTGCTCGCCGCCCGGACGCTCGTCGAGGCCGAGCCCGACTACAGCTTCGTCGCCGCGCGGCTGCTGCTCGACAAGCTGCGCTGCGAGGCGTTGAGCTTCCTCGCCGGCGAGCCGCGCGAGGCGAGCCAGGGCGAGATGGCCGAGCGGTACGCCGGCTACCTCGCGGCGTACGTCGAGCGCGGCGTCGACCTCGGCGTGCTCGACCCGCGCCTCGCCACGTTCGACCTCGCCAGGCTGGGCGCGGCGATCCGGCCCGAACGCGACCACGCGTTCACCTACCTCGGGCTGCAGACGCTCTACGACCGCTACCTCCTGCACAGCGACGGCTGCCGCTACGAGCTGCCGCAGGCGTTCTTCATGCGCGTCGCGATGGGCCTCGCGCTGGCCGAGGACGACCGCGAGGCACGGGCGGTCGAGTTCTACGAGCTGCTCTCGTCGTTCGACTTCATGTGCTCGACGCCGACGCTCTTCAACGCCGGCACGGTCCGGCCGCAGCTGTCGTCCTGCTTCCTCACCACCGTCGACGACGACCTCGACGCGATCTTCTCCGGCATCCGGAACAACGCGCTGCTCGCCAAGTACTCCGGCGGCCTGGGCAACGACTGGACGCCGGTGCGCGGCATCGGCGCGCACATCAGGGGCACGAACGGCAAATCGTCAGGTGTGGTGCCGTTCCTCAAGATCGCGAACGACACGGCGGTCGCCGTCAACCAGGGCGGCAAGCGCAAGGGTGCCGTCTGCGCGTACCTCGAGACCTGGCACATCGACGTCGAGGAGTTCCTCGACCTGCGCAAGAACACCGGTGACGAACGTCGCCGCACGCACGACATGAACACCGCGAACTGGGTGCCCGACCTGTTCCTGCAACGGGTCGAGGCCGACGGGCAGTGGACGTTGTTCTCGCCCGACGAGGTGCCGGACCTGCACGACGCGTACGGCCTGGAGTTCGCGGAGCGCTACACCGCGTACGAGCAGGCTGCCGACCGCGGCGAGATCAAGGTGTTCCGTCGCGTACGTGCGGTCGAGCTGTGGCGGCGCATGCTCACCATGCTGTTCGAGACCGGGCACCCGTGGCTCACGTTCAAGGACCCGTGCAACCTCAGGTCGCCGCAGCGGCACACCGGCGTGGTGCACTCGTCCAACCTCTGCACCGAGATCACCCTCAACACGTCGGCGGACGAGGTGGCGGTCTGCAACCTCGGCTCCGTCAACCTCGCCAGGCATGTCACGGCGGACGGCTGGGACGCCGAGCGGCTCGAGCGGACGGTGCGGACCGCTGTCCGGATGCTGGACAACGTCATCGACATCAACATGTACACGATCCCCGAGGCGCGCAGGTCGAACCTGCGGCACCGGCCGGTCGGGCTCGGGCTGATGGGCTTCCAGGACGCGTTGTTCGCGCTGCGCGTGCCGTACGCGTCCGACGCCGCGGTCGAGCTCGCCGACCGCTGCATGGAGGCGATCAGCTACCACGCGATCGCCGCCTCGGCCGAACTCGCCGCCGAGCGGGGCGCGTACGAGACGTTCGACGGATCGCTGTGGTCGCAGGGGATCCTGCCGATCGACTCGCTCGACCTGGTGGTCAAGGCACGAGGAGGTGATCTCGACGTCGACCGCACCACGACGCTGGACTGGGGAGCGTTGCGCGAACGCGTGCGTGCGACGGGCATGCGCAACTCGAACCTGATGGCGATCGCGCCGACGGCGACGATCTCCAACATCTGCGGCGTGGGCCAGTCGATCGAGCCCCTGTACCGCAACCTGTTCGTGAAGGCGAACATGTCCGGCGACTTCACCGTCGTCAACCCGTACCTCGTCGCCGATCTCAAGGAGCGCGGCCTGTGGGACGAGGTGATGGTGAGCGAGCTGAAGTTCTTCGACGGCGTGCTCGGCCCGATCGAGCGGATCCCGGGCGAGCTGAAGGCGTTGTACGCCACCGCTTTCGAGGTGGAGCCGCGCCGGCTCGTCGACGCCGCCTCGCGCCGGCAGAAGTGGATCGACCAGGCGCAGTCGCTCAACCTGTACGTCAGCGAGCCGAACGGGCGCGCACTCGACGAGCTGTACCGGTATGCGTGGCGGCGCGGCCTGAAGACGACGTACTACCTGCGGACGCAGAGCGCCACGCACGTCGAGAAGAGCACGCTCACGCAGGCCGACGGCCGGCTCAACGCGGTGCCGTCCGTCGTCGAGGGCCCGGCGTGCTCGATCGACGACCCGGACTGCGAGGCGTGCCAGTGAACGAGCGTCAGCGACCGAACCATGCGGACGAGAGGGCGACCGTGACGACCGACACCTCCGGGCTCGGCGAGATCGACAGGGGAGCGGCGCGGGTGAGCGTCGACGACAAGGCGATGATCAACGCGCGCGCCGACGTCAACCAGCTGCTGCCGTTGAAGTACGGCTGGGCGTGGCAGAAGTACCTGGCCGGTTGCAGCAACCATTGGATGCCGACGGAGGTGTCCATGCAGGCCGACATCGCGCTGTGGAAGTCGCCGCCCGGCAGGGATTCCGGGGGTGGCGGAACGGGCGCGGGCCTGACCGACGACGAGCGGCTGATGCTGCGGCGCAACCTCGGGTTCTTCGCGACGTCGGAGAGCCTGGTGGCGAACAACATCGTGCTCGCCGTCTACCGGCACCTCACCAACCCCGAGTGCCGCCAGTACCTGCTGCGCCAGGCGTTCGAGGAGGCCGTGCACACGCACACGTTCCAGTACATCTGCGAGAGCCTCGGTCTCGACGAGGGCGAGCTGTTCAACATGTACCGTGAGGTGCCGTCGATCACCGACAAGGCGGCGTGGGCGCTCGAATACACCAGGCACCTCGAGGACCCCGAGTTCACGACCGGCACGCCGGAACGCGACCAGGCGTTCCTGCGCGACCTCGTGGCGTTCTACGTCGTGTTCGAGGGCATGTGGTTCTACACGGGTTTCGCACAGGTGCTCTCGCTCGGCCGCCGCAACAAGATGGTCGGCATCGCCGAGCAGTACCAGTACATCCTGCGCGACGAGTCGGTGCACCTCAACTTCGGCGTCGACGCCGTCAACCAGATAAAGCTCGAGAATCCGCACCTCTGGTCGGAGGCGTTCCAACAGGAGGTACGTCGCATGCTTGCGCAAGCGTGCGAGCTCGAGGTCGCGTACGGCAGGGACACCATGCCGCACGGGCTGTTCGGGATCGACGCCGAGCTCTGCGAGCAGTACATGCACGTCATCACCAACCGACGGTGCGCGCAGCTCGGTCTGGCGCCGGTCTTCGCCGACGTGACCAACCCGTTTCCGTGGATGTCGGAGATGATGGACCTGCACAAGGAGAAGAACTTCTTCGAGACCAGGGTCATCGAGTACCAGACGGGCGGCGGCCTGCGCTGGGACTAGCGGACAGGAGCGGTGCCCGTGACGAGCGAGACGCTGCGTATCGCCGGTGCGCGCGTCCTCGCTCGCACGGCACTGCTCGGCCCGGCGTTCGTCGCCGCGGTGGCGTACGTCGATCCGGGCAACGTCGCGACGAACCTCACCGGCGGCGCGCGGTACGGCTACCTGCTGGTCTGGGTCGTGGTGGCGGCGAGCGCCATGGCGGCGCTGGTGCAGTACCTGTCCGCGAAGCTCGGCGTGGTGACCGGCAGGTCGCTGCCCGAGTTGCTCGGTGCCCGGCTCCCCACCGCGGCCCGGCTGCCGTTCTGGCTGCAGGCGGAACTGGTCGCCGTCGCGACGGACCTCGCCGAGGTCGTCGGCGGCGCGATCGCACTCGCGTTGCTGTTCGACGTGCCGCTGCTGATCGGCGGCCTGATCACGTCGGCGGTGTCGCTCCTGCTGCTCGCCGCGCGGGACCACAGCGGGCAGCGTGCGTTCGAACGGGTCGTCACCGGGTTGCTGCTGGTGATCGCGTGCGGGTTCGTCGCCGGCCTGTTCGTCGAGCCGCCGTCGGCCGGTGCGACGGTGCGCGGCATGGTCCCCGGTTTCGCCGGGTCGGGCAGCGTGCTGCTCGCGGCCGGCATGCTCGGTGCGACGGTGATGCCGCACGTCGTCTACCTGCACTCCGCGCTCGCCAGGGACCGGCACGGTGTCGTGCCCGCCGAGGAGCGGGAGGGGATCCTCTCGACCACGCGGCTCGACATCGGCATCGCGATGACGCTCGCGGGGGCGGTCAACGTGTCCATGCTGCTGCTCGCCGCGAGCGCCCTGCACGGCGCGGCCGACACGGCGACCATCCCGGGCGCGTACGCGGAGATCACCCACAACCTCGGCAAGGCCGTCGCCGTGCTCTTCGCCGTGGGCCTGTTGGCGTCCGGCTTCGCGTCCACGTCCGTCGGCTGCTACGCGGGCGCCGTGGTGATGCAGGGCCTGCTGCACAAGCGGATCCCGATGCTGGTGCGCCGTGTGGTCACCGCCATCCCCGCGCTGGTCGTAATCGGCGTCGGCGTCGACCCCACGCGCGCGCTGGTCGTGTCGCAGGTCGTGCTGTCGCTCGGCATCCCGTTCGCCCTGGTACCGCTCGTCGCGTACACGTCCCGCCGTTCCGTCGTGGGCGACCACGCGAACGCGACCGCGACGACCGTGGTGGCGACGGCGGTGGCGGTGGCGATCATCGCGCTCAACGTCACCCTGCTCGTGGTGACGTTCGCGGGGTGAGCACCAGGCGCGTCACGGGTGGACACCGCGGACGACGGTGTCGACGACGTCGGTGAGCGCGCGGTCGTGGTCGCCGGGCACCATGCCGGACGCCGCCAGGCTCGCGAACCCGTGCACCGCGGAGAGCACGCCGAGCGCGATCCGTTCGGGGGCACCGGGCCGGACGTCGCCGCTGCGCTGGCCGTCCCTGATCACCTCGAGCGCCGACTCGCCGAGCCGCTCGCCGGCCGCGAGGAGGGCGTCGGATGCCCCGGGCGCGTGCTTGCCGGTGAACATCAGGTCCAGCAGGTCCGCCTCGGTGGTGGCGAACTCGACGTACGCCGCCGCCATCGCCCGGACCCGCCCGCGGAACGAGCGGCTCCGCCGTCCGGCGCGCTCGAGCGCGTCGGTGAGCCGCTCAAAGCCGGCGACGGCGAGCGCGTCGAGCAGGGCCCGCTTGTCGGCGAAGTGCCGGCTGGGTGCGGCGTGGCTGACGCCGACGTCGCGGGCGAGCTGACGCAACGACAGTGCGTCGACGCCCTCCTCACGCAGCACCTCCTCGGCGCGCTGCAACAGGGCGGCCCGCAGGGAGCCGTGGTGGTAACGATCCTCCGGCATGACGAAGAGCATACGTGAATGTGGGCGTTGACAGCATTGTTGACGCTGCCTACATTGGGTCCATGGACTGGAACACCAGGATGCTCCCCGATCTGCACGGCCGCACGGCGATCGTGACCGGAGCCAACAGCGGCCTCGGCATCGCCACGACGCAGGCGCTGGCACGTGCCGGCGCGCACGTCGTCCTCGCGGTGCGTGACGTCGGCCGCGGAGAGGCGGCGGCCGCCACCGTCGACGGCAGCACGGAGGTCCGCAGGCTCGACCTGGCCGACCTCGCGTCCGTGCGCGAGTTCGCGGCTGGGTGGCAGGGCGACGTCGACCTGCTGATCAACAACGCCGGGGTCATGGCGATCCCGGAGGCCCGTACCAAGGACGGGTTCGAGATGCAGTTCGGCACGAACCATCTCGGGCACTTCGCCCTGACCAACCTGCTGCTGCCGCACGTCACCGACCGCGTCGTCACCGTCTCGTCCGGGCTGCACCGCGGCGGCCGCATCCGGCTGGACGACCCGAACTTCACCCGCGGCTACAACCCGCGCGCCGCCTACGCCCAGTCGAAGCTCGCCAACCTGCTGTTCACGCTCGAACTGCAGCGCCGGCTGACCGCCGCGGGCTCACGGGTGCGGTCGATGGCCGCGCATCCCGGCTACGCCGCCACCAACCTCCAGGGCCGCACCAGCAACCCGGTCGTGAACGCGCTGACGAGTGGCGTCGGGAACAGGCTGATCGCGCAGGACAACCACGCGGGTGCGCTGCCGACGCTGTTCGTGGCCACGGCGGAGCTGCCCGGTGGCAGCTACGCCGGACCGAGCGGGTTCGCCGGCCTGCGCGGTGCGCCGGCCCTCTGCGGCCGGTCGTCCGACGCCAGCGACCCGGAGCTGGCCGAGCGGCTGTGGCGCCTGTCCGAGGAGCTGACCGGCAGCTCGTTCCCGGCCGTCCTCGTCGCCTGACGGCGCTGCCTACTCGTCGTCCTCGGGGAGGGTCTGCTCGATGCCCTCGGCGACGGCCTGGAGGTGTTTGCGCAGCCACTTCTCCGCGGCGTCGACGTCGCCGCGGGCGACGTGCTCGACCAGCTCGTGGTGCGCGTCGTGCCGCCCGCTCCGGTTGGAGATGTTCATCCGGAGCAGGTACTGGCCGAGGCTCTTGCGCAGCGCCTCGATCATCTCCACCAGGCGCGGGTTGTGCTCGGCGTCGTACAGCTCGCGGTAGAAGCTGACGCGCATGTCGACGAACGACGCGCCCTCGTCCTCGGCGTCCAGGAGTTCCGCGTGATGACGGAGCCGCACCACGCGCTCCGTCGTCATGCGGGCCATCGACTTGCGCAGGGCGTGCGGCTCGAGCAGGTCGCGTAGCTCGAAGATCTCCTTGACCTGAGCGCGGGTGAGGGTCTTGACGACGGCACCGCGACGGGGGTGGAAGTCGATCAGGCCCTCGGTGTCCAACTGGATCAGGGCAGACCTGACCGGCAGCCGGGAGACGCCGATGGCCGTCGCGAGCGCCTCCTGCCGCAGCCGCTCGCCGGGTGCGAACGTCCCGCTGAGGACGGCCTCGCGCAGCACCTCGTAGACCATGTCGCCGATCGAACGGTAACCACTCGACAGCCGGGCCACGACCTCCTCGAGGGAGGCCGGGCCGTGGCGCGACGCCGGAGTCCCGGCGGCGGTGGCACGGGTGGGTCGTGGCGTGGAGCTCACAGGTGACCTCCGGTCGGCGGCACGTACGTCATCGGCTGTGGTGATCCCGTCCTCAAGCGATCTTCAGAGTGGCGGTCGCGTGATCCCAGGGTCCGGTCTCGAACCACTGCGACAGCGGTGGCGTCTTGTTGATCGCACCGACGTTCTTGGCGAGCCGTTCCTGTGCCTGTGCGGACGCGGCCGTGAACGTGCTCTTCTTGACGGGGAAGGTGTCGGCGGCCTTGAACGCCGCGTACAGCTGAGCGGCCTCGCTCTTCGTGCCGCCACCGTACGCGACCGCCGTGGCTACCCACTGCTTCTCGTCGTCGTTGAAGACCTGCGCGGCCTTGATCCAGGCGAGGTCCACGGCCGTCGCCAGCGCCGGGTTGTCCTTGGTCCAGCGGGAGGTGCCGACGAGGAACGAGTCGGAGAGCTCGGGTGCGGCGTCGGACATCTTCGCGAGGTCGTTGAACCCGGCCTTCAGCAGGCGCGGCACGTCGGACGCGTGCACGAACGTCGCGTCGATGTGATGGGTGAGCATCGCGCTGACCCGCACGGAGGCGCCACCCGCGATCGTGACCTTCACCTTCGAGACCGGAATGTTGTTCTTCTTCAGCATGTCCGCGAACATCAACGCCTCTACCCCGTGCGGGTTGGAGGTGCCGTAGATGTGGCCGGGCAGGTCCTTGATGCTCTTGAGCGACGGCGCACCCATGAAATGGTAGTCCAGCCGCGGCTGGCTGGGACCGAACACCTTCAGGCCCGAGTTGATCGCGGACGACGCGGTTATCGAGGCGATGTCCGCGTCGCCGGAGAGCACCACCCGGACGGCCGCGGGGTCGCCCGTCTGGTTGACGATCTTCGTCTTGGCGCCCCAGCTCTTGAGGATCTTCGCGATGAGCGGGATGCGCGTGTCCTCGATCGCGGGCGCGGCGCCCACCGCTATGCGGATCGTGGCTCCGTGCAGGTCCGGCGTCCCGTTGGGCCGCATCGACGGGGAGAAGCCGGCCGAACCCCCGGAGTGCGCTCCGCAGGCGGTCAGCGGCGCGATCACCGTCAGCCCGACGGCGGCGGCGAGGATGGTGAGGCGGCGATGGGGATGTGCCATGGTGAACCGTCCCTCGGATTGCTACGAACGTTGGTGATCGGTGTCGTCGTCGGGCTGGTAACCCAGGACGATGCTCAGGACGCGGTCGCGCAGCCGGCCGACGTCGGGGTTGCCGAGGAGATCCTCGTGTCGCCTCGGTTTGCTGAACGGGACGTCGATGACCTCCTGGACCCGTCCGGGTGACGAGCCGAGCACGACGATCCGGTCGGAGAAGAACACCGCTTCGTCGACGTCGTGGGTGACCAGGACCGCGGTCGCCCGGATCGCCTGGATGATCCCCGCGATGTCCTGTTGCAACCGCCGCCGCGTGAACGCGTCCAGAGCGGACAGCGGCTCGTCCATGAACAGCACGTCGGGATCGCACGCGAGCGCCCGCGCGAGCCCGGCACGCTGTTGCATGCCGCCGGAGAGGGCGAAGGGGTAGTAGCCGGCGAAGTCCTGCAGGTTCGTCAGCCTGAGCTTGTCCTCGATCACCTCCTCGCGGCGCGCCGGCGGCAGGTGCTTGTGCTCGAGCGCGAACGCGAGGTTGTCGTGGACAGTGCGCCAAGGCAGCAGTGCCGGTTCCTGGAAGACGAAGCCGATGGCCGGCGGCACGCCGTCGACGTCGCGGCCGTTGATCCGGATCTCGCCCTCGTCCCTGGAGAGGAGGCCGGACATCATCCGGAGCAGGGTCGTCTTGCCGCAGCCGGACGCACCGATCAGCGAGACGAACTCGCCCGGCCGGATGTCGAGCGAGACGTCGGCGACCGCGGTGATGCTCTCGTTCCTCCTCGCCTGGTGGCGGTACGTCTTCGTCACGTTCCTGACTTCGATGCGAGCAGTCTCGGCGGTCATGGTGGCCCTTTCGGGACGAAGCCGTTGGGGGATGCGTCACACCTGCGTGTGCACGTGGCCGCTCGTGGACCAGGGCGCGAGCCTTCGCCTGAGCACCTCGAGGATGATCGTCCCGATCACGCCCACCAGCGACGAGCTGACGATCGACGCGAGCAGGGGAGCGGTCTGGAACGCGTCGCCGTAGTTGACGATGAGGCCGCCCAGGCCCTTGAGGCTGACGTCCATCTCGCCGATGATCACGCCGATCAGTGCCTTGGCGAGCGCGATGCGCAGGCCGGCGAAGATGTACGGCAGGGCGTGCGGCATCGCGACGTTGCGGACGACGGATCGCTCGGTCGCGTGGTAGACGCGCGCCATGTCGAGCAGGATCGCCGGCGTGTTGCGCGTGCCCTCGGCCGTGTTGATGATGACCGACCAGACGGCGAGCAGGAACGTGATCGTCACCTCGGCGGTGAAGCCGATCCCGGTCCAGATCACGACCAGCGGAGTGAGCGCGATGAGCGGCGTCGCCTGGAAGAAGCTGACGTACGGGTCCAGGATCCGACCTATCGTCTCGTTCCTGCCCATCGCCAGCCCCACCGCGATGCCGACCACGGCGGCGATGCCGAACCCGACGGCGAGCACCTCCAGCGCCCGCAGGAACGCGTACACCAGGGTGCCGGTGCGGACGATGTCGGCGAACGAGGACGCCACCGCCGAGGGGGTCGCCAGCAGGATCGGGTTGATCCGCGAACCGAGCACCTGCCAGACGACGAGGAAGACCACGACGGACGCGATCGGCAGCGTCGTGCGCCTGCTCGGGAGCCAGCCGACCCGTCGCCTGCCGCGATCGGCTCGTCCGTCCGCGGCGGCGGGGCCCGGCGCGCTCGTCCGGACCTTCTGGCGACGCTCGTGACCGGTGAGGGACATGGCGAGCTCCTCTCGCGTTGGACCGACTGTATCCAGTCGCCAGGATTCGTCAACCCTGCATTTTTAGGCGTGAGGGCGGGCCCCGGACGGCGTTGCGAAGGCCGATGTCCCTGCAGATATTGACCTTTCGACACATCGAGGCCTGCCGGTGGCGCGTCTGGCCGGGTGTTGACAGGCCGAGAAACTTGGGCTCAGATTGCTTCTTGTATCCAATTTGACGACCGTCGTGAGGTGACGTCGGACGATGAGGACCGAGCAGGTCGAGTGGTTCAGCGAGGGCGTCCGGGTGCGCGGCCTGCTCCGTTCGCCCGACGAGGTGAGCGGCCTCCGCCGCGTGGTCGTGCAGGGCCCGGGCTGGCTCGGCCTCCGTGACGCGAAGCTGTACGAGCGCTACCACGAGGCCCTGGTCGCCGCGGGGTTCACCGTGCTGGTGTTCGACTACCGCGGCTTCGGCGCGTCCGACGGCGACCCCACCCGGCTCTCCCTGCGCGCGCAGGTCGAGGACCTGCGCAGCGCGGTCAGCTACCTGCTCACCCGCGACGACGTCGACGTCGACTCGATCGGCGTCTTCGGCAGCGGCGGCACCGGCGGCGGCAACGCGGTGGTGCACGCAGCCGCGGACGACCGCGTCCGCGCCGTCGTCAGCCAGCTGCCGGTGGCCGACGGCGCCGACTGGCTGCACCGGATGCGCAGCGAGTACGAGTGGCTGGAACTGCTCGCCTCGGTCGAGGCGGACCGCAGGGAACGCGCGCTCACCGGGAAGAGCAGGCTGGTCGACCCGCGCAACGAGATCATGGTGCCGACCGCGGAACGGCGTGCGACGAGCGTCAAGCGCGACGTCGACGGCCGGGTGGCCGAGCTGGTCGAACTCGCCTCCGTCGAGGACGTCCTCGCCTACCGGCCCGAGCGCGAAGCGGCGCGACTGCACACCCCGTTGCTGGTGATCGCCGTCGAGAACGACGCCACCACGCCGACCGATCACGCGTTCCGCGTCTACGGGGCCGCGCGGGGACCGAAGGAGCTGCTGCTCCAACGGCACACCAGCCACTACGCCGCCTACGACGCCTACTGGCAGGTCGTCACGCCGCGGATCGTCGCGTGGTTCGACCGCTACCTGGGTCCCGCCGCGGTCACCGCCCGTTCCGCGGGACTGGACACCCACCCCTCTCGACTGGAGGTCACCACGTGAGCATCGGACTGCGAGTGCACGGGGGACGGGTGGGGACACCCGCCGGGCTCGTGACCGGCGACCTGTTGGTCGACGACGGCAGGATCGTCGGCATCGTCGGCCCGGACACCGAGGTCGCCGACGTCGGGACGACCCTCGACGCCACGGGAAGGCTCGTCCTCCCGGGCATGGTCGACGTGCACGTCCACACCAGGGAGCCGGGCTTCACCCACAAGGACGACATCTACACGACGTCCCTGCAGGCCGCGGCCGGCGGCGTCACGACGATGTTCGGGATGCCGAACCTCAACCCGCCGACGACCACGGCCGAGACGCTGCGCGAGGTGTTCGAGCTCTACGCCGAGAAGTCGATCATCGACTGGAACCACAACCCGGCGGCCACGCAGGTCGGCGAGATCGCGGCGATGGCCGAGATGGGCGTCAACGCCTACAAGATCTACATGGTCGTCGACACCGGGCGCGACTACCCGCACCCCGCCGGCACGGGCATGCACGGGCACGGCGACCTGCTGCGCAGCATGGACGAGATCGCCAAGACCGGCAAGCGGTTCATCATCCACCCGCACGACCAGTCGCTCATGGACTACATCGAGGGCGAGTACCTCGCGCGCGGTGAGAACACGCCGCAGGGCTACGCGTCCGCGTACGCCGCGCGCAACGGCGTCATCTGGGACACCGCGATCGAGGTGGTCCTCCGGCTCGCCGAGGCGTCCTCGTGCCCCATCCACCTCGCGCACATGCAGACCAGGCGCTCGGTCGAAGCGGTCCGCAGAGCCAGGGAGCACGGCGTCGACGTCACCTGCGAGGTGAACCACTGGCTGCCGTTCCTCTCGACGTGGGACGACGTCGAGAAGCTCGGGCCGTACGCGCTCTCGTACTGGGTGCCGGACGACGGGCGCGCGGCCGTCTGGGAGGGCCTGCGTGACGGCACGATCGACATCTTCGCCTCCGACCACGCGCCCCACACCAGGGAGGAGAAGGAGATCGGCTGGACGAAGATGTGGAGCGCCCACACCGGAACGCCGGGCATCCAGTACTTCTACCCGCTCGCGCTCGACGCGGTGAACAAGGGGGAGCTGAGCCTGCAGCGGGTCGTCGAGCTCGTCGCCGGCGCGCCGGCGCGGAAGTTCGGCCTCGAGGGCACGAAGGGCGCGCTCGTCCCCGGCGCGGACGCGGACTTCGTCATCGCCGACCTGAACAGGTCGTGGACCATCAGCGACGACGGCGTCCTCTCCAAGACCGGCTGGACACCGTACGACGGCAGGACGTGCACCGCCTCGATCGAGGCGACCTACCTGCGTGGCAACGAGATCTACGCCGACGGGAAGGTGACGGGGAAACCAGGCACCGGCCGTCAGGCGGTCGCACGGCGGGAGGTCGCTGCCTAATGCTTCTGTCAAGCCGCTGTGGCGGGTTTCGGGCCGGCGTCGTAGGACGTTCGGGTGCGGAGCATGGCGTGCAGCACGTTGATGCGTCGCCGGGCCAGTGCGATGAGGGCTTGATGGTGTCGTTTGCCTTC
>DASUWX010000195.1:0-14238 GCA_036378185.1 Streptosporangiales bacterium | reverse complement strand
TGGACGACGCCCTGACGGTCGCGCCCGGGCTCGCCGGTGCGACCGTGGCCGAGGTGCGGGTCGGCTTCCGCCCGGTGAGCACCGACGGCCTGCCCGTACTCGGCCGGGTGGAGCGGCTGCCGAACCTCGTCGTCGCCACCGGGCTCGGCGCGAACGGCCTGAGCTTCGGCCCGCCCGTCGGCGCCCTGGCCGCCGAGCTCGCCCTCGGCCGCGAGCCCGACGTCGACCTGACCGCGTACCGTCCCGACCGGTGACGCCAGACCCGTCCCACAACGGGCACCTGGCGCCGGCACTGCACACGGCGCGGCCGCACTTCACATGGCCGCTCCGGGTACTTCACACGACCAACGGTGACTCCGCACGAGTCCTGCATCGTGTGAAGCACCCGTCGATCACGTTAACGTGATCGACGGCGGCCTCAGCGACGGGGCCTCAGCGACGGCAAGGCGCCCGCCGGCCGCCCGACGACGAGCGCGCGAAGGTCCGGCCTGCTCAGCCGCGGTATGCCTGCCACTGCTGGTGCATCCGGGTGGCCTGGTCGCGGGTGAACTGGTTCATGCAGCTGTCGTACGTGTAGTCCATGAAGTTGTGGATCGGGTCGTCGCCCGGATCGGACGCGCAGCTGTCCCTGCCGGTCGGGCACTCGTACGCCGGCGACGACTCGGCCGGCGTGTCGTCGACCTTGTCGCCCGCGCCGCTGCAGCCGCCCTGGAACGTGTGGTACAGCCCGAGCCAGTGGCCGATCTCGTGGGTGGCGGTGTCGCCCTGGTTGTAGTGCTCCGTGGAGCCGCCGGGCAGCGACGAGTACAGGATGACGACGCCGTCGTCCTTCGGCGCCTTCTGGTACGACCACGGGAACGTGGACCAGCCGAGCAGGCCGCCACCGAGGTTCGCCGTGTAGAGATTGAGCGCGGCCGCGCCGCCCTTGCGCAGCTTGTTCTTCATCGCGGTCTCGGCCTTGGTGTCGGGCGAGAGGTTGAACCAGGACTTGTTGCTCGTGCGGTCGACGCTCTTCAGCTTGAACTGGAAGTTCGTCGCCGCGCCGCCCGTGCTGCCGCCGTAGGCCTTGTTGAGCACCGCGATCTGGT
This sequence comes from Streptosporangiales bacterium, assembly GCA_036378185.1. Classification (GTDB taxonomy): domain Bacteria; phylum Actinomycetota; class Actinomycetes; order Streptosporangiales; family WHST01; genus WHST01. The sequence continues at coordinate 13,150 of DASUWX010000195.1, read as the reverse complement.
TGTCGATCTGCGCTGCGGTGAGCTTGCCCTTGCTGCCGTAGTAGACGTCGTGGAAGTAGACGTTCACCGTCACCGTCGTCGCGGCCACCGTCGTGCGCTGCTCCTGCGTGTGCCGGATGTCCTGCAGCCGGCGCTGGAAGTCGTTCTCCATCAACGCCTGCAACGTGGCGGTGATCACGTCCGGGTCCTTGCGCCCGACGCCGTGCACCGCGCGGGCCGCGGCGTACTGGGGTCCCGTCTGCCCGGGATAGCAGGCGACGCGCGCGGACGTCGGCGCGCTCGCCGGCACGCCTGCCTGCGCGCCGCTCGGCAGCAGGCCACCGAGGACGAGGGCGGAACCGCCCACCAGCACCTGGAGCTTCCTGGGCCGCATGGCTCTCCATCTCAGACGGGGGCAAGTCCGCCGAGTATATGAGTAGCCACGGTGCGTGCACGACCCCTACGAGCCGAATCCGAGGGTGACGGTGCGACCGGGTCGCCCGGGGGCGCGGTTACGCCGCGATCACTCGCCCTCGCCGCCGCCGTTGCCGGGCAGCGACTCCCAGATCTCCTTGCACTCGGGGCACACGGGGAACCGGCTCGGGTCGCGGCTCGGCACCCAGACCTTGCCGCACAGGGCGACCAGCGGCGTACCGGTGACCGACGACTCGACGATCTTGTCCTTGCGCACGTAGTGGGCGAACCGTTCGTGGTCGCCGTCGCCGTGCGAAAGGCGCGCGTCGACGTCCCCGTCGGGGAGGACCGTGGTCTGTCGCTGCATCTCTACCGGTGCCATGCGATCGAGTCTAACGACGGTGTCAGTTCTGGGTGGGGTCCCGGGGATAGGTCGCGACGAGCGCCAGGTCGCCCGGCTGCCGGCGCAGCACGTCGTGCCAGAGCCGGTTCGGCAGCGACGTGAACGGGTCGCCGCTCTCCGCCTCGACGACGTACCAGGCGCCCTCGTCGATCTCCGCCTCGAGCTGCCCCGAGTCCCAGCCCGCATAGCCGGCGAAGATGCGCAGGGAGGAGATCTCCGCCGCGATCAGCTCGGGCGGCGCGTCGAGGTCGACCAGGCCGAGGCTGCGGGTACGGCCCGCCTCGATCCGCCGCCAGCCCAGCGGCTCCTCGTCGCCGTCCGCCGCCATCACCCCGGCCACCGCGAGCGCGCTGTCCAGCGCGACCGGCCCGCCCTGGAACATCACCTGCGGTCCCGTGGCGAGGTCGCTCCAGGACGCCAGCACGTCCGCGACACGCACCTCGGTGGGTCGGTTGAGGACGACGCCCAGCGTGCCCGCGGGCTCGTGCTCGACCACGAGGACGACGGTGCGGGCGAAGTTCTCGTCGTTCAGCAGGGGCGTGGCGACGAGCAGGTTGCCGGTGAGGTCCACTGCTCCATGATGGTGTCCCCGGACGCGATCGCGAAACCTCCGGCCCTACAACGGCTCGAAATCGTCCTGATCCAGGGCCGGCGACGTGCTCCCGTTCTCCTCGGCGACCTTGCGCACCGCGCTGGCCACGGTCGCCGCGAGGTTGGGATGGAACACGCTCGGGATGATGTAGTTCGGGTTGAGCTCCTCGTCGGTGACCACGTCGCCCAGCGCCTGCGCCGCCGCCAGCATCATCGGCGTCGTCACCTCGTGGCTGCCGGCGTCGAGCAGTCCCCGGAACACGCCGGGGAAGACGAGCACGTTGTTGATCTGGTTGGGGTAGTCGCTGCGGCCGGTCGCGACGATCGAGGCGTGCTCGAGCGCGACCGCCGGGTCGACCTCGGGATCGGGGTTCGCGAGCGCGAACACGACGGCGTCGTCGGCCATCCTCGCGACGTCGGCGCCGTCGAGGATGTTCGGTGCGGACAGGCCGATGAAGACGTCCGCGCCCACGAGCGCGCCGCGCAGGTCGCCGGAGTACCCCTCGACGTTGGTGTGCTCGACGATCCAGCGCAGCCCGTCGTCCAGGTCCTCGCGCCCGGCGTGCAGTGCGCCGTGGACGTCGAACATGACGACGTGCTTCGCGCCGGCCGCCAGCAGCAGCTTGAGCACGGCGGTGCCCGCAGCCCCCGCGCCGGACATCGCGATGCGGACGTCGCCGAGGTCCTTCTCCACGCAGCGCAACGCGTTCTTCAGGGCCGCGAGCACCGCGATCGCCGTGCCGTGCTGGTCGTCGTGGAAGACCGGGACGTCCAACGCCTCCCGCAGCCGGCGTTCGTTCTCGAAGCACCGCGGGGCGGAGATGTCCTCGAGGTTGACGCCGCCGAAGCCGGTGGCGATGGCGCGGACGATCGACACGATCTCGTCGGTGTCCTGGGTGTCGAGGCAGATCGGCCACGCGTCGATGTCCGCGAACTGCTTGAACAGGGCGGCCTTGCCCTCCATCACGGGCAGTGCGGCGACCGGCCCGACGTTGCCGAGCCCGAGCACCGCGGAGCCGTCGGTGACCACGGCGACCGTGTTGCGCTTGATCGTCAGCCGCCGCGCGTCCTCGGGGTTGCGCGCGAGCGCGAGGCTGACCCGGCCGACGCCGGGGGTGTACGCCATGGACAGGTCGTCGCGGTTGCGCAGCGGCACCTTCGAACGCATCTCGATCTTGCCCCCGAGGTGCAGCAGGAACGTCCGGTCGCTGACCTTGTGCACGGAGACGTCGGGCAGCGCGCGGATCGCCTCCACGACGGCGTCCGCGTGGTCGGTGTCGCGGCACTGGCAGGTGACGTCGATGCGCAGCCGCTCGTGCCCGGACCGGGTGACGTCCAGCGCCGTGACGATGCCGCCGGACCGCTCGACGGTGTTCGTCAGTGCGCCCACCATGTTGCCGCGCGCGGGTACCTCGAGGCGCACGATGATGGAGTACGAGACGCTGGGCGTTGGCGCCATGGCCTTCCTTCCTGCCGCTTGACGGTCCTCATGTTCCCACGGGGGCGGCCGGAGCCCGCGGTACGGTATTGCACTGCACGGCACACCGACGACGGCACGGACAGGAGAGGGCGCGGATGTCGTTACTGACGCTCAGCACCCCGCCGCCCGCGGACCTCGCGCCCCGGTGGCGCCGGCTGTGCGCGTACCTCGTCGACCTCGCCGTGCTGTCCGTGCTGACCTCACCGCTGCTCGTCCGCGCCTCCGGCCAGCAGACCCACCACGTCGAACAGCTGGACAAGGCGCTCACCGACCCGGCTCTCCACGTGACGCCGGTGCCGTACTGGGCGACGAGCTGGTTCGTCGCGATCGTCACCGCCGTGGTGTTCGCCTGCTACCGCATCCCGCAGGAGGCCGTCGCCGGGCGGACGCTCGGCCACCGGCTGCTGGGCCTGCGCGTGGTGCGCTACGACGGCGACCGCAGGATCGGCTTCGGCTGGGCGGCCGCGCGGTACGCGATCTTCTACGGCGTGAACGTGATCCCGTACGCCGGGCCGATCTTCACCGTCGTCAACTACCTCTGGTGCGTCTTCGACCGCTACTACCACCAGTGCCTGCACGACAAGGTCGCGGGCACGTTCGTGCTGTACCCGGCCGACCGGCCGTACACCGCGCGCCCGCCGTCAGAGGACAACTCGCTGCTCCCGCCGAACGAGCGCCTCTACCCGCCGCTGCCGCCCGAGCGCCGGCAGTCGACGCCGCCGCCGCCCGTCACCAGGTGACGGGCCGCGTTGCGGCTCAGGACGACACCGGGATCGCGGCCTTCGCCGCCAGCACGATCATGTCGACGGCCACGTCGATCGGCACGACGGTGGTGTCGATGACCAGGTGGTAGAGCTTCGGGTCGTCCGGGTCGGTGCGGTAGAAGTGCTTGACGTAGGCGGTGCGCGCGCGGTCGGAGTCCTCGAGCTGGCGCCGGGCGAGCTTCTCGTCCATGCCGGTGGTGCGCAGGACCCGCTGGATGCGCGCCTCCTGGCTGCCGCGCAGCCGGACGTGCAGCGCATCGGGGACGTCCGCGAGCACGACCGCCGCGGCCCGGCCGAGCAGCACGCCGCCCGAACTGGTCGCCACCTCGCGGATCGCGCGCTCGGTGCGGGCGACGAACTCGTCCTCGGACACGAGGTCGCCGACCGGCAGGTAGGCCTCCATGCCGCCGAGCGTGACGTTCGGCAGCCGCGCCGCGCCCGCGAGCAACCGGCCGAGACCGTGCTCGGCGCGGCCGTCGTGCGCCAGCGCCGACTCGAGCGAGCAGCCGATGTCGTGCGCGACGCTCTCGGGAATCGCGCGGTCGACGAACGGGCGGTCGAGCCGCTCGGCGACGCGCGGCGCGACCACGCTGCCGCCGGCGCCGTACTGTGCCGAGATCGTCACCACGCGCATGGACCCGGCCTTCTTCGCCTCGGTTTCAGGCATACCGAACGGTAACCGGTCCGGCACCGCCGGCAACAGCACCCCACGGCGTCGAACAGGTCACACGACCGTCGCCGTCCGCCGCACCCCCGTTGTCCCCCTTCTCCGCCCCTTCTTCGCCCTTCTCCGCCCCTTCTCCGCCCTTCTCCAAATGATCACGGTATGTCAGGTTCCAGGGCTTACCGAGACGAGTACCCACTTCCCCCGTCCTGCAGCACGCGGTAACTAGGTACTCGGCTGGGGGAGTTCCCTGGAAACCCACATACCGTGATCATTTGGAACAGCGCGCGGCCAGGCAGGCGGGTGAGAACAGCGCGCGCGGCCGAGCAGGCGGGTGAGGAACGCGGTGCGGCCGCCGGTGTCAGCGGAACAGCGTGGGGTGGGCGAACCTCGCGAGCGCCGCGGCCACGGCGTCGACGTAGCCGTGCGTCCTGGTCACCACGCCGTTGGTCATGTGCCCGAAGTGTCCCGGGCCGTACTTGGTGTCCGTGACGCCCAGCGCCTCGTCGAGTGCCTCGGCGAGCTCGGCGCCGTGCTCGATCCGGCGCATCACCACGGAGGGCACGGGGACGCGGAACGTGCTGCCGAGGCCCTCGCGGAACTCCCGGTCGACGACCACGACCCAGCCGCCGTTGAACCAGAGGCCGCCGACGTGCACCAGCCCGCCCTCGATGCCGACGCCGTAGTCGGCGTCGAGTGCCTCGCGGGCCAGGATCGCGCGGTTGCGCGCGCCCTCGATGCACTCGACGTCGTTCATCGGCTGCGCCGAGACGCCGGACGGCACTGCCACCGACTCGACGTCGGCGGACGACGTGGGCCAGACCTGGGAGAACGCCTGGCGGGTGGCGTCGGCCTTCACCGGATTGGCGGAGCCGACGGCCACGAACATGATCGGAGACTAGTCGCTGCCCGTCCCCGCGGTGGGCAACTCGCCGTCAGTCCTGACGGCGGGCGATCGTGTGCACGACTCCGACGATGAAGACGACCACGAAAAACAGCAGCACGAACTTCAACATCGCGACCTTCCTGTCGCTCGGGGCACCCGAGAGCCTTGTCGCTGGGACGCATCATGGCCCGATCGGGTTGGCGCGAGGGGGGCGACGCGCCGGTGAGTTAGCTTGTCGATTCCGAAGCCCGGAGTCAACATGTGGCGCGCCGTGTCGCCCACGAACACGGAACGCGCCTGTTACGGGAGCGGGATGCGGCGCTTCTTCGCCCAGACCCGCCGGCTGCGCTCGACCTCCGGCGCCGCCGTCTGGGCCCAGATGCGCCGCCAGGGGGCGACGTCCGGGCCGGACGGCGACGGCGTCGTGCCCTCGGCGGCGTTGCGCATGGCCCGCCACCACGTGGTGCGGTCCTCGTCGAGCAGTTGCGCCACGGCCGACGAGATGCGCTTGCCGAAGTCGCGCGGCCCCTCGCCCTCACCGGGGAACAGCGGCCGCCCGTACCGCACGCGCACCGGCGGCCGGCCGGGCACCGGCCAGCCGCGCCCGCGCGGCATCGCGGCGTACGAGCCGCGCAGCGCGATCGGCACGACAGGCACGCGGTGCTCGACGGCGAGGTACGCGGCGCCGAGCCGGAACCGGCCGGTCCAGCCGTCCGGCGACCTGGTGCCCTCGGGGAAGACGACGACGTTCCAGCCCTCTTCCAGCACCGAGCCCGGGGTCGTCGCCAGCTGGCCGCCGCGCCGCTCGATCGGGAAGGTGTTGAACGCGATCGCCGACCCGGCGGCCCGCCACCAGGTGTCGAAGAAGTAGTCGGCCGCCGCGGCCATCGCGGTACGCCGCCGCCAGGCGTCCGGCAGCGTGCACAGCAACATCGGCGTGTCCAGGTGGCTGCTGTGGTTCGCCACGAAGATCACCGGCATCCGCAGCCCGTCGAGGACGTCGAGACCGGTGACGTGCGGCTCGACCTCGAACCGGAACAGCGGATTGAGCCCGACCTTCTGCACGACCTCGCGGAGTGCGATGCCCGCCGGCGAGCGCGCCCAGCGCGTCGGGAACTCGCGGCGTCCCGGCGCCGGCGTGTGCGGCTCGGCGGAACGCGGCACGAGCGGGCGCCGGCCCCACCGCCAGCCGCGCGCGAACATGCGCACGTCGCGCGCGGTGCCGCGCACCAGCTCCTTGCCGATCGACGGACGCTTGCCGGCCATCAGCGCACTTCCGCCATCGTCATCGGCGGGTGGTGCATGTACGTGATCGACGGCGCGTCGCCGACGGTGTCGCTCACCATCTCCAGCGCGTCGGGGAGGCTGGACGCGGCTCGGAAGCCCATCCGCTTCACCGCGCGCCGGTTGGCGCCGATCCAGACCACCTGGCCGACGTGGTCGAGCGCGTGCGCGATCCAGTACCACATGTAGAAGGGGTGCACGCCGTGGTACGCGTACGACGTGCGGTACAGGTGCACGTACCACGGGTCCGTCGCGTACTGCTCCTCGAACTTCGCCTCGATGGTCGCCGGGTCGGTCGACTCGGCGAGCACCTCCTCGAAGAAGTCGACGTAGCTCGGGTGGTGCAGCTGGCTGAACTCGTACGGCACCGGGTGGTACAGGATGACCGCGCCGTCCTTGCGTACCAACGGCTTCCCTCGGTACGAGTTGAACATGTAGCCGAGGCCCATGCACGCGGCGAGGATGGGGTTCATCACCGAGTTCACGTTGTACGGGCAGATGAACGGCACGCCGAGCACGAGCACGTCGGACTGCCCGTCGACCTCGGTCGCCTGCTGCCGGAAGACCCGCTCCAGCGTGCGGTCGTGCACCGGCTCCACCGCGCCCGCGTTGATGCCGGTGAGCGCGTACGGCGCCCGCACGTTCTGGAAGATCTTGCGCCGCATGCTCGCCGGAGCCACCGCGAGGCCGCGCCGCGCGGCGAGCACCGACGCCTGGTCGCGCAGCGACCACTCCCACTCGCGCCGGTTCAGGAAGTCGTACGGCTTCGGGAACGAGTGGCTGTTGAGCGTGGTCTCGATCTGGAACACCTTGACGTGCTCGCCGATCAGCCGGCCCATCCGCCAGGCCGACGAGTGCATCGCCGAGTGGTCCTTGTCCATGAACGACCGCGAGTGGACCATCGTGTGGCTGTTGTGGTGGTGCCGCAGCGAGTTGTACGACGCCAGCCCGATCGCGACGGACTTGTGCCCGCCGTCCATCGGCACGATGTTGATGTTGACGTAGACGACCAGGTCGGACTCGGCGGCCCGCCTGCTGATCTCGACGTCCTCGCCCTTCTCCGTGACGCCGAGATGCGCGAGGTTGTCGCGGTCCTCGGCGTCGAAGTTGTAGAGCTTGCCCTCGCGGAAGAACGACCGGAAGACACGCTCGCCGACGATGTGGCGAAGCTCGGCCGGCGTCAGCCTGCGGTGCAGGGCGTTCGCGGAGATCAGCTCGACGTCGTCGACCCCGGCCGCGGCGGCGAGCTCGAGCACCTGCTCGAGCACGCGCTGCCTGATGTCGGGCGCGCGCATCTGCGGCAGCGGCAGCGAGATGTCGTCGAACGCGATGGTCAGCTTCATGCCGGGACGCAGCAGCGCCGGCAGCGGCTCGCTGTCGACGGGCTGCAGCAGCGCGTCCCGGATGGCACCCTCGACGTCCGGGATGCCGGGGGTCATCTCCGGCGGGTAGACGACCCGGGTGCCGAGCGGGAACTCCTCGAGCCGGAAGCTGTCGCCCTCGTGCACGACGAGCGGCGGCGTGCGCTCGTCGACCTCGAGCACGAATCCTGGACGGGTCACCTATTGCTCCTCAGATCGAAGGCCACCTTCACCGTACCGAGCCGACCGGCGGCCGACGCGTGGTCGAGCGCCTCCCGCCACCTGTGCAGCGGGTAGACGTCGCCGACCAGCCCGTCGATCGGCGCGCTCGCCGCGAGGTCCATCGCGATGTCGAACGCCGGCCGCTCGCGCCCGTTGACGTGCTCGCGCATCGCGCTGGCGTACGAGCCGACGACCTCGAGCTCGCGGAACCACACCGGCGACAGGTCGGCGCCCGCCGGCGGCATCGCCGACAGGACGACCCGCCCGCCCGCGCGGACGGTGCGCAGCGCGGTCCGCAGCGACGCGGCGCTGCCGGCGGCGTCGATCGCGACGTCGACCCCGCCGAGCAGGAACGGCGAGTCGTGCTCGGGGTCCAGGCGGAGGGCCCGGGTGGCCCGCCGTACCCCGCCGATCACGTCGCTGGGGGCGAGCACGTCGGTGGCGCCGAACCTCCTGGCCAGCTCGCGCTGCAGCGGGTGCTTCGCGACGACGGTCAGGGTGCCGGGCGAGGACAGCTCGCGGAGCGCGAGCGTCGTGAACAGGCCGACGGCCCCCGAGCCGACGACGAGGACGGACGCGCCGTCGGGCACCTGCGCACGCAGCGCGGTGTGCACGGCGCAGGCGATCGGCTCGACGAGCACCGCGCGGCGGTCGTCGAGGCTGTCCGGCACGGGGTGCAACTGCGAGCGGTGCGCGACGAGCTGCGCGCTCCAGCCGCCGCCGGTGTCCGCACAGAAGCCGGTCTGCAGGCCCGGCGAGACGTGCCCAACGGTCACCCGGTCGCACAGGTTGGTGCGCCCGTACGCGCACGACTCGCACGGCTCGACGCCACGTGCGGCGCAGGTGAGGACGGGGTCGATCACTACCCGGGTGCCGCGCGGCAGGTCGCCGCAGTCGTCCTGCAGCTCCCCCACCACCTCGTGACCGGGCACGAACGGCATCGAGACGAGCGCGGAGAAGTAGAGCCCCGTCGCCCCGTACAGGGCCCCGAGGTCGGAGCCGCAGATGCCGGACAGGCGCGGGCGCACCCGCGCCCAGTCGCCGGTCCTCGGCACCTTCGGCTCGTCGCGGGTGACCAGGCGCAGCGGCGTGAGCGGGCCGGCGGAGACACCGGACAGCCGCTTCGTCACGACCCGGCTGGCCACGTACCGGGGCAGCGAGCGGTACAGCTCGAGCGCGAGGATCATGCTCCCGCCCCTCCGGCTCGGGCCGGGCCGGTGAAGGTGCCCTTCACCGGTGGACGGTGTGACGCCGGACTGCTCATTTGTGACCACCTGGGAGCGTGAGCCGGGATGTCGTCGTCGTGCCGTGGCCCCAGTCCTGCACCGGCCAGCGGCTCTTCCGGGCCTCCCGCCATAGCGGGACGTCGGGGCTGACGGCGACCGGGTTGCCGACCGCCTTCAGCAGCGGCATGTCCGAGTGGCTGTCGGCGTATGCGAACGACTGCGACAGGTCCAGCCCCTTGCTGCTCGCGTACCAGTTGAGCCACGCGGCCCGCGCCTCGCCCACCAGCGGCGGCGAGCTGAGGAAGCCGGTGCAGCGGCCCTCGGTGTCGACGGCGAGGTCGGCGGCGACGATCTCGTCGAACAGTGGCGCCAGCGGGCGGGTGAGCGGCCGGATCGCGCCGGTGATCAGCACGGTGCGGTGGCCGACGGCCCGGTGCTCGCGGATCCGGCGCAGCGCCGCGCCCGAGACGCGCTCGAGCATGTGGTCGGTGAGGTCCTCGTCGACCAGCGTGTTGAGCTCCTGCAGGGACGCGCCCTCGTACCTGCGGTACACGGCGCGCAGGAACCCACCGCGGTCACGCCGCTCGGCCATCAGGTAGGACGGCAGCTTGCGGGCCAGCCGGCCGATCTCCCGCGCCCGCTCGAGCCCGGCGAGCTCCGGCAGCCGCAGCCAGAGGTAGGTCTCGATCACGTTCGACGACAGCAGGGTGCCGTCCATGTCGAACGCCGCGACGACCTGCTCGCTCGGCATCAACGTCCGCGGCTTTGCCGCCGCGCTGCCCCTGCGCCGCCTGGCCGCGTCGAAGGCGCGCATCGGCTTCGTGATGCTCGGGCAGTGCACGTCGACGATGTAGTACCTCCAGTCGACGACCGAGGTGTCGAACGCGAACCGCTCGCGGTCGTGCTGGGAGAGCGCGGTGAACAGCGCCATCGTCTTGTCGTCGCGGAACTCCAGCTCGCACTCGGCGTACGGGCGGTAGAGGTCCATGTACCTGCGCAGGAACTCCAGCCGGCGGGACTGGCGGCCGACGTCGCTCGCCATCCGCCGCACCCGGTCGGACCGCGGCAGCCGGGTGACGACCTTGTCGGCCAGCGAGGTCAGCCGCTCACCGGTGCGCAACAGCCGTTCCGCGCCCTCGCCGCCCGGCCAGCTCCACGAGGGCAGCCGGGGCGCGCCGCGGCCGTCGGTGCCCTCGAACGGGTGCCGCTCGAAGTAGGACCTGACGTGCTCGACCAGGCCCTGGAACGTCAGCGGGTTGCGCGAGCCGGACGACACGTGGAAGTAGCCCGCGCGGCCGGCCTCCGGCGGGCTCGCGAGCACCGCGATGATCGCGGCGACGACGTGGTCGATCGGCACGATGTCGATCACCGAGTCCGGCGACGCCGGGAACTCGGGCAGCTCACCCCGGCCGTAGGCCAGGATCAACGGCTCGGCCATCTTGAAGCCCTCGATCCAGCCCGGATAGGGCCGGACGTATGCGCTCTCGATGATCGACGGCCGGACGATCGAGACGGGGAAGTCGTGCACGTGCTCCTCGACGACGCGCTCGCCCATCGCCTTGGTGAACGTGTAGACGTCGGTCCAGCCCAGTGACCTGGCGCGTTCCCTGCCTGCCGCCTTGAGCTGGTCCTGCACCCACTCCTTGCGGCGGCGTTCCGCGTCGCCTGCGGCGGTGAGCGGGCCGGCCCGGTGGTGCTCCTTCTCCGCGTCCCTGCGCAACCGGGCCAGCGTGCCCGGCGCGCGAGAGGCCTCCTCGATCCGCTCGCGCAGGCGTCCCGCGTACGCCATCTCGGTGCGCCAGTCGACGTCGTGCGCGACCGACGCCTCCGGGATCGCCCCGCGGCGGCGGCCGGCGACGTACGCCGTCGACACGTGCACGTAGTGCGGCGTGGAACCGCTGGCCTTGATCTTGCCGAGCAGCCCGAGCGTGCCCTGGACGTTCGTCGCGAACGCCTCCTCGATCGTGGGATCGAAGGAGACGTCGCCGGCGCAGTGCACGACGGCGTGCAGGTCATCGGGCAGGTCGGGGATGTCGGCGAGGTCACCCTCGATGACCTCGATGCGCTCGTCGGCCACCGCGGTGAGATCACCGCCGAGCGCCTCGCGCAGGCTCGCGAACGCGGGCTTGCCGACGAGCTGCTCGACCCGCTTGCGCCCGGTGGTCGTGCCCTTGGGCCGGACGAGGACGACGAGCCTGGTCTCCGGCAACTCCTCGAGGACGCGCTGGCAGAGCGCCTCCCCCACGAAGCCGGTGACGCCCGTCAGCAGGATCCGCTTGCCTGCCAGCTGCTCCCGGAGCGCCAACCCGTGCCCCTTTCGCGAATCGTAGACTCCACCATGCACCCGCCGTGGACATACAACCAGTACGGGGCCGCCGAGAGCCAACCGGGACGCCGCAGGTAGCGAGCCGTGAGGGAGGCCGTACGCAAGGTTGCGTCGGAGGACGACCTATAACCCAATAGGCTGGATATTGAGTCGTCACGGAAGGATTACGCCGTCGGGCCTGTGTTCGCGACGGCGCCAGGGCTCTCCGGATCTCGGAAACTGAGATGTCCCTGAAAAGCCTCCAGGAGTGTGTCCGTGACGTTCTGCTCAGTCGTGACATGGGAATGCGGCACCCCGGCTCGGTCACGGGCGGCAACTGCGGTCCGTACTGATAACACCAGATGAGACGACTCACTGGTTGCGTTCCACGCTCCGCCGCCACGCACAGTGACCCCGGAGGCCCTCGGCGATCGTTGCGTACGTGCCATACGGTCGATCGGGACGCGCATGGTAATCGTCAGTACGCTGACTTTTCCTGCCATTGCGCGCCGTGAAGTGCGGACGTACAACGGAACGGATACCTTTCCACCATGCGCACAAGGGCTTCGGCCACGCAGCCGCCCGCCGACCTCCGGTCGCGGAACCTGAAGACCGTCCAACGTCTGTCCCTCGACATGCTGGGCAGACCCACGGGTTCCCGCGTGCCCACCACGGTCGACTACCAGAAACAGTTCAGCGTCGGCTCCGGGACCGTGCAGAAGGCGCTGGCCATCCTCGAACACAGCGGTGCCGTGACGCTGTCCCGGCACGGGCATCTCGGCACCAGGCTCGTGGACCAGGACGAGGGCCTGCTCTGGAGCATGTCGGGACGCGGCCAGGTGCGGCTCGCGCTCCATCCGCCCGGCCCGATCACCGGCTTCGGCCTGCTCAGAGGCCTGCAGTCGGAGTTCGACACGCTCGGCGTGCCGCTCGACGTCCGGTACGCCCACGGCGGCGAGGACCGTGCCGAGCTCGTCGTCTCCGGCGAGGTCGACGCCGGCCTCGTCTCCGCGGGCATCGCGGAGTCGCTGCGCCGCGCGCTCCGCCGCAAGATCACGACCGTGACGGTCGGCGAAGGCCTCTACTACGCGCCTGGCTCGGTGTTCGTGGTCCGCAGGGAGGACGCCGCCAAGCGGCCGCGGCGGGTGCGCGTCGGCGTCGACCGGACGTCCCACGACCACACGGTCGTGACCACCGCCGCGTTCCCCGAGGACGCGAAGAACGTCTACGTCGACTGCCCGTACTCCCAGGTGCTGACGGCGCTGCTGGAGCGGCGGATCGACGTCGCGCTCTGGCACAGCACGCTGCTGCCGGTGCCGCTCACCGCGATGGGGCTCACCGCCACGCCGCTCGAGGACGACGCGGCCGTCCAGGCCCTGGCCACGGTGTCGGACGCGGTGATCGTGCTGCGCCGCGACGACCTCGCCCTCGGCCGGCTGGTCGAGCGCATCGACACCGGCGCCCTCTCGCGCGAGGCGGAGGACCTGCTCCGGCTCGACCCCGCCGCCCCGGACCTCCAGTCCCGCGTCTGGGAACGCTGACCCCCGACCCCCCCCCCCCCCCCCCCCCCC
>DASUWX010000194.1:0-4506 GCA_036378185.1 Streptosporangiales bacterium | reverse complement strand
CCGCCGGCGTGGTCACCTCGCTGTTCGGCGCACCCGTGCTGATCTGGCTGGCCCGAAGGCACCGCGACTCCGGCCCGTCCCGAACGCCGCCTGCGCTCGGTCACGCGGCCGGCCGGTCGCGGCTCACCTTCTGGCTCGTGGTCGCCGGCGCCGCGGCGGTGCTGGTCGCCGTGTCCGTGGTGGGCGTGCTCGCCGGCGACCGCTGGGTGCTGCTCGGCGACGTGGCGAACTGGCTGCGCGGCACGGCCGGGCCCGGCATCACGTACGCGCTCGACCAGCGGCTGCCGCGCGTCGTGCTCGGCCTCCTCGGCGGCGCGGCGCTCGCCGTCGCCGGGGCGGCCGTGCAGGCCGTCGCGCGCAACCCGTTGGCCGAGCCGGGGATCCTCGGCGTCAGCGGCGGCGCCGGCGTGGGGGCGGTCGCCGTGCTCGTGGTGGCGCCGGCGGCGTCCGGGCTGCTCGTCTCGCCGGCCGCGGCGGTCGGCGGCTTCGCCGCGTTCGCGCTGGTCTACGTGCTCGCCTGGCGTCAAGGACTGAGCCCGGACCGGCTGGTACTCGTCGGGATCGGCATGGCCGCGTTGACATCCGCCGCGACGACCGTGCTCGTGCTGCGCCGCGAGTACGACATCGGGCCGGCGCTGGTGTGGCTGTCCGGGAGCACGTACGGCACCGAGCTGCCCGACGCGCTGCCGGTGGCGGCGGTGTTCGGCGTCGTGGTGGTGGCCGCGGTGCTCGGGCACCACTACCTCGATCTGCTCGCACTCGACGACGACACGCCGCGCGTCCTCGGCGTCCGGCTCGAACGCGTGCGCCTCGGCATCCTCGGTCTCGCGGTGCTGCTCACCGCGGCGGCCGTGGCCGCGGTCGGCGTGATCGGGTTCGTCGGCCTGGTGGCGCCGCACGCGGCGCGCGCGATCGTCGGCGGCCGGCACCGCCGCGTGCTGCCGGTCGCGGCGCTGCTCGGCGGCATCCTCGTCTGCGTCGCCGACACGGTCGGCCGGACGGTGGTCGCGCCGGACCAGCTGCCAGCGGGCCTGGTGACCGCCCTGCTGGGGACGCCGTACTTCCTCTGGCTGCTGCGCCGATCGCGCGTCACCCGGTGAGGGTGCCTTTCACGGGTTCCGGTGCGGCTACGCGTCGGCTGCGGCGGCGTCCGCGGCCCGGCCGCGGAGCGCGCGCTCGACGCCGTCACGGCCCTCGATCAGGCAGCGCGCGAGGCCGGGGTTGGGGTTCGCGCTCTCCAGGTAGCGGGTGGTCGCGTCCACGGTCTCCTGCGACGCGGCGAACGTCGGGTACAGCATCTCGGTGATCTGCTGCGCCATCTGGCCGGACCGGCTCTGCCAGATGCCGGCCACCGCGTCGAAGTACCTCCCGACGTACGGCGCCAGCACCTCGTCCTGCATCGGCTGCACGAAGCCCTGCATCACCGAGCGCTGGGTGAGGTTCGGCAGCTCGTCGCGCTCGACGACCGAGCCCCACGCCTCCGCCTTCGCCTCGGCGGTCGGCCGGGCGGCGCGGCAACGGGCGGCGTACCGCTCACCCGCGGCCGTGGAGTCACGCTCCAGCTCGGCCGCGATCGCGTCGTCGCCGGCGCGTCCCGCCGCCACCAGCTTCTCCAGCAGGTTCCAGCGCAGCTCGGTGTCGACGGACAGCCCCTCGGGAACGGCGTCGCCGGACAGCATCGCCGCGACGGCGTCGAGCTGCTCGGGCGTGGTCGCGAACGCCGCGAACGCACGGGCGAACGCCAGCTGGTGGTCGCTGCCCGGCTCCGCGCGGTCGAGCAGGTCGCGCAGCACGCCCGCCGCCCAGCCGCGGCCCTCGGCCCGCCACGAGGGGTCGGCGTAGACGTTGATGGCCGACGACGCCGTCGCGAGCAGGTGCTCGACGACGCCGATGTCGCCGACGCCGCCGACGTTGTTCAGCACCAGGCGCGCGTAGCGCCGCGCGGGCAGCTCGGCGTCGCGGCACATGTCCCACGCCGCCGCCCACACCAGCGCGCGGGGGAGCGACTCGGTGAGCTCGTCCGCGTGCGCGGTCAACGACTCCAGCGACCGCTCGTCGAACCGGATCTTCGCGTACGCGAGGTCGTCGTCGTTCACCAGGACGAGATCGGGCCGGCGTTCGCCGACGAGCTCGGGCACCTCGGTGCGCCCGCCTACGACGTCGAGCTCGACGCGCCTGCGCCGCACGAACCCCTCACCGGCGACCCTGTCGTACAGGCCGATCGCGAGCCGGTGCGAACGCAGTGTGGGGTATTCGCTCGGCGCCTCCTGCAGCACCGCGAACGAGGTGAAGTCGCCCGCGTCGTCGACGTCGAACGACGGCCGCAGCGTGTTGATGCCCGCGGTCTCCAGCCACTCCTTCGACCAGGCGACGAGGTCGCGCCCGGACGTCTCCTCGAGTGCCTCGAGCAGGTCGCCGAGCGAGGTGTTGCCGTACTCGTGGCGGCGGAAGTAGCGCCGCACGCCCTCGAAGAACTCGTCCTGCCCGACGTACGCGACCAGCTGCTTGAGCACGGACGCGCCCTTGGCGTACGTGATGCCGTCGAAGTTCGTCATCACCGTGACGAGGTCGGGCGCGTCCGCCGAGATGGGGTGCGTCGTCGGCATCTGGTCCTGGCGGTACGCCCAGGTCTTCTCGGTGCCGGCGAACGTCGTCCACGCAGTCTTCCAGCGCGTGGCCTCGGACTGCGCGTGCACGCTGGCGTACGTCGCGAACGACTCGTTCAGCCAGAGGTCGTCCCACCACCGCATGGTGACGAGGTCGCCGAACCACATGTGCGCCATCTCGTGCAGGATCGTCTCGGCGCGGCGTTCGCGCACCATGTCGGTGACGCGGGAGCGGAACACGTAGTCCTCGTAGAACGTGACGCAGCCCGCGTTCTCCATCGCGCCCATGTTGTACTCGGGCACGAAGAGCTGGTCGTACTTTCCGAACGGGTAGCGGTAGTCGAAGACGCTGTGGAAGAAGTCGAAGCCCTGCCTGGTGATCTCGAACAGCTCGTCGGGGTCGAGGTACTCGGCGAGCGAGGCGCGGCAGTAGAGGCCCAGCGGGATGCCATCGTGCTCGTCGTGCACGTGGTGGTAGTGGCCGGCGACGAGCGCGGTGATGTACGTCGAGATCGGCGCGGTGGGCGGGAAGTGCCACCGCTCGGCGTTCCCGGTGGCCTCGCCCTCGACGTCCGGCGCGTTGTTGGAGACGACCACCCAGCCGGCCGGGGCGAGCACCGTCAGCTCGAACGTCGCCTTGAGGTCCGGCTGGTCGAAGCAGGTGTACATGCGGCGCGCGTCCGGGGCCTCGAACTGCGTGTAGAGGTAGACCCGCTGGTCGACCGGGTCGACCATCCGGTGCAGGCCCTCGCCCGTGCGTGAGTAGGCGCACTCCGCGACGACGGTGAGCTCGTTATGCGCGGCGAGGTCGGGCAGGTCCAGGCGCGACCCGTCGAAGCCGCTCACGTCCAGTGATCGCCCGTTCAGTGTGGCCTCGCGCACGGCCGGCGCCTCGATGTCGATGAACGTCGCGGCGCCCGGCTCGCGGCACGAGAAGCTCACCTGTGTCGTGGACAGGAACCGTTCGTCGCCCGTGGTGAGATCGAGCTCGACGCGGTACGAGGCGACATCGAGCAGCCGTGCCCTTTCCCGGGCGTCGTCACGGGTGAGATTGATCATCGGCACGGCAGCTCTCCTTGGACACGTCGACGCGGGCATCCTGCCACGGGAACACCCTGCCAGACGAACGGGTTACCCGAAGAGAAGTTCCCGCATGGCGTCCTTTGCGAAGGAGGGGACCGGCCTTGACGACTGGTGCCGATCAGGAACGTACGACCGTCGACATGTGGTTCGACCCGCTGTGTCCGTGGGCGTGGCTCACGTCCCGCTGGCTGCTCGAGGTCGAGCAGGTCAGGAACACGAAGACGCAGTGGCACGTGATGAGCCTCGCGGTGCTGAACGAGGACAAGGACATCTCGGACGACTACCGGGAGAAGCTGAAGGACGCGTGGAAGGCCGTGCGCGTGTGCATGGCCGCGGCGCAGCAGCACGGTGACGAGGTGCTCGGCCCGCTCTACACGGCGATGGGCAACCGCGCGCACTACGAGAAGCGGGGTCTCGGGCCCGAGGTGATCGCCGAGGCGCTGGCCGAGGTCGGCCTCCCCGCGTCGCTCGCCGACGCCGCCGAGTCCACCGAGTACGACGAGGCGGTGCGCAAGTCGCACCAGGAGGGCATCGACCTGGTCGGCCAGGACGTCGGCACGCCGGTCATCAAGGTCGGCGACACCGCGTTCTTCGGCCCCGTCGTCACGCCCGCCCCGACCGGTGAGGCCGCCGGCCGGCTCTGGGACGGCGTCCTGCTCGTCGCCCGTACCGACGGCTTCTACGAGCTCAAGCGCACCCGCGACCGCGAGCCCATCTTCTGGGTCCAGAAGGACGCCTGACGCCGCTCGCTGTAACCGACCGCTGACCCCAGCCCCCCGGGCCATGTAAACATGGCTCGTGGTGGGGTTAAACGGGG
>DASUWX010000193.1:0-11309 GCA_036378185.1 Streptosporangiales bacterium | reverse complement strand
ACCTGCCCAACATGGTGCCGGTGCCGACCCGGCCGCTCGCGCCGCTCGACGCCAAGGTCGTCGTCGCAGCCGGCCGGCTCACCCGGCAGAAGGGCTTCGACATGCTCGTCGACGCCTTCGCCCGCGTGCACGAGGAGCACCCGGACTGGCAGCTGCGCATCTACGGCCAGGGCTCGCTGCGCGGCGCGCTCACCGAGCGGATCGAGCGGCACGGCCTCACGGGGCACGTCCGGCTGATGGGCTCGACCCGCCGGTTCGAGCAGGCGCTCCGCGCCGGCTCGATGTTCGTGCTCAGCTCGCGGTACGAGGGGCTGCCGATGACGGTGCTGGAGTCGATGACCCAGGGCGTGCCCGTCGTGGCGTTCGACTGCCACACCGGCCCGGCGGACATCGTCACGCACGGAACCGACGGGCTGCTCGTGCCGCCGGAGCGGCCCGACGAACTGGCCCGGGCGATGTGCGAGCTGATCGCCGATCCCGACCGCCGCCGCCGGCTCGGCGCGAACGCGTACGCCTCGGTCGCCCGCTTCACCGCGCCGAACGTCGGGCGCCGGTGGGACCGCCTGTTCGCCGAACTGCGCCCAGGCGCGCCGGCGCCCGTCACCGCCGTCAACGCTGCGGGGCTCGGCTACGACGAAACGTGAGCGCGATCAGGAGCACGCCGGCCGCGACCCCGGCCGCGACGGTGAACGCCGCGGTCATTCCGGACACCATCCCGACCGGCAGGCTCACCGGGCCCGCGTGCCGCACGGCCGCGCCGAACACCGACACCAGCACCGCGAGGCCGAGTGACGCGCCGACCTGCTGCATCGTCTGCAGCGCGCCGCCGGCGGCCCCGGCGTCCGCGGCCTCGACGGTGGCCATGATGACCGGCGTGAGCGGCGAGAAGCCGAGCCCGCCGCCGACGCCGAGCACCAGCATCGGCGCGAACACGGCGGCGGCGTAACCGCTGTCGACGGAGAGCCGGGTCAGCATGAGCAGACCGACGACCATCAGCACCGTGCCGGTGAGCACAAGCGGCTTGGGCCCGAACCGTTGCAGCAGCCGCGGCACCAGCCGGGTCATCGTGAACATCCCGACCGCCATCGGCAGGAAGGCGACACCGGTCGCCAGCGCCGTCAGATGGCGCACGTCCTGCAGGAACTGCGTGAGGAAGAAGAAGCTGGACATCATCGCCGCGGGGCCGAGGAGGAAGGCGAGGAAACCCGCGGCCCGGTCGCGGTCGGCGAACAGCCGGAGCGGCAACAGCGGCTGCGGGGACCTGGCCTGCAGCGCGACGAAGCCGACGAGCAGCACGACGCCGGCGAGAAGGGGGCCGGCCGTCCGCCACTGCGACCAGCCGGACGCAGCCGCGTGGATCAGCGCGTAGACGAGCGCGCCGACGCCTGCGGTCGCCAGGACGGCGCCCCGGACGTCGAGCCGCGCCGGGTGGCGCTCCGGCTCGCGGACGAACCGCGGCGCGAGGACGACGGCGGCGACGCCGAACGGCACGTTGATGAACAGCACCCACCGCCAGGACGCGGCCTCGGTGAGGATGCCGCCGACGATCAGGCCGATCGCGAAGCCGGCACTGGCGATGCCGGACAGCACGGCGAGGGCGCGGATCCGTTCCCGTGCCTCGGTGAACGTGGTCGTGATGAGCGCGATCGTGCTCGGCCCCGCGGCCGCCGCGCCGACGCCCTGGAGTACGCGCGCGGCGAGCAGCCAGCCGGCCGACGGCGCGAAGCCGCCCGCGAACGAGGCCGCCGTGAACAGTCCGATGCCGGCGACGAACATCCGGCGCCGGCCGAACAGGTCGCCGGCGCGCCCGCCGAGCAGCAGCAGGCCGCCGTAGGTGAGCGTGTACGCGCTCAGCACCCAGGCGAGGTCGGTGGTGGCGAAGCCGAGATCGTGCTGGATCCGCGGCAGCGCGACGTTCATCACCGTCGCGTCGAGGATGAGCATCAGCTGGCAGGTGACGATGATCGCGAGTGCGACCCGGTGGCGGCGCCGGGGCGGTTCCGGCGGCGGCGCGATGGGCGTCGGGGTGGGCAGGGCACGGTGCGACACGGAATGCTCCAACGCTGGGACAAGAAACGGAGACTATCCCCGATTCAATGCGCTAGCATATGGAGGCGTTCCCCGGTTCGGCAAGTGTATTCGGGGGATATCTCCGGTTACAAATCTCTGGAGGTGCCGGTGGCCGCGGTCGACCGCCCTATGCGGGCCGACGCGCGCCGTAACCACGACCGGCTGCTGGCCGTGGCGCGCGAGGCGTTCGCCCAGGACGGGTACCACACGTCGCTCGACGACATCGCCAAGCGAGCCGGCGTCGGCTCGGGCACCCTGTACCGGCACTTCCCCTCCCGCGAGGCGCTGCTCGAGACCGTGTACCGCGACGACGTCGAGGCGCTCGCCGGCCGCGCCGACGCGCTCGCCGAGCAGTTCCCCCCGGCTGAGGCGCTGGCCGCGTGGATGCACGAGCAGCTCACGTACGTCCGCGAGATGCGTGGCCTGGGCTCGGCGGTGAAGACCATGCTCGGTGCCGCCCCGGAGACCTTCACCTACTGCAAGGACATCCTGCGCGCGGCCGTCCAGCGGCTGCTCGAGCCGGCGCAGCGGACCGGCGCGATCCGTGAGGACGTGACACCCGCCGACGTGATGCGCCTCGTGCACGGCGTCGGCACCGCCGTCGAGCAGGCGCCGGAGGAGGCCGACCGGCTGCTGTCGATCGTCATCGACGGACTGCGGCCGCAACGGTCCTAGACGAGCGTCTCCAGGTCGGCCGGCAGCACGGGGACGCCGCCGCGCCAGACCTGCCGCGGCTCCAGCCGGAACGCCCACGCGAACGAGCCCTCGTGCGCGGCGTCCCACCAGACCAGGTCGCCGAGCGCACCCTCCCGGACGACACCGCGGTCGGTGAGCCCGAGCGCGGTCGCCGCGCCGACGGTTGCCGCCCGCAGCGCCTCGGTGACGCTCATTCGGAACGCCGCGACGGCGAGGCTGATCATCAGCGACATCGACGTGCTGCCGCACTGCCCCGGGTTGTGGTCGGTGCCGAGCGCGACGGTCACACCGTGGTCAAGCAGCATCCGCACCGGCGGCGCGGTGCGCATCTGCAGCGACGTACCCGGGCAGACGACGGCGGCCACGTTCGCCGCGGCCAGCGCGTCGGCGTCCTCGGGGGTGACCTTGAGCAGGTGGTCGGCGGACAGGCAGCGCAGCTCGGCGGCGAGCTGCGCGCCGCCGGTGCGCGCGAGCTCGTCGGCATGCACCCGCGGACGCAGCCCCGCCGCGATGCCCGCCTGCAGGACCCGCCTGGACTGCTCGACGGTGAAGTACCCCTCGTCGCAGAACACGTCGACGTTGTCGGCGCCGGCCTCGCGTGCGGCGGCGCACCACGACGCGACCTCGGCGGCGTAGTCGTCCTGGCTGCCGGCGTAGTCGGGCGGTACGGCGTGCGCGCCGAGGAAGGTCACCGAGAGCCGCGGCAGGACGGGGTCGTCGGCGAGATCGGCGAGCAGCCGGACGGCGTCCAGCTCGCCGTCCCTGGTGAGGTGGTAGCCGGTCTTGGCCTCGAGTGTCGTGGTGCCGGACCGGACGAAGTCGACCAGCCGGGCGCGCAGGGTGGCGCGGAGCTGGTCCCACGGCTCGGCCCTGGTGGCGCGGACGGTCGAGACGATGCCGCCGCCCATCGCGGCGATCTCGGCGTACGTCGCGCCCGCCGACCGCGCCGCGATCTCGGGCGCGCGGTCACCGGCGTAGACGGGGTGGGTGTGGGTGTCGATGAACCCGGGCGTCACCAGGCCGCCGCGGCAGTCGTCCACGATGTCGGCGTCGGGTGCGTCGTCCTGGTCGCCGATCCACGCGATGACACCGTCCTCGAGCAGCACCGCGGCGTGCTCACGCGGCTCGCCGGTGCCCGTCCAGAGCCGGGTGATGTTGGTGAGCAGCCGGGACACCTCGTGACTCACGCCGTACGCCTCCTGCTGTCGGGAGCTGCGGATCCGGTCCGCCACGCTACCGCGTGTCCGCCCGGCCGGACGGGCGGAACCGAACGGGGCACCGGGTCACGCGAACAGGGCGGTGACCGCGGCGTCGAGCTCCCCGGCCACGTCGTCCACGCGCTGGTGCCGGCCGTCGGCGACGACGAGCTCACCGCCGACGACGACGTGGCCGACGTCGGCGGCGGTGGCGGCATAGAGGACGGCGGCGAGCAGCTGGTGGTCACGGGGGGCGCCGGCGAGCCGGACGGAGTCGAGCCGGACCGCGGTGAGGTCCGCGAGCGCGCCGGGCTCGATGCGGCCGCCGTCGGGCCAGCCCAGCGACGCGTACCCGTCGGACGTGGTGTGCCCGAGCAGCTCGGCGGCGGTGAACGCGCCGCGCCGCTCGCTCGCGAGCCGCTCGTCCAGCTCGACCGCACGCGCCTCCTCGAGCAGGTCGACGACGGCGTGGCTGTCGCTGCCCAGGCACAGCCGGGCACCCGCGTCGGCGAGCTCGCGGGCGGGGCCGATGCCGTCCCCCAGGTCGCGTTCGGTCGTCGGGCAGAAGCAGGCGAACGTGCGCCTTCCGCCGAGCAGGGCGACGTCGTCGGAGGTGAGGTGGGTGGCGTGCACGGCGGTGGCGAGCGCGTCGAGCACGCCGGTGTCGGACGCCAGCCGCGCCGGCGTCCTGCCGTGCACCGCCAGGCACTCCTCGTTCTCGCGGCGCTGCTCGGACAGGTGCAGGTGCAGGGGCGCGCCCGCCTCACGGGCCCAGCAGGCCAGCGCGGACATCGCCTCCGGCGGGCACGCGCGCACCGAGTGGACGGCCGCGCCGATCCGGGGCGCCTCGACGTCCGCGACCCGGGCGGCCCAGCGGTCGGCGTCGCCGTCGTCGAACCGGCGCTGCGGGCCGGTGAGCGGCGTGCCGTCCGGTGCGGCCTGCAGGTAGCAGGTGTCCAGCAGCGCCAGCCGGACGCCCGCCTGCCGGGCGGCCTCGACGAGTGCGTGACCCATCGCGTTCGGGTCGGCGTACGGCGTGCCGTCCGGCTGGTGGTGCAGGTAGTGGAACTCGCCGACGACCGTGACGCCCGCGAGCGCCATCTCGGCGTAGGCCGCCCTGGCGAGGCGCAGGTAGCCGTCCGGGTCGAGGCGCGCCGCGACGGCGTACATCTGCTCGCGCCAGGACCAGAAGTCGCCTCGGCCGCCATGGGTGCGACCACGCAGCGCGCGGTGGAACGCGTGCGAGTGGGCGTTCGCGAGCCCCGGCAGGGTGAGCCCGGGCAGCCGCACGGCGTCCGGCGGTGCGGCGGCACCGGGCCGTACCGACGTGATCCGCCCGCCGTCCACCTCGACGAGCACGTCGTCGCGCACACCGTCGGGCAGCGCGGCGTGGGCGCAGTGGAAGGTCGCCGTATGCCGACGTGGGTACGTCGTGGGGTCTATGGCCACAGCAACTCCACCACCACGATGTGGGACGACGGCGACGTGGGTACGTTGCACCGGCTATAGCCATGGCGACGTACCCACGTGAGCTCCCGGGGGCGCGGCACGGTCACCGCGTCACCAGGTCTTCCAGCACCGTCGCCAGCGCCTCGGCGCCGGCCTCGCAGTCGGCCCACTCGGCGTGCTCGGCCGGGGAGTGCGAGACGCCGGTCGGGTTGCGGACGAACAGCATCACCGTCGGCACGCCGGCAGTGGCGAGCACGCCGGCGTCGTGCCCGGCACCGGTCGGCAGCACCGGAACGCCACCCAGCAGCCCGGTGACCCGGCCCACCAGGCCCGCGTCGAACGACGTCTCCGGCGTGCTCGACTCCTGCGTCATCGTGACGTCGACGCCGTCCCGCTCCCCGCGTTCGAGCGCGGCCTTCTCGATCGCGGCGACGACGTCGGCGAGCGTCGAAGCGTCCGGCGCGCGGGCGTCCAGCCAGGCGCGCACGAGCGACGGGATCGCGTTGGTGCCGTTCGGCGTCACCTCGACCCGGCCGATCGTGGCGACCATCCCCGCCAGCCGCGCCTTCTTCCGCGCCGACAGCACGGTGTTGGCGAACGTCAGCATCGGGTCGCGGCGGTCGGCCAGCCGCGTGGTGCCGGCGTGGTCAGCCACCCCGGCGAAGTCGAACCGCCACCGCCCGTGCGGCCAGATCGCGCTGCCCACGCCGACGGGCGCGGCGAGGTCGACCAGCGCGCGGCCCTGCTCGACGTGCAGCTCGACGAAGCACCCGAGCCGCCGCACCCGTTCCTCGTCCGGGCCGATGGCCGCGGGGTCGGCCCCCGCCTCGGTGAGTGCCCGCTCGAGCGTGACGCCGTCGCGGTCGACGAGGGCGCGGGCGCGGCCGGCGTCGAGCTGCCCGGTGAGCAGCCTGGAGCCGAGGCAGGCGATGCCGAACCGCGAGCCCTCCTCCTCGGCGAACACCGCCACCGCGAACGGCCGCCGCGGCTCGACGCCGCGCGCCCGCAGCAGGTCGACCGCGGCGAGTGCCGACACGACGCCGAGCGGCCCGTCGTACGCGCCGCCGTCGGGCACGGAGTCCAGGTGCGAGCCGGTGACCACGGCGCCGGGACCCGGCCGGCCCCACCAGGCCCACAGGTTGCCGTCGCGGTCCTCCTCGACGGCCAGGTCGCGGTCAGCCGCGGCGGACCGGAACCAGGCCCGGCACTCCAGCTCGGCGGCGTCCCACCCGTGCCTGCGGTACCCGCCGGAGACCGGGTCGCGCCCGATCGGCAGCAGCCCGTCCCACAGCTCGCGCATGCCGCCGCCGCTCACGCCGCCGACCCCCACGGGGGTACATCGCATCGGCTATAGCCATGGCAACGTACCCACGTCATGGCGCGGGAGCGACGGGCGACCGTCACGCGGGACCGTCGCCCTCGCGCATGGGGATGCGGACGCCGGTGCGCTCGGCGACCGCCGACGCCTCGTCGTAGCCGGCGTCGACGTGGCGGACGACGCCCATGCCGGGGTCGTTGGTGAGCACGCGCTCGATCTTCTGCGCGGCGAGCGGCGTACCGTCCGCGACGGTCACCTGCCCGGCGTGGATCGCCCGGCCCATGCCGACGCCGCCGCCGTGGTGGATCGACACCCAGGACGCGCCGGACGCCGTGTTCACCAGGGCGTTGAGCAGCGGCCAGTCGGCGATCGCGTCGGAGCCGTCGCGCATCGCCTCGGTCTCGCGGTACGGGGACGCGACCGAGCCGCAGTCGAGGTGGTCGCGGCCCATCACGATCGGCGCGGCGACCTCGCCGGACGCCACCAGGTCGTTGAACGCGAGCCCGGCCTTGTCGCGCTCGCCGTAGCCCAGCCAGCAGATGCGCGAAGGCAGGCCCTGGAAACGCACCTTCTCCCCCGCCAGCCTGATCCACCTGGCGAGGTGCTCGTCGTGCGGGAACAGGTCGAGGATCGCCTTGTCGGTGCGCGCGATGTCGGCCGGGTCGCCGGACAGCGCCGCCCAGCGGAACGGGCCCTTGCCCTCGCAGAACAGCGGCCGGATGTACGCGGGGACGAAGCCCGGGTAGTCGAACGCGCGGGCGAACCCGCCGAGCTGTGCCTCGCGGCGCAGCGAGTTGCCGTAGTCGAACACCTCGGCGCCGCCGTCGAGGAAGCCGACCATCGCCTCGCAGTGCCTCGCCATCGACTCCCTGGCCCGCTGCACCAGGCCCTCGGGATCGCGCTCCCGCTCGGCGTCCCAGTCGTCGAACTCCACGCCCAGCGGCAGGTACTGCATCGGGTCGTGGGCACTCGTCTGGTCGGTCACGACGTCGATCTGCACGCCGGACGCCAGGATCCGCGGCACGACCTCGGCGGCGTTGCCCACCAACCCGACCGAAAGCGCCCGGCGGTCGCGCCGCGCCTCCTCGACGACGCCGAGCGCGTGGTCGAGGTCGGCCGCCTGCACGTCCAGGTACTGGTGCTCGATCCGGCGGCGGACGCGGGACGGGTCACAGTCGATGCACAGCGCGACACCGTCGTTCATCGTGACGGCGAGCGGCTGCGCGCCGCCCATCCCGCCGAGCCCGCCGGTCAACGTGACCGTGCCCGCGAGCGAGCCGCCGAACCTCTTCGCCGCCACGGCCGCGAACGTCTCGTACGTGCCCTGCAGGATGCCCTGCGTGCCGATGTAGATCCACGAACCCGCCGTCATCTGCCCGAACATGGTGAGCCCGAGCGCCTCCAGGCGGCGGAACTCGTCCCAGTTCGCCCAGTCGGGCACCAGGTTCGCGTTGGCGATCAGCACCCGCGGCGCCCACTCGTGGGTGCGGAAGACGGCGACCGGCTTGCCCGACTGCACCAGCAGCGTCTCGTCCGGGGCGAGGCCCTGCAGCGTCCTGACGATCGCGTCGTACGCGTCCCAGCTGCGCGCGGCCTTGCCCGAGCCGCCGTACACGATCAGCTCGTCCGGGTGCTCGGCCACCTCGGGGTCGAGGTTGTTCATCAGCATCCGCAGCGCGGCCTCCTGCGGCCAGCCCCGGCAGCTGAGGTCCGCGCCGTGCGGCGCCCGTACCGTACGTGGTCCGCTCATTTGCTCACGTCACCGCTCTCACCGCTGTAGGCACCCACAGCATGTAATCACGCCGCCCGCACGGGCGGGTGTACGGTGCCGACCATGCCGAAGCCGGGTCGGCTGTCCCTACTCGCGCGCGCGTGGCGTGTCGCCCTCGCCATGCTGGCGTGCGCGGTGCTGCTGGTGTCGGCGCTGGTGGGCAGCGACGACTGGTTCCCGTTCGGGCCGATGGCCCAGTTCGCGTTCCGGGCGAAGCCGGACGGCGTGATCTCGTCCGTGCACATCGAGGCCGACACCACCGCGGGCACGCACGTCCGGGTGCCGCTCACGACGAACGGCGTCGGTATCCAGCGCGCGGAGATCGAGGGCCAGCTGGGCGCGTTCAAGCGGCATCCGGCCAAGCTGCAGGCGATCGCGGACGCCTGGCACGTGCGGCACCCGCGGCAGCCGCAGTACACGAAGATCTACCTGATCCAGCAGGGCATCCGGCTGCACGACCGCGAACCCGCCGGCACCTACTCCGACACGCTCGCCGTCTGGACGGTCCGGTGAACCGGGCGGTGGGGGTCCTCGCCGGCTGGTGGTGCCGGCCCGTGCCGGACGCCCGGATCGCGTGGCTGCGCGTGATCACGTACGCCTTCCTCTGGCTCGACGTCTTCGACTTCACCGGCGACGTCATCGCGCACGGGTACGGCGCCGCCGAGCTGTACCGGCCGATCCTGCTCGCCCGCGTGCTGCACATCCCCGCGCCGAACCCGGTGACGGTGCAGGTGCTGCGCGTGGTGATCCTCGCCGGCGCGGTCCTCGCCGCGACCGGCCGGCGGCCGCGGGTCTTCGGCTCCGTCGTCGCCCTCGCGTACACGTGGTGGCAGCTGGTCAACATGTCCTACGGCAAGGTGGACCACGACCACCTCGCGATCCTCGTCGCGGTCTGGGTGCTGCCGACCGCCGGTGCCGCGGCGTTCCGGGACGACACCCGCAACGAGGCGGCCGGGTTCGCGCTGCGCTGCGTGCAGGTCGCCGTCGCAGGGACGTACTTCCTGTCCGCGTGCGCGAAGCTGCGGATGGGCGGGCTGGACTGGCCGACGGGTGCGACGTTCGCGTGGTCGATCGTCCGGCGCGGGTCCGATCTGGCACACCCGCTGCTCCACGTCCCGCTGCTGCTCGTGGTGGCGCAGTTCGCCCTGCTGTTCGCCGAGCTGCTGTCGCCGCTGCTGCTCGTCCTGCGCGGCCGGTGGCGGCTGGCGTACGTGCTGTTCTGGGCTACGTTCCACCTGGTGACCTACCTCGGCATCGGCATCCACTTCCTGCCGACCGCCGTCCTGCTGACCGCGTTCCTGCCGCTGGAGCGCGTACCGGCGTGGGTGCGGCAGGTCGCGGAACGCGCCGTCCGCCGCCCGGAAGCCGGGTCGAGCGAGGCGACCGAGGCGACGGGTCGTTCCACACCATGACGGTGGCGTTACCGCCCCTACAGGGGGCACGACGTACCCACGTGGCCCCGGTGAGCCCTCAGCTGCCGGCGAAGAACCTGGCCGCGCGCTCGGCCGTGCCCGCCTGGAACTCGGCGGTGGTGTTCTGGTGCGGGAACGGCTCGTCCGGCACGGGCACGTCGAGCATCCGCGCGAGCGGCTCCCACCCGTCGCCGGGACGCCATTCGACGAGGCGCTCCGCCGGCACGGTCGCGCGCACCTCGGCGTTGTGCCGCTCGTAGGCCTCGATCGCGCCGTCCTGCTCGTACCACCGCGGGCTCAGCCGTTCCATGGCCGCGCGCAGGGTCTCGACGAACTCACGCATCCGCGGCGGGATCTCGCCGCCCGCCTCCCGGGCACGCCTGGCGTTGCCGAACACCGTGGCGTCGGCGCTGCGCCACCACGTCTGCGCCGAGTCGCGCACCGACAGCAGGACCGGAGCGTCCGGGTAGACGTCCATCAGCTCCCGCCAGTACTGCGAGGCCGGCCAGTCGACCGCGGCGTCGTAGCCCGCGAAGAAAGCCCGCCAGTCGGCCTGCCCGCCTCTCGCCGTGTCCCGCCAGAACGACAGGTGCTCAGGGTGCTCGAACAGCTCGAGCATGTGGTAGCACCGCCCGCCCAGCAGCCGCTCAAGCGCGGCCTTCAACGACGCCGTACCCGTCCGCGGGAGACCCGCCCCGATCACGCGCAGTGCCACCACCGACCGCCTCTCGCATCCCTCGGCATCCTCGCAGATCCCGTACGGTGAGGTGTGCCTCGTCACCGGACCGGACCGCCCCGTCCCGCCCCGTGGCGTGGGCCGGTGGACGGCGGCGTCGCCGAGATCGTGCCCGACCGCGACCGGCCGTACGCCGCCGAGCTCTACCTGGACGGCTCGCCGCAGTCGCACGTCGACCTCGCCGAGCCGACGTACCTGGCCTACGAGTACGTCAGGCACATCGCCGACGTCCTCGACGTGTCGTTCCCCGCCGGTGACGCGGTCGACGTCCTGCATCTCGGCGGCGGGGCGCTGACGCTGCCGCGCTACGTCGCCGCGACCAGGCGCGGGTCGCGGCAGCGGGTCGTGGAGCTGGACGCCGCGCTCGTCGCGCTGGTGCGCGAGGCGCTGCCGCTGGATCCGGCACACCGACTCAGGGTGAGCACGGACGACGCCCGCGCCGCGCTCGACCGCACCCGGCCGCGTTCCCAGGACGTCGTCGTCGTGGACGTGTACGCGGCCACCAGGATGCCGGCCCGGATCGCGTGCCGGGAGTGCCTCGCGGCGGCGTCCGCGGCGCTGCGTCCCGGCGGCCTCGTCGTGTTCAACCTGGCCGACTCCCGGCCGCTCGCGTTCGCGCGTTCGATGGCGGCGACGGCGGCGGACGTCTTCGCGCACGTCG
>DASUWX010000192.1:0-16015 GCA_036378185.1 Streptosporangiales bacterium | reverse complement strand
CATCGTCGTCACCGCTCCCCTGGGCGCGAACGCGGTGAGCGTCGCCGAGCACACCCTGGGCCTGGCCCTCGCGCTCGCCCGGCGCACCGTGCCGCTCGACCGCGACACCCGCGCCGGCGAGTGGCGGCGTACGCCGGGGCGGGAGCTGTCCGGCCGCACCTGGGGGCTGCTCGGCTTCGGCGCGACCGCACGCGCGGTGGGCCGGCTCGCGCGGGCACTGTCGATGACCGTGCTCGCCCACGACCCGTACGTGCCCGAGACCGACGTCGCGTCCGCCGGCGTGACTCCGGCGAGCCTCGACGAGGTCGTGGCCGGCGCGGACGTGTTGAGCGTGCACCTGCCGGCGACCGCCGAGACTCGCGGACTCCTCGGCGCGGAGCTGCTGGCGCGGATGAAGCCGGACGCCGTCCTCGTCAACGTCGGCCGGGGCGACGTGGTCGACGAGGACGCGCTCGCGGACGCGCTCGTCGCCGGCCGGCTCGGCGGCGCGGCGCTCGACGTCCGCGCCGCGGAGCCGCCGTCGCCGGGGCGGCTGGAGACCCTCGACAACGTCGTGCTGTCGCCCCACGTCGCAGGCATCACGACCGAGAGCCAGGACCGGATCGCGGACGTCCTCGCGGCCGACATCAGGGCGGTACTGTCCGGCGCGCCCGCGCGTTCGGCCGTGGGCACGGTGAAGGAGGCGAGGACATGACCGAGGCCCTGACGGCACGGAGTGCACGCACGCTGGCCACCTCACTGCTCGTGGCCACCGGCGTGCCGCGCGAGCAGGCGCAGGAGACGGGCGCGGCCATCGTCCTCGGCGATCTCTGGAACGTTCCGTCGCACGGCCTGATGCGGCTGCCGTACTACCTCACCCGCCTCGTCGCGGGCGGCTACGACCCCAACGCGGAGCTGCGCACCGTTCACGACACCGGCCCGCTCGTCACCTACGACGGCGGCGGCGGCCTCGGCCACTGGCAGCTGTGGCGGGCGGGACGGCTGGCCGCGGAGCGGTGCCGCAGGTACGGGGTGGCCGCGGTCAGCGTGGCCAACTCCGGCCACTGCGGCGCGCTCGGCGTCTACACGCTGCCCGCCGTCCGCGAGGGCGTGGTCGCGCTCGCGTTCTCCAACGGCCCCGCTTTCATGCCGGCGTGGGGCGGCGACCGGCCGGTCGTGTCGACCAGCCCGATCGCGGCCGGCTTCCCAGTGGGCGATGGGCACGCGATCGTCGACCTCGCGCTCAGCACGGTGGCCCGCGGGAAGATCGCGCTGCACGCGCGCGACGACAAGGAGCTGCCGCCGGGCTGGGCGCTGGACCGGCACGGCAGGCCGACGACCGACCCGCACGAGGGGCTGGCCGGGATGGTCGCGCCGCTCGGCGGCGCGAAGGGCTTCGCGCTGGCGTTCGTCGTCGAGGCGCTCACCGGCGGGCTGATCGGGCCGGCGCTCTCGCCGGACGTGCGGGACATGTTCGCGCCCGACGACGCCGCCAAACCGCAGGGCATCGCGCACCTGGTGCTCGCGATCGACCCGGCGGTGACCTCCCCGGAGGGCGACCCCGCCGCGCGCCTGGACGCGTTCGCCGCGACGATCCGCGAGACCGGCGGCCGGGTGCCGGGCTCGGGCCGGCAGGACCCGCGGGACATCCCGGACGACCAGCCGGTGTCGATCCCCGACGCCCTCCGCACGGAGCTGGCCGACTGGGCGGAGCGCCTCGGCGTACCGGCGGCTTGAGGGCGGCTACCTTCAAGGGGCCACGTGGGTACCTTGTGGCCCCCATAGAGGCAGCAACGTCCCCACGTCGACATGTTCCACATCGTGGTGGTGGCGTTGGTGCCCTCACAGGGGCCACGACGTACCCACGTGGCCCTCGGATGGCGCCCGTCCCGATCCGGCGATTGCCTCCGGCGCACCTCGCTGTTAGCGTTCCGCGATGCCCCTGGCGCGCATTATGCGAAGGGAGTTCACGACGTGAACAACGAGGTGATCATCACCTGCGCCCTCACCGGAGCGGGCGACACGGTCGGCAGGAGCGAGTTCGTCCCCGTCACGCCCGAGCAGATCGCGACGGCTGCGGTGGAGGCGGCGAACGCCGGCGCCGCCGTCGTGCACATCCACGTCCGCAACGTCGAGACCGGCCAGGGCTCTCGTGACGTCGCGCTCTACCGCGAGGTGGTCCGGAGGATCCGCGAGTCCGGCGTCGACGTGGTCATCAACCTCACCGCGGGCATGGGCGGCGACCTGGTGATCGACCAGGACGACCCGCTCAAACCGGTCGACGGCACCGACCTCGTCAACGGGCTGGACCGGCTGCCGCACGTCGAGGAGCTGCTGCCCGACATCTGCACGCTCGACTGCGGGTCGCTGAACTTCGGTGAGGGCAGCCGGCTCTACATCAGCACGCCGGACATGCTGCGGGCGGGCGCGGCCCGGATCCAGGAGCTCGGCGTCAAGCCGGAGCTGGAGATCTTCGACACCGGCAACCTCTGGTTCGCGACGAAGCTCGTGGCCGAGGGCCTGATCGACCCGCCGCCGCTGTTCCAGCTCTGCATGGGCATCCCGTACGGTGCCCCGCCGGATCCCGGCATCCTGCAGGCGATGGTGAACCTGCTGCCCGACGGCGCCAACTGGGCGAGCTTCGCGATCGGCCGCGACCAGATGGCGTGGGTGGCGCAGTCGGTGGCACTCGGCGGCCACGTGCGCGTCGGCCTCGAGGACAACCTGTACCTGGCCAAGGGCGTCAAGGCGACCAACGCCCAGCTCGTCGAGCGGGCCGTCGGCATCGTCGAGCGGCTGGGCGCCCGGGTGGCCACGCCCGACCAGGCCAGGGAACGCCTCGGCCTGAAACCGCGGGCATGAGCCGGCCCGATCCGGGCGCGGTCCGGCGGGTGGCGTGCGTCGGCGCCGGCGTCATCGGCGGCGGCTGGGTGGCACACTTCCTCGCCCGCGGGTACGCCGTCACCGCCTGGGACCCGGCACCGGACGCCGAGGTGCGGCTGCGTCGGCTGGTCGCGGCCGCGTGGCCGGCGCTCACGCGGCTCGGCCTGGCCGACGGCGCGTCCGTCGACAACCTCACGGTCGCGCCCGAGCTCGCCGACGCGGTGGCCGACGCCGAGTTCGTCCAGGAGAGCGCGCCCGAGGACCTCGAGCTCAAGCGGGACCTGCTCGCCCGGATCGACGCCGCGACACCCCGGGACGCCGTCGTGGCGTCGTCCACGTCCGGCTACGGGATGAGCGAGATGTACGAACGCTGCCGGCACCGGGACCGCCTCGTCGTCGGCCACCCGTTCAACCCGCCGTACCTGGTGCCGCTCGTCGAGGTCGTGGGCGGCGACGCCACCGCCGCGTGGGCCGTCGGGTGGGCGGGTCGCTTCTACACCGCCACCGGCAAGTCGGTCCTCACGATGGACCGCGAGGTGCCCGGCTTCGTCGCGAACCGGCTGCAGGAGGCCCTGTGGCGCGAGGCGCTGCACATGGTGGCGAACGGTGAGGCGACGGTCGAGCAGATCGACCGGTCCATCACCGAAGGGCCCGGGCTGCGTTGGGCGATGTTCGGCCCCTGCCTGACGTTCCACCTGGCCGGCGGCGAGGGCGGCATGGCGCACATGCTCGACCACTTCGGCCCGTCGCTGCTCTCGCCGTGGACGCGGCTGGACGCCCCGGACCTCTCGGCGGAACTGCGTGACCGGATGGTCGACGGCTGCGAGCGCGAGGCGGACGGGCGCAGCATCGCCGAGCTCGTCCGGCAGCGCGACGAGGCCCTGATCGCGGTCCTGCGGGCGGTGCGCGCCGTGGGCGGGACATGAGCCACCGGCAACGCGTCCGGCCCGAGTGGATCGACTACAACGGGCATCTCAGCGAGGCGTACTACGTCCTCGTCTTCGGCTACGCCACCGACGCGCTCATGGACGAGGTCGGCATGCACGCGGCGTACCGGGACCGGACCGGCTGCTCGCTCTACACCGTCGAGGCCCACGTCCGGTACCTGCACGAGGTGCCGGACGGCGCGGAGCTGGAGGTACGCACCCGGGCGCTCGACACCGGCGCGAAGCGGGCCAGGTTCTGCCACGAGATGAGCGTCGACGGACGAATGGTCGCGACCGAGGAGATCCTCGCGCTGCACGTCGACGCGGCGCTCGGGCGTACCGCGCCGTTCCCGCCCGAGGTCGCCGAACGGCTCGCCGCTCTCGTGGAGGCGGCGCCGGACTACGCCGGCGCCGCCATCACATAGAAGAACCACCTCTTCTCGCCCCGAGAGAGAAGAGGTGGTGCCGCCTACTATACGCAGGGTGACCGCTGGATCACCATAGTTTTCCGGAAATGATTCAGCGCCCGTACACGCGGACCTCGCTCACCGCCACGGTCGCGCGCAGGTTGCCCTTGCGCACGGCGTCGATGGTGAGGGTCACCGTGCGGGACGTGATCGGCGTCTGCAGCCGCTGCACCGCCCAGCGCGGGTGCGGCTTGCCCAGCCGCTGCTTGACCGGAGTCGTACCGACGTACCAGGTGACGACGGTCGGGGCGCCGTTCTCGGCGAACCGGTTCGCCTTGCTGGTGCGGTCCTTCGTCGCCCAGCCCGGCACCAGGGCGAGCCGGCTCACCCGTACCGGCCTGGCGAAGGTGAGGGTGACGCGCTGGCTGTGGCCGTCGCCGGCGCAGCGCCACGCGGTCGTGGTCCTGCCGTCGACCAGGTGCCCGGCGCCGAACGTCACGCGGTTGCCCGCGGAGTCGACGCTCGGCGGTGCCGAACAGGAGACGCGGTAGGTGGCGGGCGTCAGCGCGTGGACGGCGGCGGCGTGCTGTCCGGACCGCTGCCCGGACGCGGGCTGCCGGTCGAACGCGCCCACCGAGTAGAGCAGCCCGCCGGACGCGAGCAGCGCGAGCACGACGACGGCGACGGTGACCGGCATCGGGCCCAGCCGGCGCGCGGATGTCCGGGTGCGCGCCGGCAGCCGGACGAGCCAGACGATCGCGCGGGCGAGTGCGCCCGGTCGCTCGCCCGTTTCGGGGAGCCGCGGGGCGGTGCGGCGGCGCCGGCGTTCCCCCGGCGGCGCCAGCTCGGTGTCGGACGGATACGGGTCGGGGCCGTCGTCCTCCGCCTCGGCCGCGCGGTCGCGGGCACGCTCACGGGTGGGGCCGGACGCGGCCATCGAGGAGCGCACGGCTTCCTCGAACAGGTCCTTGGCGACCGCCGCGCGGGCCGCGCCCGCGCGAGCGCCTGACTCCTGGACGGCGTCGGCCTCGCCCGCCGCGGCGACGGCCACCGCCGGCTCGTACTCGCCGCCCGCGGACCGGCCGATGAAGCTACGGCACTGCGGGCAGAACGCGCCGTCCCGCGGCACGGACGCGTGGCAGTGCGGGCAGACGATCTCGGCCACTGTGCTCCCCTGCGCTCGAGGAACCCCGGCGCCCAGCGTGGCACAGGAAGGTCTCGATACGCGGGAGGCGCACCGCACCGCGGCGATCGCGTGCGGGTGCGGCGGCGTCGCTCGGGTGGAGAGCGCTTACGCGGCGGCCCATCGGGCACGGCGGCGGCGTTCGGCCGCCCGCTCACGCCCGTTCATGCCGCCCCACAACCCGTGGATTCCAGGGCGTTCCACCGCGAAATCGCGGCACGCGTTCAAAGCCGGGCAATCTGCGCATACTGCCTTGGCAGCACGCTCCCGCATCTCGCGCTCCTCGCGCGTCTCGCCCTCGTGGTCGAAGAACAGGTCCGCCGAAACGGTGCTGCAGGCAGCGTTCTCGCTCCACTGAGCGCTCGCGGACATGAGCAGCTCTAGGTCTCGCACGTGGTCTCTCCCCCGGGATCGTGAGGTTCGACGATAGTGAGGGTTTGACGCAGCGATCAACGTGCAAGTTTCAGTTGAATCGTGAAGAACGCTCCCCGTGATCACCCGATAACGCATCGAGTACCTGGGCGTCATCACACTGCTCGAACCGGTCGTACCACTCCCCGACCGCCCGCAGCTCCGGCGGCGACGCGAGCACCACGAGGTCGTCCACCTCCGCACGGAGCATGCCGACGATGTCCGGTGCGCCGACCGGCACGGCCAGCACCAACCGAGCCGGGCCCTTCCGCGCGACGTACGCGAGCGCCGCGCGCGCCGATCCGCCGGTCGCCAGCCCGTCGTCGACCAGGATCACGGTGCGCCCGTCCAGCCGGTCCGGCAGCCGCGCGGACCGGTACCGCCGCAGCCTCCTCGCCAGCTCGGCACGCTCCCTCGCGAGCACCTCGTACGTCGCCCGCTCGTCCAGCCGGAACCGGGACAGCGCCGGTTCGTTCCACACCGGCACGCCGTCCTCGGCCACGGCGCCGAGACCGAGCTCGGGCTCCCGGGGGTGACCCAGCTTCCTCACGACGGTGACGTACAGCGGCGCGTCCAGTCCCCGGGCGACGGCGGCCGCGACGACGACGCCGCCGCGCGCGAGCCCCACGACCAGCGGCCGGTCCGCGCCGTACCCCGACAGCGCGTCGGCCAGCTTCTCGCCCGCATCCGTGCGGTCGCGGAACCGCATGCCACCAGTGTGCCCCTCGCCGTCTCGACGACCGCGCTCCGGGCGGCGCGTCCGGCTCACCGCCTCAAGGGTCCGCCGGTTCCAAATGATCACGGTATGTGGGTTTCCAGGGAACTCACCCAGTCGAGTACCTACTTCCCGCGTGCGGCAACACAGGAGAAGTGGGTACTCGCCTCGGTAGGCCCTGGAAACTGACATACCGTGATCATTTGGAGAAGGGCCGGCGGGACACGGCGCGAGAACACGGTTCGACGCTGGGCGCGGCCACACGGATCAGGGGCGGGCGCCGCGGCGGACCTCCCGCGCCTCCCTGCCCTGCTTGAGCAGCTTCCTGCGCCGTTCGGCGCGCAGTCGCGCGTCCGCACGGGCCTGCTGGTACAGCGCCTCCCGGCGGATCTTGCGCCAGCTCGCGAGCCTGCGCTCGCGCAGCTCGCCCGACTCCAGCGCGGCCAGCACGGCGCACCCCGGCTCGGACTCGTGCGCGCAGTCGGCGAACCGGCACCGCGTCGCCAACTCGTCGATGTCGGCGAAGACGCGTTCGACGTACTCGACGGGGATGTTCAGGCCGATGCTGCGCAGGCCCGGCGTGTCGATGAGGACGGCGCCGCCCGGCAGCGGGATGAGCTCCCTGGTGACGGTCGTGTGCCGGCCCTTGCCGTCGGTGCGCAGCCGGCGCGTCGCCATGACCGTCGCGCCGGCGAGCGCGTTCACCAGTGTCGACTTGCCCACGCCGGACGCGCCCAGCAGCGCGGCGGTGCGGCCGGGCGCGAGGTGGCCCCGCACGGCGTCCAGACCGGCGCCGGTGACGGCGCTGATGGCGTGGACGTCGACGCCGGGAGCCACGGCCGCGGCGTCCCGGAGCAGGACGTCGACCGCGGGCCCGGCGGCGTCGGCCTTCGTCAGCAGTACCACCGGTTCCGCGCCGCTCTCCCACGCCACCGCGAGCAGCCGTTCGAGCCGGCCGAGGTCGGGATCGGGAACGGCGCCCTCCGCGACGAGCACGACGTCGACGTTGGCGGCGAGCGGCTGTGTCGCGGACTGCCCCGGCGACACGACGAGCCTGCGCACCAGCGTCCGGCGTTCGAGCACGGCGTCGACGGTGACGCGTTCGTCCGGCCACCGGCGCACGGCGGTCCAGTCGCCGGTGCAGGGCGGGGTGCACAGCACGGCCGAGCCGAAGCTGGCCCGCAACGGGCCGGTCTCGGCGAGCAGCTCGCAGGCGCCGCGGTCGACGCGGGTCACCCGGGCGGGGAACAGGTCATGGTCGGCGATCGCGGCGAACGCGGCGGCTCGCGGGGCGTCCCAGCCGAGGGACGCAAGAGTGGATGCAGGCATCGGGAACGCCTTTCTGCGACGGGCTCGATACGGCCGGCCCGTGTGGCCGGACCGGTCTCAGGCCCGGGTATGGAAGGGAAAACGCGACAGTGCGGTTGCCAGGGTCATCGCGGCTCACCTCCCGAAGATCAGGCGTCGTTCGACTACGCGCCGACCATAACCCGCGGGATCACCGGCGTCACAGGAATTTCCCGTCCACGTCCACGGCGGGCCGGCCCGGACGGCCGCCCTCCCGGCGTGCCATCGCCGTGCCCGGCGACGGCCACTGCTTGTCGATCTCGGCGTTGAACGCGGCGCCGATGAGGACGGCGAACGACGTCAGGTAGAGCCAGGCGAGAACCGCCACCGGCGCGGCGAGCGAGCCGTAGATCGTCGAGCCGGAGAACGACACGCCGAGGTACTCGCGGAGGAAGAAGCTGCCGCCGATCCAGATGAGCACCGCGATGGCCGACCCGGGCAGATCGCGCCACCAGGCCGACCGGACGGGGACGCTCACCGAGTACAGCGAGGTCACCACGGCGATGCTCACCAGGATCAGCACCGGCCAGTAGAACACGTTCACCCAGCCGACGCTCCGCGGTATCGCGTGCTCGACCAGGGTCGGCCCGGCCACCAGCAGCGGCAGCAGCACGAGCCCGATCGCCAGCCCGATCAGGTAGAGCGTGAACGAGAGCGCCCGGGTGCGGATGATGCCGCGGCGCCCGGCGAGCCCGTACGCGATCGTGATGGTGTCGACGTACACGTTCATCGCCCGCGAGCCGGACCAGAGCGAGATGATGAAGCCGAGCGAGATGATGTCGGCCGATCCGCCGCGGAACACGTCGTCGACGATCGGCGCGACCACGACGTTCACGGTGTTCTGGGTGAGCACGACGGCGGCGTTGCCGAGCAGCCAGGTGCGGATGTCGTTCAGCGTCTCCTGCCCCAGCCAGCCGCGGAAGTGACCCAGCAGGCCGATCAGCCCGAGCACCAGCGGCGGCAGCGAGAGCAGCGCCCAGAACGCCGCCTCGGCGGCGAGACCGGTGACCCGGTACCGGAACAGCGCGACGATGGTGCGCCAGGCGATCGTCGACGCGAGGCGGAGACCGACGATCCAGCGGGGTCGCAGGACCGCCGCGCGCAACCGTGCAGCTAGCGCGCGTATGCCATGACGCTCCTCCGTCGCCGTCGTCACGGCCCTACCGTACGGGTCATGACCACCATCTTCCGTCAGGTGGCGGGACCGCGCGTCGGGTCGGGCCGTCTACGGTGAGGGCATGACCGTGACCAACCAGGTGCCGCCCCTCACGGGCTACGACGTGTTCGCCTGCGATCCCGCGCTCGTCGCCGGCGTCGAGCGGTACGGCGCGTCGTGGGCGGCCGCCGAACTCACCGAGATCGGCGTCGCGGCGGGCGGGGAACAGGCGCAGGCGTGGGGCGAGCGGGCGAACGCGGTCCCGCCGGTGCTGCGCACCCACGACCGCACCGGCGTACGGATCGACGAGGTCGACTTCGACCCGTCCTGGCACGCGCTGCTCGAACGGGCCGTCGGCTGGGGGCTCACCGGCGCACCGTGGGCCGACCCCCGGCCCGGCGCGCACGTCGCCCGCGCCGCGGGCTTCTACGTCTGGTCGCAGGTCGAGCAGGGACACCTGTGCCCGGTGTCGATGACGCACGCCGCCGTCCCCGCGCTGCGCGTCGACCCCGCGCTGGCGGACGCCTGGGTGCCTGCGCTGACCGCACGGCGCTACGAGCCCGGCCTGCGCCCGGTCAGCGGCAAGGCCGGGGCGCTCGCCGGCATGGGCATGACCGAGAAGCAGGGCGGCTCGGACGTCCGGGCGAACGTCACCACCGCGGAGCCCACGGGCGTCGACGGCGAGTACGCGCTGACCGGGCACAAGTGGTTCTGCTCGGCGCCGATGAGCGACGTGTTCCTCGTCCTCGCGCAGGCGCCGGGCGGGCTCACCTGCTTCGTGCTCCCCCGCGTGCTGCCCGACGGCACCCGCAACGCGTTCCGCATCGAGCGGCTCAAGGACAAGCTGGGCAACCGGTCGAACGCGTCGAGCGAGGTCGAGTTCGACCGGGCGCTCGCCAGGCGGCTCGGCGACGAGGGCCGCGGCGTGCCGACGATCATCGAGATGGTCGCGGCGACCCGGCTCGACTGCGTCGCCGGGTCGGCGGCGATCATGCGGCAGGCCGTCGTCCGCGCAGCCCACCACGCCGCCCACCGGAGGGCGTTCGGCGCGCTGCTCGCCGACCAGCCGCTGATGCGCGCCGTGCTGGCCGACCTCGCCGTCGAGTCCGAGGCCGCCACCACGCTGCTGCTGCGGCTGGCGGCCGCCGCCGACGCCGGTGAGCGCGACCTGCTGCGGATCGGCCTGCCGGTCGCGAAGTACTGGGTGTGCAAGCGCACGCCGGTCACCGTAGGTGAGGCGTTGGAGTGCCTCGGCGGGAACGGCTACGTGGAGGAATGGGGCATGGCCCGGCTCTACCGGGAGGCACCGCTCAACTCCATCTGGGAGGGCTCGGGCAACGTCAATGCGCTCGACCTGCTCCGCGCCCTGCGCGACCGGGCCACACTGGACGCGTTCCTGACCGAGATCGGGTCGACCCGCGGCGTGGACGCCCGGCTGGACAAGGCGGTGGCGGACCTGCTCACCGACCTCGCCGACATGGACGGCATCGAGGCGCGCGCCCGCCGGCTCGCCGAACGTGCCGCGCTGGTGCTCGCCGGGTCGCTGCTGGTGCGCGCGGGCGACCCGGCGGTCGCGGACGCCTTCTGCGCCACCCGGCTCGGCGGCGACTGGGGACACACCTTCGGCGCACTGCCGACGGGCCTGGACGTCGCCGGGATCGTGAGCAGGATCACTCCGCCCGTGCGCTAGCCGTCGACCATGAAGACTTTGCGTCGCGCCGGCGTCCTGGAACTTTCCTGATCTTGGGGATCGGTCGCTAGGCTCGCCGCATGACCCTTCCCTCGAGGTCCCTTCGATGACCCTGTGGCCCGGACAGCCGTACCCTCGCGGTGCCACGTACACCGGCTCGGGCACGAACTTCGCGGTCTTCTCCGAGGTCGCCGAGCGGGTGGAGCTGTGCCTGCTGGACCCCGACGGCGGCGAGACCAGGTACGAGCTCACCGAGGTCGACGGCTACACCTGGCACGGCTACCTGCCCGGCATCGGCCCCGGCCAGCGCTACGGCTACCGCGTGCACGGGCCGTGGGACCCCGCCAAGGGAATGCGCTGCAACCCGGCCAAGCTGCTGCTCGACCCGTACGCCAAGGCGGTCGAGGGCGGCATCGAGTGGAACCCCTCGGTGTTCGGCCACCGGCTCGACGACCCGGACGCGATGAACACCGACGACAGCGCGTCGAGCACGATGTTCTCGGTGGTCGTCAGCCCGTACTTCGACTGGGGCGACGACCGCAACCCGCGGACGCCGTACTCGGAGTCGGTGATCTACGAGGCCCACGTCAAGGGCCTCACCGTCCAGCATCCGGACGTCCCGCAGCAGCTGCGCGGCACGTACGCCGGGCTCGGCCACCCGTCCGTGATCGAGCACTTCACCAAGCTAGGCGTGACGGCGGTCGAGCTGCTGCCCGTCCACCAGTTCGTCGTCACCGAGCAGCAGCAGAAGCAGGGCAAGCAGAACTACTGGGGCTACGACACCATCGGCTACTTCGCGCCGCACAACCGGTACTCGAACTCCGGCGACACCGGCGAGCAGGTGCAGGAGTTCCGGCAGATGGTGCGCGACCTGCACGCGGCCGGCATCGAGGTGATCCTCGACGTCGTCTACAACCACACCGGCGAGGGCAACGAGAACGGGCCCACGCTGTGCTTCCGCGGGCTCGACAATGCCGCCTACTACCGACTGCTCGACGACGACCCGCGCTACTACATGGACTACACCGGCACGGGCAACAGCCTCAACGTGCGCAACCCGAACACGCTGCAGCTCATCATGGACTCGCTGCGGTACTGGGTCACCGAGATGCACGTCGACGGGTTCCGGTTCGACCTCGCGTCGGCGCTGGCACGTGAGCTGCACGACGTCGACAAGCTGTCGGCGTTCTTCGACCTCGTCCAGCAGGACCCGATCGTCTCCCAGGTCAAGCTGATCGCCGAGCCGTGGGACGTCGGCGAGGGCGGCTACCAGGTCGGCAACTTCCCGCCGGGTTGGACGGAGTGGAACGGCCGCTACCGCGACACGGTGCGGGACTTCTGGCGCGGCCAGACGCCGAACGTCCCGGAGTTCGCCTCGCGCATCTGCGGGTCGAGCGACCTCTACGAGTCGAGCGGGCGGCGCCCGTTCGCCTCGATCAACTTCGTCACCGCCCACGACGGCTTCACGCTCGCCGACCTGGTCTCGTACAACCAGAAGCACAACGAGGACAACGGCGAGGGCAACCGGGACGGCACCGACGACAACCGCTCGTGGAACTGCGGCGTCGAGGGTCCCACCGACGACCCCGCGATCAACAAGCTGCGGGCACAGCAGAAGCGCAACTTCCTCGCGACGCTGCTGCTCTCGCAGGGCACGCCGATGCTGTTGCACGGCGACGAGATCGGGCGCACCCAGCTGGGCAACAACAACGGGTACTGCCAGGACAACACCGTCACGTGGGTCGACTGGACGCTCGACGACGAGAAGGGCGAGCTGCTCGACTTCGTCGCCAGGTTGGTCGCCTTCCGGCACGCGCACCCGGTGTTCCGGCGCCGCCGGTTCTTCCAGGGCCGGACCGTCCGCGGCTCCGGCGACAAGCTGCGCGACATCTCGTGGTTCACGTCCGCCGGCCAGGAGATGACCGACACCGACTGGAACGACGGGTTCAGCCAGACGCTCAGCGTCTTCCTCAACGGCGACGCGCTCACCGAACCGGACGCGTACGGCGAGCAGGTGCGCGACGACTCGTTCCTGCTGATGTTCAACGCCTACAGCAGGGACCTCACGTTCACGCTGCCGCAGGCGACCTTCGGCGAGACGTGGGAGGTGGAGTTCGACACCGCGAGCGCGGACGCCTCGTACCGGCCCACTGCCAAGGCCGGCCAGAAGATCGACGTGGTGGCACGCTCGATGATCGTGCTGCGCAGGACCTGACCACCGCCGAGGGGGACGATGCCACCGACGTCGACGTACCGGCTCCAGCTCACGGCGGAGTTCGGGTTCCACGAGGCCGCGGCCGTCGTCCCGCATCTCGCCTCCCTCGGCGTCACGCACGTCTACCTGTCGCCGATCCTCGAGGCGGCACCGGGCTCGAGGCACGGCTACGACGTGGTCGACCACAGCCGCATCTCGGCCGAGCGCGGCGGCGTCGAGGGCTGGCGGGTGCTGCAGGGCGCGCTGCGCGAGCACGGGCTCGGCTGCGTCGTCGACGTGGTCCCCAACCACATGGCGATCCCCACGCCGGAGTCGACCAACCCGGCGCTGTGGGCGGTGCTGCGCGACGGCCGGGAGTCGGAGTACGCGCACTGGTTCGACATCGACTGGGCGGCCGGCGACGACCGCCTCGTCCTCCCCGTGCTCGGCACCGGCGTCGACGAGGCGCTCGCGAGCGGTGAGCTGGCCCGTGACGGCGACCGGCTCGTCTACCACGACCACGAGTTCCCGATCGCCCCCGCCACGGCCGGGCTGCCGACCGCCGAGCTCGTCCACGCCCAGCACTACGCGCTGGAGAACTGGAAGGCGACCGCCGACCGGCTCAACTACCGCAGGTTCTTCGACGTGTCGACGCTCATCGGCCTGCGAGTGGAGGACGAGGACGTGTTCTTGCGGACGCACCGGCTGCTGTTCGACCTGGTCGCGGCGGGCGACGTGCAGGGGCTGCGGATCGACCACCCGGACGGCCTGGCCGACCCCCGCGGGTACCTGGACCGCCTCCGCGCGGCGGTGCCGGACACGTGGCTCGTCGTGGAGAAGATCCTCGGCACGGGCGAGACGCTGCCGGCGGACTGGCCCTGCGACGGCACCACGGGCTACGACTCGCTGCCGGCCGTCGAGGCGGCGCTGCTCGACCGGCGCGGCGCCGACGGCCTGGTGGCGGCCCATGCCGCCCTGACCGGGGTCACCGAGACGTACCCGGAGGCGGTGGCGTCGGCCAAGCGGGACGTGCTCGCGGAGGTGCTCGCACCCGAACGGCGCAGGCTCACGGCCCTGCTCGTCCGCTGCCTGCCGGGCGCCGACCCGGAGCTGCTCGGCGACGCGCTGGACGCGCTGCTCGTCGCGATGCCCGTCTACCGCACCTACCTCGTCCCCGGATCTCCGGCCGGCCCGGCCGACACCGGCGTGCTCGAGCGCGCCGGGAACGCCGCGGCCACGGCGTCGCCCGAACTGTCGACGACGGTCGGCCTCGTCGTCGACCTGCTGCTCGGCCGTACGCCGGCGGCGGCGGACGGCGGGGATTCCGGGGGTGGCGGAATGGACGGCGGCGGGGATTCCGGGGGTGGCGGAGTGGATCGAGCTCCCCTCGCGGAGTTCGTCGCCAGGTTCCAGCAGACCTCCGGTGCGCTCGCGGCGAAGGGTGTCGAGGACACGGCGTTCTACCGCTGGCTCGCCCTGCCGTCGCTGTGCGAGGTGGGCGCCGACCCGGGCCACCTGGAGACCGACCCGGTGGCCGCGTTCCACCGGTACGCCGGCGGGCATTCGGCCACCTCGATGACCACGTTGTCGACGCACGACACCAAGCGCGGCGAGGACGTCCGCGCGCGGTTGCGGCTGATCGCGGAGCGGCCGGACCGATGGGCCGAGGCCGTCGCCAGGTGGCGCGGGCTGGCCGGCCGCGCCGACGGCGTCGACGACCGCACGGACCACCTGCTCTGGCTCACCCTCGTCGGCGCCTGGCCGATCACCGCCGACCGGCTCACCGCGTACCTGACCAAGGCGGTCCGCGAGGCGAAGACGCAGACCTCCTGGCTGCATCAGGACGAGGCGTACGAACGGGCGGTGACCGGGCACGCCGAGGCGGTGCTGGCCGACGAGGCCGTGCGCGACGACGTCGCGCGGTTCGTCGCCGAGCTGCACGAGCCGTGGGTCACCGACCTGCTCGCCGCCAAGCTCCTGCAGCTCACGATGCCCGGCGTGCCCGACACCTACCAGGGCACCGAGGGCGCCCGGCTGGTGCTGGTCGACCCGGACAACCGCACCCCGGTCGACTACGGCGCACTCGCCGCCGCGCTGGTCGAGGTGGACGCCGCCGCACCGCCCGACTGGCGGGCCGATCCTGACGCGGCCAAGGTCCACCTCGTGAGCCGGGTGCTGCGCACGCTCCGCCGCCGCTCCGGCGGGTTCGGCGCCTACCGGCCGCTCGCCGCCGGCGGCGAGCGCGCCGACCACGTCGTGGCGTT
Organism: Streptosporangiales bacterium; assembly: GCA_036378185.1. Taxonomy (GTDB): domain Bacteria; phylum Actinomycetota; class Actinomycetes; order Streptosporangiales; family WHST01; genus WHST01. The sequence goes on along the minus strand of DASUWX010000192.1, from coordinate 860 downwards.
CTCCCGCGGCGACGCGGTCACGGTCACCCCGCGCCTCCCGGTGCGGCTGCGCGCCACCGGCGGCTGGCGCGCGACCTGGCTGGGGCTGCCGCCGGGCGAGTGGACCGACGTCCTCTCCGGCCGCTCGTACGAGGGACACGCGCGGCTCGCGGACCTGCTCGGCGCGTTCCCGGTCGCGTATCTGCTCCGCAACTTCGGCGGCGATCGGGAAGACTGAGCCGATGACCACCGCAGGGGAACCCGGATGAGCACCTTCCGGGTGTGGGCACCAGCAGCCGACGCCGTCGACGCTCACGTCGACGGCGTCGCGCACCCGATGCACCGCGACCAGGCGCGCGGATGGTGGAGCGTCGAGGTACCGATGGTGCCGACCGGCACGCCGTACGGTTTCGCGCTGGACGGCGGCGAGCCGCGCCCGGACCCGCGCGGGGTGTGGCTGCCCGACGGTGTGCACGCGCTCACCAGACGCTACGACCAGGACGTCTTCGAGTGGCACGACCAGCACTGGCGCGGCGTCCCTCTGGCCGGGTCCGTCGTGTACGAGTTGCACGTGGGCACGTTCACGCCCGAGGGCACGTTCGCGGGCGCGATCGGAAAGCTCGACCACCTCGTGGAGCTCGGCGTCGACGTCGTCGAGCTGCTGCCGGTGCACGCGTTCCCGGGGCGGCGCGGCTGGGGCTACGACGTCGCCGCACCGTACTCGGTGCACGAGCCGTACGGCGGGCCCGACGGGCTGAAGGCGTTCGTCGATGCCTGCCATGCGCGCGGGCTCGCCGTCGCCCTCGACGTCGTCTACAACCACTTCGGTCCCGACGGCGCCTACGTCATCGGCTTCGGTCCGTACCTCACCGACACGCACA
>DASUWX010000191.1:0-35967 GCA_036378185.1 Streptosporangiales bacterium | reverse complement strand
CCGTCGGGTCCCGGGGGGTTGACCCGACGGGACGACCACGCGGAGAGTCAGGCACCTCGCCTGCCCTCGTGGTGAAGAACGACGAGAGCGGCGAGAGGTAACGCGCTGATGTCAGATCACGTCGAATTAATCCCCGGAAGTGTCGGTTAGGCCCGCAGTGCCGTGGCGGTCAGGTCAGCAGGCCGCGGTCGTGGGCGACGTTGACCGCCTCCGTGCGGTTCGCGGCGCCGAGCTTGCCCATGACCCGCGAGAGGTGCACGCTCACGGTCTTCTCGCTGATGAACAGCTCCTCGCCGACCTGCCGGTTCGTCCGGCCCTCCGCGACCAGGCGCAGGACGGCGAGCTCGCGCGGCGTGAGCGTGTCCGGCGTGCGCGACGGCGCGGCGGGCGGCTCGTCGCCGAGCTGGATGCGGGCGCGCCTGGCCAGCCGGCGGATCGACTCGCGCAGCGGTACGGCGCCGAGCCGGTCGGCGACGTCGAGCGCCTGCCGCAGCTCGGCGGCCGCCCCGGCGCGGTCGCCGGCGGCGACGAGCGCCTCCGCGAGCCGCCACCGCCCCTCGGCCTGGCGGAACACCTCGCCGTAGCCGAACTCGGCGACGACGGTGCGCCACGCCTCGGCGTCGTGCTCGCCGTGCAGCCGGGAGATCTCGGCCTGCAGCCGTGCGTGCCAGGCCCGGCCCTCGGGACCGACGGTCGTGCGGGCGTGCTCGATCGCGGCCTCGGCGGACTCGCGCAGCTTCTCGCCGGCGGCGACGGCGGCGTCCGCGGCGTCGGTGTCGCCCCGCTGCCTGGCCCGCTCGGCGATCTCGACGTACGCCGCCACGCCGAGTGCGCCGAAGCGCACCTCGATCAGGTGGAACGGCTCGAGCTTCTGCATCCAGGCCAGGCCGGTCTCGATCCACTCGGCCGCCCGCTCGGGCCGGCCGCGGTAGATCTCGAGCTCGCAGCCGGCCGTCGTCACGAGCCGGACGTCCTGGTCGTCGCTGGGCCACGGGTCGCACAGCTCGGCCAGCCGCCGCTCGGCCTCGGTGAACCGGCCGCGCGCGACGGCGACGGGCAGCCCCGCGGCGACGACCCGGGCCAGGACACTCGCGGGGACGGTGCGCCCGGGCAGGTCGGCGGTGGCGTCGATGGCGTCCCATTCGCCGGTCTGGAACTGGGTGATCATCCGCATGATCTTGGTCTCGAGCCCATAGCCGCCGCTCCAGGACAACCCGTTCTCGGCGGCCACCCGCTCGCCGGTGGCGAACGCGTCGACCGCGGCCGCCAGCTCGCCGTGGTCGAGGAGCACCACGCCGAGGCCGAACCGGGCCCGCAGCTCGACGCCCAGGACGCCGCGCCCGTCCGCCTTCGCCACGGCCGCGGCGAGACCGCGGCACGCCTGTTCGTAGCGCCCGGTCGAGTCGTCCGCACGCGCCATCGTGACCATCGCGTCGATGTCGACGCCACCGGCGTCGGCGTCCGCGGGCAGGTACTGGTACGTCGCCACGGCCCGGCCGGCGTACTCGCGGGCGTCGTCGAAGCGGTCGAGGGTGAGTGCGATCGTCGCGTGCACCGCCTGCACCCACGCCTTCTCCACGCTCGGCGGCAGGCCGGCCACGAGCTCCTCGGCCTCCTCGGCCAGCCGGTCGGCCTCCTCGACGCCGAAGGTCACCCGCATCAGGTACTCCGCGCGGGCGCGGCGGGTGCCCGCCGCGAGCAACGGGTCGCCGGTGCGGTCGGCGAGCCGGAGTGCGACCTCGCTGTGCCGCAGCGCGCGGTCGGTCTCCCCGGCGTTGTCGGCGTAGAGGGCGGTGGCGCGGTAGAGCATGACCTCGCTGATGCCGGCCACCGTCTCCGGGTCGGCCACCGTGGGCCACAGCTGCAACGCGTGTTCCGCGTTGTGCAGCGCCTCGGTCGGCGCGCCCAACCGGCCGGCCTCGCGCGCGGCGCGCACGTACGCGGCCAGCGCCACGGCGTCGTCGTGGCTCTCGGCGGCGTGGTGGGCGAGTTCGGCGGCCGCCCCCGTGGTCGTGTCGTCGCGCAGCGCGGCGGCGTACGCCGCGTGCCACCTGGTGCGCTCACCGGGCATCAGGTCGGCGTAGACGGCCTCGCGGAGCAGCGCGTGGCGGAAGACGTACCCGTCGCCGTCGGGGACGAGGACGTGCTGCGCCGCGGCCTCGCGCAGTGCGGCGTCGAGCTCGTCGTCGGACAGCTCGGTGGCGGCGCGCAGCCGATCGTGCCGCACCCGCCGGCCGGAGACGGACGCCAGCCGGACCAGCTGCTGCGCGGTGGGTGACAACCGCTCGACCCGGCTGAGCAGTACGTCCGCGACGCTCACGGGCAGCGCGTCGGTGCCGGCGGACACGAGTTCCTCGGCCAGGAAGGCGTTGCCCTCGCTGCGTGCGGCGATGACCCGCATCTCCTGCTCGGACCGGATCGTGGCATCGGCGGCGCACAGCGTGCGCACGAACGCGAGCGCAGTTGCCTGGTCGAACGGGCTGAGGTCGAGGCGTTCGACGCCGGGGAACCTGAGCAGTTCGGCGAGAACGGGACGGAGCGGGTGCCTGCGGTGCAGCTCGTCGGAACGGAAGCTCGCGACCAGCGCGATCCGCTCGTAGCTGCGGGAGAGCAGGAAGGTGAGCAGGTCGAGGCTGGACCGATCGGCCCAGTGCAGGTCCTCGATCGTCACCAGGACGGGGTGGTCGCGGGCCAGTTCGGCGAGTGCGTCGTGGAGGCCCTCGAACATCTGCCGCTGGCCGAGGTCACGGTCCTCGGGCCGCAGCGCTCCGGGCAGCGGCGCGCCGGGCAGCAGCCGCGCCAGCGCGGGGTGGCCGTCGAGCAGGTCGGGGTGGCTCGCGCCCATCTGGCCGACGATCTCGGCGAACGGCAGGTACGGCAGGCTCGCCTCCGCGGCGTCCACACAGCCGCCGGCGAGTACCTCGATCCCGTCCGACTCGGCGCGGGCGGAGAGCTCGGCGAGCAGCCGGGACTTGCCGACGCCCGCCTCGCCGCCGAGCAGGACGGCGGCCGCGTCGCCTGCGCGCACCCGGTCGACGAGTTCGGTGAGGGTGCGGAGCTCGGCGTCGCGGGCTACGAGCGGGACTCCCGAGCCGATCCGCGGCACGTCAGCAATGCTCGCACAGGAGGGGGACACCGGTCGCGGTGTTTCGCGCCGCGCGGACACCGCGAGGACGCCCGACATGCTCGTGGTCCCTCTACCCGGTGTCCTTGTCCGGGTAGAGGGACCACGTGCGTCGTCGAGGGCGAGGGCCGGATCGAGCCGACCCGGGCCCGTCGCCGTCATCGGGTGGCTGCCTGCGGCCGGCGACCGGTGAGCCCGTGCCGCGCCTTGGAACGGGCGGTGCGGGCGCGCCGGCGACCGAAGCGGCCGCGGCGGGCCTGCACGGCCTCGCGGTACTCGGTCGCCTCGACCAGCAGGTCGTGCCTGTGCTGTTCTGCGAACTCGGCGAGTGTCAGGGTGTTCACCGTTCCTCCGTCTGCTGCTCCGTACTTATGAGAATCGGCGTAAGGGCACCCCTGCGGCATCGGTAGAACGGGTCGAGTAAGGGCGGCTGAGGCCTTACCCGGCGGTCCCGGCTACGCCTGTGGACGGACGTCGGTAAGGCCCGTCGCCGAATACGGTTGAGACCATGCCGTTCGCCCTGCCCAGACGCCGCCGCGCTCGCGTGCTCGCGGCGCTGCTCGCCGTCGTCCTGGTGGGCGCGGCGGTGCTGGTCGCCGTCGTGTCACGCGGGCCGTCGTACCGGGCCGAGGCGCGCACGCTGACGGTGCACACCGGCCCGGCCGGCCGGCAGCCCGTCCGGCTCGACACCACGCTCTACGTCCCCGCCGGGGCGGATGCGCATCACCCGGTGCCCGCCGTGCTGCTGGCCCACGGCTTCGGCGGCACGAAGGCGTCGGTGGCGAAGGACGCCCGCGACCTCGCGAAGCTCGGATACGTCGTGCTCACCTGGACCGCCGAAGGGTTCGGGCGGTCGGGCGGTCAGATCCACCTGGACAGTCCCGACTACGAGGTGACCGACGCGCGGCGGCTGCTCGACTGGCTCGGTCACCGACCCGAGGTCGCACGCGACGGGCCGGACGACCCACGGGTCGGCGTCGTCGGCGGCTCGTACGGCGGCGCGCTGGCGCTGCTGCTCGCCGCGTACGACCATCGCGTGGACGCGATCGTCCCGCAGATCACCTGGAACTCGCTCGGCGCCTCGCTGTTCCCGAACGCCGCAGCCCTGCCGCCGCACCCGGAATCCCGGCCGAGCGGCGGGCCCGTCCCGCCCGGGGTGCTCAAGCGGGCCTGGCTCGGTGAGCTGTTCACCGGCGGGCTCGCGCCGCGCACGGACCCGTCCTGCGGGCGGTTCGCGCCGGATGTCTGCCGCCTCTACCGCGAGGCCGTGACCACGGGCCGGCCGAGCAGGGCGACCACGGAGCTCTTGGCCAGGTCCAGCCCCGCCGGGGTGCTCGGCCGGATCAAGGCGCCGACGCTGCTGATCCAGGGCACGGCCGACAGCCTGTTCCCGCTCGACCAGGCGGACGCCAACGCGCGCGGCATCGCCGCGGCCGGCACACCGGTGCGGGTGGCCTGGTACTCCGGCGGCCACGACGGCGGCGACGGCTCGCCCGACGACCACGACCGCGTCCGCGCGCTCACCGCGCAGTGGCTGGCCCACTACCTGAAGCACGACGGCGGTACACATTCCGCCGCACCCGGTGCCCCCGCCGATGCCCCGGACACGAGCTTCACGTTCAGCCGGGTGCTCGGCCGGCAGGGCGACGGCACGCCGTTGACCAACGCCTCGTCGACCCGTCGCTACCCCGGCCTCGGCGGTAACGAGCCGGCGGCGTCCGTACCGCTCACCGGCCCGCCGCAGCCGGTCGCGAACCCACCCGACGGCACACCCGCGGCCGTGTCGTCGCTGCCCGGCGGCGGTCTGCTCGACGGGTTGCCGGTGAGCACCGAGATCCCCGGGCAGGCGGCGTACTTCCAGTCGGCGAAGCGGAGCCACCCGCTCGACGTCGTGGGCACGCCGACGATAACGGTGCGGGCGGCGTCGTCCACGGGCAGCGCCGTGCTCTTCGCGAAGCTCTACGACGTCGCGCCCAACGGCACCGCCACCCTGGTGGGCGGGCAGGCCGCGGCGTTGCGCCTCACCGGGCTGCCGCACACGACGAACGCCGCCGCGCTCGCCCGCGCGGCGCCCGTGGCGGTGCGGCTGCCGGGCGTCGTGCACCGGTTCGACGCCGGCCACCGGGTACGGGTCGTCCTCGACACCGCCGACCGCGCGTACGCGGGGCCCGCCGCACCGGCCGCGTACCTCGTCGGGCTCGGCGACCGGGTCGTGCGGATGCCGCAGGTGGCGGCGACACCGGTCGTCGACGCCGCCGGCGTCTGGCGGCCGGTGCTGGCGGGCCTGCTCGGCCTCGTGGTGCTCGGACTGGTCGCCGTCCTGTTCGCGGCGCGGCTGCGGCGGCGGCGCAGGGACGCCGACGTCGACCAGGCGCTCGCCGACGTGCCGCTGGCGATCCGCGACCTGCACAAGACGTACGCCGACGGCTTCGTGGCGGTGCGCGGCGTCGGGTTCCGGGTCGAGCGCGGCCAGGTCGTCGGCCTGCTCGGCCCCAACGGCGCCGGCAAGACCACGATGCTGCGGGTGCTGCTCGGCCTGATGCGGCCGACGTCCGGCGAGGTGCGGGTGTTCGGCCAGCGGGTGGTGCCGGGCGCGCCCGCGCTGGCCAGGATCGGCGCGCTCGTCGAGGGCCCGGGCTTCCTGCCGCACCTGTCCGGCATCGACAACCTGCGCCTCTACTGGGAGGCGACGGGACGGCCGTGGGCGGACGCGGGGTTCGACGAGGTCCTGGCCGTCGCCCAGCTCGGCGACGCCGTCCGCCGCCGCGTGCGTACCTACAGCCACGGCATGCGGCAGCGGCTGGCGATCGCGCAGGCCATGCTCGGGCTGCCCGAGCTGCTCATCCTGGACGAGCCGACCGACGGCCTCGACCCGCCGCAGATCGCCGAGATGCGCCAGGTGCTGCGGCGCTACGCCCGCGACGGGCGTTCGGTGCTCGTGTCCAGCCACCTGCTGGGCGAGGTCGAGCAGACCTGCACCCACGTCGTGGTCATGCGCAGCGGCGAGCTCGTCGCTGCGGGCTCGGTCGCGGAGATCATCGGCGTCGACGACGTGCTGCCGCAGCACCGCCTCGAGGACGCGTTCCTGACGCTGGTCGAGAGGCAGGGGTCATGACGCGGGTGTTCCGGGTTCGCACGGAGGTCCGGCGCCAGCTGCGCAGGCCGCGGACGGCCTGGACGTTCGGGCTGGTCGTGCTGCTGCCGGTCATCGCCGTGCTCGCGTTCGAGTTCGGCACCGACGAGCAGACCAGGTCGACGGGGCTGATCGGCCTCGCCACTGCGAGCGCGGCCAACTTCGCGGTGTTCATGGTGCTGGTGTCGGCGTCGTTCCTGTTCGTGGTGATCGTGGCGTTGTTCTGCGGCGACACCGTGGCGGCGGACGCCGCCGCCGGCAGCCTGCGTTACCTGCTCGCCGCGCCGGTGCCGAGGTCCCGACTGCTCGCGGTGAAGCTCCTCGTGGGGCTGCTGCTGTCGCTCGTCGCGCTCGTCGTGCTCGGCCTGGTGTCGCTCGCCGTGGGTGCGATCGCGTTCGGCTGGCAGCCCTTCCAGACCCTGTCCGGCGACGACGTAGCGGCGTGGGCGGCATTGCTGCGACTGGCCGGCAGCATCGGGTACTGCGCGATCGTGCTGCTCACGACCGCCGCGATCGCGTTCTTCCTGTCGGTCAGCACGGACGCGCCGCTCGGCGCCGTCGGCGGCGCGGTGATGGTGGCCGTCCTGTCCGGCATCCTCGACCAGATCAGCGCCCTCGGCCGGCTGCGCAGCCTGCTGCCGATGCACTACGAGACGGCGTTCCTCGGCCTGCTCAGCTCGCCCGTCCAGACCGACGACATGGTGCGCGGCACGATCTCGGCGGTGGTCTACGCCGTGGTCTTCCTCTCCCTCGCCTGGTGGCGCTTCGGCCGCAAGGACATCACCTCCTGAGGGGCCCGGCCAGGCCCCGGCCACCCATGATCATGCAGGCTCAAGGTCGCTCCGGCAGCCCGAAGTCTTCATGATCATGCGAGGGCCGACACCCGGGTCGCGGTCAGTCGAACTCGCCGGCGTGGACGCCCTTGACGAACGCGTCCCACTCGCCCGGCGTGAACGTCAGCACCTCGTCGGGGTGCCGGCGGTCCCGCATGCCGTACATGCCGTCCTTCTGCGCGATCTCCACGACGGAGCCGGACTCGCCGGCGCCCGGCGCGCTGCGCCAGGTCGCGTCGGTCCAGTCCACCGTCGGCTTCTCACCGGCCATGCCACGGCATTATCCACACCGCCGCTCCGGATTGTCGGTAGGGCGAGGCAGCATGGGGGCCATGCCCGATGTGCTCGACGCGTTCTCGCCGGTGACCCGCGCGTGGTTCACGGCCGCGTTCGCCGAGCCCACGGCCGCACAGCGCGGCGCCTGGCAGGCGGCGCGGGCGGGCGAGCACCCGCTGGTCGTCGCCCCCACCGGGTCCGGCAAGACGCTGGCCGCGTTCCTGCTGGCCATCGACCGGCTGGTCGGCGCGCCACCGCCGGACGACCCCAAGCGCCGCTGCCGGGTCCTCTACGTCTCGCCGCTCAAGGCGCTCGCCGTCGACGTCGAGCGCAACCTGCGCGCGCCGCTCACCGGCATCAGGCACGCCGGCACCCGGCTCGGCGTCGAGGTGCCGGAGGTGACCACGGCGATCCGCTCCGGCGACACCCCCGCCGATCAGCGCCGCCGGCTCTCCACCCGGCCGCCGGACATCCTGATCACCACGCCCGAGTCGCTGTTCCTGCTGCTCACCTCCCAGGCCCGCGACGCGCTGCGCGGCGTCGAGACGGTCATCGTCGACGAGGTGCACGCGGTCGCCGGCAGCAAGCGCGGCGCCCACCTCGCCCTCTCGCTCGAACGGCTCGACGCGCTGCTCCCGCAGCCGGCGCAGCGCATCGGCCTGTCCGCCACCGTCCGCCCGGTCGACGAGGTGGCCAGGTTCCTCGGCGGGGCCACCCGGCAGGTCACCGTCGTCCAGCCGCCCACCGACAAGCAGGTCGACCTCCAGGTGGTCGTGCCCGTCGAGGACATGCGCGAGCTCGGCGTCGAGTCGGACGGCGACGCCCCGGACGCACGCCCCGAGCCCCGCAACTCCATCTGGCCGCACGTCGAGGAGCGCGTGCTCGACCTCATCGAGTCGCACGGTTCCACCATCGTGTTCGCCAACTCGCGCCGGTCGGCGGAACGCCTCACCGCACGGCTCAACGAGACCTGGGCCGAGCGGCACGACGGCGAGCTCGACGACGACATCGCGCCCGCGCAGGTCATGGCCCAGTCCGGTGCCAGCCGCGGCGCGGCCACCGAGATCGCCCGCGCCCACCACGGCTCGGTGTCGAAGGAGCAGCGCGCCGAGACCGAGGAGGCGCTCAAGGCAGGGCGGCTGCCCGCCGTGGTCGCCACGAGCAGCCTCGAGCTGGGCATCGACATGGGCGCGGTCGACCTCGTCGTCCAGGTCGAGGCGCCGCCGTCGGTCGCGAGCGGCCTGCAGCGGGTCGGCCGGGCCGGCCACCAGGTCGGCGCGGTCAGCAAGGGCATCCTGTTCCCGAAGTACCGCGGCGACCTGCTCGCCACCGCGGTGGTCGCCGAGCGGATGGCCGCCGGCGCGATCGAGCAGATGCACTACCCGCGCAACCCGCTCGACGTGCTCGCCCAGCAGGTCGTCGCGGCCGTCGCGATGGACGACTGGCCCGTCGACGACCTGCTCGCCCTCGTCCGCCGTGCCGCGCCGTTCGAGACGCTGCCGCAGTCGGCGTACGACGCGGTGCTCGACATGCTCTCCGGCCGCTACCCCAGCGACGAGTTCGCCGAGCTGCGCCCCCGCGTCGTCTGGGACCGCGTCGCCGGCACGCTCTCCGCCCGTCCCGGCGCGCAGCGGCTCGCCGTGGTCAGCGGCGGCACGATCCCCGACCGCGGCCTGTTCGGCGCGTTCCTCGTCGGCGAGCGCGCCTCCCGGGTGGGCGAGCTGGACGAGGAGATGGTCTACGAGTCCCGCGTCGGCGACGTGTTCACGCTCGGCTCCACCTCCTGGCGGATCGAGGACATCACGCACGACCGCGTCCTCGTCTCCCCCGCGCCCGGGCAGGCCGGCCGGCTGCCGTTCTGGAAGGGCGACGCCGCCGGGCGGCCCGCCGAGCTGGGCCGGGCGCTCGGCGCTTTCACCCGCGAGCTCACCAGGCTCGACCCGGACGCCGCCGCGGAACGGCTGCACGCCGCCGGGCTCGATGACTGGGCGACGGCCAACCTGCTCACCTACGTCGGTGAGCAGCGCCAGGCCACCGGCCACGTGCCCGACGACCGCACCCTCGTCGCGGAGCGGTTCCGCGACGAGCTGGGCGACTGGCGGCTCGTCCTGCACTCGCCGTTCGGCGCTCAGGTGCACGCGCCGTGGGCGCTGGCCATGACCCACCGGCTGCGCGAGCGCTACGGCGTCGAGGCGCAGGCGGCCCACTCCGACGACGGCATCGTGCTGCGCATCCCCGACACCGACGAGCCACCGCCGGCGGGCATCGCGGTATTCGACGCCGACGAGATCGAGCAGCTCGTCACCGACGAGGTCGGCACGTCGGCGATGTTCGCGGCGCGGTTCCGCGAGTGCGCGGCGCGCGCGTTGCTGCTGCCCCGCCAGCGCCCCGGCAAGCGGATGCCGCTGTGGCAGCAACGGCAGCGCTCGGCGCAGCTGCTTTCCGTCGCCAGCAAGTACGCGTCCTTCCCCGTCGTGCTGGAGACGATGCGCGAGTGCCTGCAGGACGTCTTCGACCTGCCCGGCCTGGTCGAGCTGTTGCGTGACGTCGACCGCCGCAAGGTGCGCATCGTCGAGGTCGAGACCGTCGAGCCGTCCCCGTTCGCGAAGTCGCTGCTGTTCGGTTACGTCGGGCAGTTCATCTACGAGGGCGACGCGCCGCTCGCCGAACGCCGCGCGCAGGCACTCGCACTCGACAGCACCCTGCTCGCCGAGCTGCTCGGCCAGGCCGAGCTGCGCGAGCTGCTCGACCCCGAGTCCGTGGCCGAGGTCGAACGCGAGCTGGCCCGGCTCACACCGGACCGCCGCGTCCGCGACGCCGAGGACACCGCCGACCTGCTGCGGCTGCTCGGTCCGCTCACCACCGACGAGGCGGTCGCCCGCGGCGTCGACCCCGCCTGGCTGGTCGAGCTGGAGGGCAGCCGCCGCGTGATCCGGGTCCGGCTCGCCGGCACCGAGCGGTGGGCGTCGGTCGAGGACGCCGGACGGTTGCGTGACGCCCTCGGCACGCCGATGCCGCCGGGTGTGCCGGACGCGTTCCTCGCCTCCACCGCCGACCCGCTCGGCGACCTGGTGAGCCGGTACGCGCGCACGCACGGCCCGTTCCACGCCGCCGACCTCGCCGCCCACCTGGGGCTCGGCGTGTTCGTCGTCACCGCCACTCTGCAACGGCTGGCCGCCGACGGCCGCGTCGTCGAGGGCGAGTTCCGGCCCGGGGGCACCGGCCTGGAGTGGTGCGACGCGGGCGTGCTGCGCAGGCTGCGCCGGCGGTCGCTCGCCGCGCTCCGGCACGAGGTCGAGCCGGTCCCGCAGCAGCAGCTCGCCACCTTCCTGCCGTCCTGGCAGCACGTCACGTCGTCGGGCGCGGCGACGTTGCGCGGTGTCGACGGCCTGGTGCGGGCGATCGAGCAGCTGCAGGGCACGCCCGTGCCGGCCTCCGCGCTGGAGTCGCTCGTGCTGCCCGCCCGCGTCCCCGACTACATGCCGTCGATGCTGGACGAGCTCACCGCGTCCGGCGAGGTCGTGTGGGTCGGCTGCGGCGACCTGTCCGGCGGCGACGGCTGGGTGAGCCTCGCGCTCGCCGACGCCGCGCCGCTGCTCCTGCCGCCGCCGGTCGAGCTCGACCCGACCGACGAGCAGCGCGGCATCCTCGACGCGCTGGACGGCGGCGGCGCGCTGTTCTTCCGGCAGCTCGGCGAGCGCACCAGATCGACCGACGACGTCGCGCTGGCCGGCGCGCTGTGGGAGCTGGTGTGGGCGGGCCACGTCACCGGCGACACGATCGCGCCGCTGCGCGCGTACGTCGAGGGCCGCGGCACGCACCGCGCCCGCCCGCGGCCACCGCGTGGCAGGTACACGACACGCGGGCTGGCCCGGTCGATGCCGAGCCGCGCCGGTCCCCCGTCCACCCGCGGCCGCTGGTCGCTGACGCCCGCGCGCGACGTCGAGCCGACCCGGCGCGCGCACGCCGTCGCCGAGGTCCTGCTCGACCGGCACGGCATCGTCACCCGCGGCGCCGTCGCGGCCGAGCGGATCCCTGGCGGCTTCGCCGCGGTTTACCGCGTGCTCCGCGCATTCGAGGAGTCCGGCCGCTGCCGGCGCGGCTACTTCGTCGAGGGCCTCGGCGCGGCCCAGTTCGCCACACCGGGGGCGGTCGACCGCCTCCGCGCGCAGCCGTCGCCGGCCGAGGACGAGACGGCGACGCCTGCCACCGACAACTCGGCGCTCGCGCTCGCGGCCACCGACCCGGCGAACCCGTACGGCGCGGCGCTGCCGTGGCCGGACCGCCCGGGCGAGACCGCCGCGGGGCACCGGCCGGGCCGCAAGAGCGGCGCGCTCGTCGTGCTCGTCGACGGCCGGCTGGTGCTCTACGTCGAACGCGGCGGCCGCACGCTGCTGTCCTGGACCGACGACCCCGAGGTGCTGCAGCCGGCCGTCGACACGCTCGCGCTCGCCGTCCGCGACGGGCACCTCGGCAAGCTGGCCGTCGAGCGTGCCGACGGCGAGGCGATCCGCGACACCCCCCTCGCCGGTGCGCTGCGCGCCGCCGGCTTCCACGCCACCCCCAAGGGTCTCCGGCTCCGCGCCTGAGCCCGCGCCGTCCCCGGCCCCGGTCCGGTGGGTGCGAGACTGACCGGCATGACCCAGCCCTTCGGCGGGACCCTCGACGGCAGGACGGCGATCGTCACAGGAGGATCGCGCGGCATCGGCCGGGCGATCGTCGAGCGGCTCGCCCGCGACGGAGCGGACGTCGTCTTCGGCTACGCACGCAACCACGACGCGGCGCGCGAGGTGACCAAGACCGTCGACCACGCCGGTGGCCGCGCGCACGCGATCCAGGTCGACCTCGCCGACGCCGACCAGGTCCGCCGGTTCCTCGAGGAAGCGTGCGAGCACCTCGGCGCCCTCGACATCCTGGTCAACAACGCCGCGGCCGAGCACCGGCCCGCCCCACTCGCGGAGACGAGCGAGGACGACTACGACCATGTGATGGCCGTCAACGCCAAGGCGGTGTTCCTCGCCCTCTCGTACGCGGCCACGCACATGCGCGACGGCGGCCGGATCGTCAACATCTCCACGCTCAACACCGTGCTCGCGTCACCGGCCATCTCCGCCTACGCCGCCAGCAAGGGTGCCGTCGAGCAGCTCACCCGCGTCGCCGCACAGGAGCTCGGGCCTCGCGGCATCACGGTCAACACGGTCTCGCCGGGCGCGACCGACACCGACCTGCTGCGCTCCACGAACACACCCGAGGGCCTGAAACGGTTCGCGACCATGACGCCGCTCCGGCGGCTCGGGCAGCCCGCCGACATCGCGGACGTCGTCGCGTTCCTCGCCGGCCCGGACGCGCGCTGGCTCACCGGCCAGAACATCCGCGCGACCGGCGGCATCGGCTGACCGGTCGGCCGATGCCGCCGTCGCGACGGGTCACGGCGCGATGTTCTGGTTCACGTGGAACAGGTTGCCCGGGTCGTACCTGCGCTTCACCTCGACCAGCCGGTCGTAGTTCGCACCGTAGTTGGCGCGCACCCGGTCCTGGTCGTCGTCGGCCACGAAGTTGACGTAGCCGCCCTCCTCCGAGTGCGGCGAGATGGCCGCGTAGTAGTCACGGACCCACGCGGTGCCCCGCTCGTCGTCGGCGGTGTCCGGCCACATCCCCGCGATCACCATGGCGAAGTTGGCCTCCCTGTGACCGAACGCCGTCTCGTCCGCCGCCACGCGGTGGACGGCGCCGTTGATCGGGTACAGGTGCATGGTCGACTGCAGCGCGGGCACCTTCGGCCCGTGCTCGAGGTGTGCGGCGATGGCGTCGTCGGTGAGCTCCTCGACGAACGCGGCCTTCCAGTAGTGCCGCAGGCCCGGCGGCAGCAGCGGGTCGAACGCGGCGTTGAGCGCGGGGTACGGCATCGGCCCGACGTGCTCGGCCACCGTCGGCGCGACGTCGCGCAGCGGCTTGAGGGCCTGCTCACCCTCCTCGACCGGCCCGGACCAGCACGGCACGAACAGCGCGAACGGCTCGCCCACGCGGTTCTCGGGGACGAACGGCAGCGGCGGGGCGATCTGGAACGCCGGGAAGCCGCCGAACTGCTCGGGTGCCGTCGCGATGAACTGACGGTAGAACTCGAGCAGGTCGCGGGCCGCGTCGAGCTCGAAGAACATCGGGCCGCCGTAGATGGTCCCGACCGGGTGCAGGGCGAACTCCATCGAGACGACGACGCCGAAGTTGCCCGACCCGCCGCGCAGCGCCCAGAACAGGTCCTCGTGCTCCCGCGCGCTGGCCGTGACGAACCGGCCGTCCGCGGTCACGACGTCCGCCGAGAGCAGGTTGTCGCAGGACAGGCCGTGTCCCCTGGCGAGGTAGCCGATGCCGCCGCCGAGGGTCAGGCCGCTGACGCCGGTCGTGGAGATGATGCCGCCGGTGGTGGCGAGGCCGAACGCGTTCGTGGCCGCGTTGAAGTCGCCCCAGGTCGCACCGCCGCCGGCCCGTGCCGTACGCGCGGCCGGGTCGACGCGCACGTCGCGCATCGACGACAGGTCGATCACGACGCCGTCGTCGCAGGTGCCGAAACCGGGCACGCTGTGCGAGCCACCGCGCACGGCGAGGTCGAGCTCGTTGGCCCTGGCGTAGCCGACCGCCGCCATGACGTCGCCCGCGTTCATCGGCCGGACGATGACGGCGGGGTGCCGGTCGTACATGCCGTTGTAGACCTTGCGCGCCTGTTCGTAGCCGTCCGATTCCGGAGTGAGCACCTGGCCACGGACCTGGTCACGCAGCTGTTCCATCGTCAGTTTTCCCATGCCGCCAGCCTCGTGACGGACGGCGACGCGGACCAGCGACAGCACCCGTACGAACGGGTGACACGGGCCTGACAGCGCCGTTCAGTCCGGCTGTGGGGAGGGTGACTCGGTCACGGCGCGCAGCAGCGGGCGGCTCACCAGCGTCGCGGCGACGACGCCGAGCGTACCCAACGCGACGAGCGAGACGAACAGCGCGAGCCCGTACCAGGAAACCGGGCTGGAGATCGACAGCGGCAGGCCGCACACCAGGCCCGCGACGGTCGACCCGCCGCCCATGACCGCGAGCGGCACGAGCGTCTCGCGCAGCCGCGCCCGGTGGACCACCGACAGCGGCGTGCCCGCCAACCGCAGCAACGCGTACGCCCGCCGCCGGTCCAGGACGGACGACACCGAGGTGATGCCCGCGCTCACCATCGCCACGACGAAGCAGACCACGAGGACGACCAGCGAGCCGGTGCGGATGTCGCGCAACAGCGTTCGTTCCTCGGACGACTCGTCCGCGGGTGTGGTGAAGACGTGCCCCGGCACGGCGCCGGTGAGCACGGTGCGGACGCGGTCGAGCTCGACGCCGTCTCGTGGCCATACGGTGACGCCGCGGCGCTCCGGGCTCGGCACCTCGGCCACCGTCACCCTGGCGGGCACGTCCGCCCGGCCGAGACGCTGCCGCACCTGCGTCGCCACCGCGGTGGCGTCGGCCGCGGGGACGACGATGGCGAGACGGTTCACGGCGGTGTCCATTCCGGGCGCCCCGGACGGGTCGAACAGGGCCAGGAAGCCGGCGACGAACCCGACCAGTGCGAGGCCGCTCACCGCCCGCCAGGTCGCTCGCGGGTCGTCCACGAGCCGGCGTCCGGCGAGCAGGCCGGTCACGCCGCGCGCGGTGCCGGCGACGACCCGGCCGATGACGCCCACCACCCACGGTCCGACCAGGTTGAGGCCGAGGAACGCGAGGCCGAGCAGCGCGAGGACGATGCCGGCGCCCAGCCGGCCCGCGGCCCGGGACGCGATCGGGAAGGCGATCAGCAGCGCGACCGCCACCACGACCCGGACCACCTTGAGGCCCGGCGGCGTCTGCCGGTTCGCGACGCCCAGCGGGCTCACCACCACGCGCCGCAGGCCGACGACCGCGCTCGCGCCCACCAGCAGCGGCACGCCCACCACGACCCCCGCGAACCAGAGCGGCCCCGGCCACAGGTCGCCGAGGAACCAGGTGCCGCCCATCATCGTGATCCGCGTGAGCAGCGGCGTGGCGGCGGCGTAGCCGGCGAGGCCCACGACGACGCCGAGCAGGGCGGTGACGACGGCCTCGGCGACGGTCATCGCGACGACCTGCCGCGGGGTGGCGCCGACCAGCCGCAGCGCCGCGAGCCGCTGGTCGCGCCTGGCCACGGTGAGCCGCGCCGCCGCGCCGCCGAACACCAGCAGCGGCACGACCATGAGCACCGCGGCGATCTTCGCCAGGATGGTGTAGCCCGAGGCCGTGCTCAGCGACACCGGCGACGTGGCGTACGCCGAGATCCTGGTGGGCGACGACGTCCCTCCGTTGCCGGCCCGCCGGGCCGTCATGCTCGGGTCCGCAGGCCTACGGCCGAT
The DNA here is from genome assembly GCA_036378185.1 of Streptosporangiales bacterium. Taxonomy (GTDB): domain Bacteria; phylum Actinomycetota; class Actinomycetes; order Streptosporangiales; family WHST01; genus WHST01. Next base: position 20,211 of record DASUWX010000191.1, on the reverse strand, counting down.
GACGACCACCAGCTCGTCCGGGTGGACGAGGGCCGCCGAGCCGAGCCGGTGCGCGGCCCCCCGGCCCGCGAACCGGTCGGCCAGCACCCCCGCGGGGAGTTCGTGCAGCAGCGTCGCGAGCGCCGGAGAGACCCACCGCTCGCCCGGACGGGGGAACGCCGTCATGCCCGGCGGCACCGGCGGGTGCGCGCCGACGCGGGCCAGCTCGACGACGGTGATCGGGCGGCCGCGCACGTAGTCGGTGCTCGTGGCCTCGATCGCCGAGCCGTGCGCGTCCGCGTGCGGGAACCGCCACGCCTGCCGCGCGGCCCGTGCGTCGAACGCGTGGTTCGCGGCGACGGCGAACATGAGCAGCGCCGTGGAGACGCTGACGGCGGCGAGCACGAGCACCGCGCCGATCCGGTTCCGCCCGTCCGCCGACCGCAGCAGCCGCCAGCTGAGCGCGACCGCCGCCCTCACGCGCGCACCTGCTCGCGGGACGGCGCGTGCCATTCCTGGACGACGGCGCCGTCGCGCATCTCGACCACGCGGTCGCACCACCGCGCCACCTGCGCGTCGTGGGTGACCACGACCAGCGCGGCGCCGTTGCGCCGGACGGCGTCGACGAGCACGGCCATCGTCTCCTGCCCCGTCGACTGGTCGAGCGAGCCGGTGGGCTCGTCGGCGAACACGACGGCCGGCCGCGCGACGAGGGCGCGCGCGATCGCCACGCGCTGGGCCTGCCCGCCGGAGAGCTCGCCGGGACGACGGCGCTCCAGCCCGGCGATGCCGAGCGGGCCGAACCACGAGCGCGCCCGGGCCACGGCGTCCGCACGGGCGACGCCGTCCAGGAGCAACGGCATCGCGACGTTCTCGTCCGCGGGCAGTTCGGGCAGCAGCTGCCCGAACTGGAACACGAAGCCGAACGCGGTACGCCGCAGCAGGCTCCGCCGCTCCTCGCTCAGCCCGTCGATGCGTACGCCGCGCAGGCTCACCTCGCCCGCGTCCGGGCGCAGGATTCCCGCCGCGCAGTGCAGCAGAGTGGACTTGCCCGAGCCGCTCGGGCCCATCACCGCGACGGTCTCCCCGCCGCGAACGGCGAAGCCGACGCCGGCGAGCGCCCTGGTCGGTCCGAACGTCTTCACCAGGCCCCGGCAGTCGAGCACGGGGGCGGAGCCCCGGATGGCACTGTCGTCGTTCACGAACGACAATCCTGGGCGCGACGGAGCCGCCGGGCATCAGCCCGAGGTCCAGACGGAGGTCCACCGGGATCCGTACCGCGGTCATCCGCGGGGATGACCGCGTGCCCCGCCGACCGGGCGGCGACGGCGTCTCGACCGCCGTCGGAGGGGCCGGGAAACGGGCGGCACAGTGGGGATGGCTACCCTTGCCCGCTAGTTGAGGGTGTCTTGACCGGACGCGGGAGGCCGTCATCCGAAGCCATCGGGATCGTCCGATCTTCATCCTGGGCTGCCCACGGTCCGGGACGACGCTGCTGCAGCTGATGCTGCACGCCCACCCGCGCATCGCCATCCCGCCGGAGAACCGGTTCCTGCTGCCCGTCTACACCGGTCGCGACGCCTTCGGCGACCTGGGCGTGGCCGGGAACCGGCGCAAGGTGGCCGAGGCGATCATCGGCACCAGGAAGCGGAGCACCCAGTTCCGCGACTTCCACCTGAAGCCCGACGACGTGACCGAGCTCGTCGTCGCCGCGCCCCCGACGGTCGGCTCGGCGTTGGCGGCGGTGTTCCGGGCGTACGCCCAGCGGTTCGGCAAGCCACGGTGGGGCGACAAGCGCCCGGCGTACCACCACTACCTGCCGTTCGTCCGGCGGATGTTCCCGGACGGCCAGTTCGTCCAGGTGGTGCGCGACGGCCGTGCCTGTGTCGCGTCGCTCAAGCGGATGCCCTGGTGGCAGTACGGCACCTACGGCGCCGTCGCCGAGTGGGCGATGGCGTTCGACAACTGCCGGCGGTACGCGCGCACGCTGCCGGGCGACTCGTTCCACCAGATCCGCTACGAGGACCTCGTCGCCGACCCGCACGGTGAGCTGACCAAGCTGTGCGTGTTCCTCGGCGAGGAGTTCGACGAGGCGATGACCGCTCCGAAGGAGGTCGCCAAGGTCGCGGTGCCCAGCTTCAAGAAGTGGCACACGCAGACGCACGCCGACCTCTCGAGCGACGCCGTCGCACGCTGGCAGCAGGAGCTGGAGCCGTGGGAGATCCAGCTCTGCGAGACGGTCCTGGGCCGCCGGCTGCGTTCGTACGGCTACGAGCTCACCGGTGCGGGCCGGGCACCGGCGAGCCAGGTCGCGGCCTACACGAGGACCGCCTACGCCCGCCGGCTGGCGGTCGCCCGCCGGCGGATGCGCGACCGCGTCGTCGGGCTCCGCTACCGGGCGCCGGTGGCCGACCAGACCGACGACTGACCGCGGCGCCCGGCCGGCGGCGTCAGAGCAGCGGTTCGATCTCGGTGCGGATGGGGGCGGACGTGCTCGCGCCCCTGCGGCCGACGCTGATGGCGGCGGCGGCGCCGGCCCAGCGCAGCGCGCGGTCCCAGTCGGCGCCCTCGGCCCGGGCGACGGCGAGAGCGCCGGCGAAGGTGTCACCCGCGGCGGTCGTGTCGACGACGGGCACCTCGAGGGCCGGCAGCGCCCTCTCGACGCCGTCGCGGGTACGCAGCAGGCAGCCGTCCGCACCCAGCGTCGCGACCACCACGGGCACCCGGCGCAACAGCGCCTTGACCGCCGCGTCGACGTCGTCCTCGCCGGCGAGCCGCCGCGCCTCGCCCGCGTTGGGCAGCAGCACGTCGACGGCGGCGTAGAGCTCGTCCGGCAGGTCGCGCACGGGCGCCGGCGTGAGCACGACCTCCGCGCCGGCCTCGTGGCCGGCGCGCGCCGCCTCGACCACCACGGGCAACGGCAGCTCGAGCTGCAGCAGGACGACCGACGCCCGGCGCACCAGCTCGCGCTCGTCCGGCGAGAGTGCGGTCACCGTGCCGTTCGCGCCGGGCACGACGACGATGGTGTTCTGGCCCTCGTCGTCGACGCTGATGTGCGCGGTTCCCGTCGCGCCGGGCGAACGCCGCATCGCCGCACAGTCGACACCCGCCGAGCGGAGCGTCTCGAGCACCTGGTCGCCGAAGGCGTCCGTGCCCACCGCGCCGACCATCCGCACGGCGGCTCCGGCACGGCTCGCCGCGATCGCCTGGTTCGCGCCCTTCCCCCCGGGGATGGTCTCGTACGACCGCCCGGTCACCGTCTCGCCGACGTCGGGCAGCCGCGCCGCGTACGCGACGAGGTCCATGTTCGCGCTGCCGACCACCACGACGCCGCCGCTCGGCACGCCGACCACCTCCGCCTCTTCGGCCCCCGGTCCCGCCGCAGGATAACGGGCGACGGTTCGGGGCGGTTCCACATCGTGGTGGTGGCGTTGCTGCCCCTATAGGGGCCACGACGTACCCACGTGGGGTCCCGACGGGCGCGGGCGCGGGCCCGCCGGGCGCGGTGGTGTGGGCCGGACCCCGACCGCCCGACCCACACCCGGGTGCGCATTACGGGAATGCCGGGCCGTGGTCGTATGCGCGATGCGACCGCGGGTTCGGCCCGTCCCGGTGCGGGAGCCGCTGGTGCGTCCGGGATTCGGCGCGCTGCCCCATCGCCGCAGCGACCCGATCGCGGAGCTCCGGCAGCATCCCGTACAGCAGTTCACCGGGACAGTCGGTGGCGTTGTAGTCGCGGTGGCCGACGATCGCCGCGTGCGGGTCGAGGCCGTAGCTGCCGCACAGCCAGGCCATCGTCGCGACGAGTGAGTCGAGCAGCGCGTCCGGTGGGGTCACCGTGTCGTAGAGACCCTCGTTCTCGATGCCGATCGTGTGGGTGTTCTCGCCCTTAGTCTGCGCGCCCTCGACGAGCAGGCCCGCCCCGATCGTCTCCAGGCTGCGATGGCGGCCCTCCATCACGTAGCCGCCGCGGCTGATCGTCAGCTGCTCGCCGATGTCGAACCAGCCTCTCCTGTCCATGTGCAGGTCCTGGATGTCCCTGGACAGCCGCAGCGCATGGTCCAGCGAGTAGTCCTTCGAGTTGGCCGACGCCGTGTGGTGCACCACGATGTGGTCCGGCCCGTGCTTCAGCACGGTCACCGGCGAGGACGGCGGACGCGCGTGCCAGGCGGCGCGGTCGTAGATGCGCGGCCCGGCGGCGGCGGACGCGCGCCGCGGCAGCACGACGCCCGCGCCGCCGGCGGCGAGCACCCCGCCCATCAGGGCGGCGCCGCCGAGCAGGCTCCTTCTGGTGACCGCACGACCGGACTGGTCGGCGGTTCGGTGATTCATGCCGGGCACCTCATGTTTACGCAACGTGTGGGGGCAACTACGTGTCGCTAGCTGACCAAGAACTGCATGCTCGTGTCAACCATTCGCTCGGAGAGTCACTCCGCCACGCCCGGAACCCCCGCCACGGCGTCACTCCGCCACGCCCGGAATCCCCGCCACGGCGTTACGCCGACCGCGTGGTGGCTGGTAGGACATAGACATGGCAGACGACGAGCACGCCGGGCGGACGGCGCTCATCACCGGAGCGGCGTCGGGCATCGGCGCCGCGTGTGCACGCGAGCTGGCCGGGGCCGGCGCGAAGGTCCTCCTGCTGGACCGCGACGACGCGGTCGCGGGTCTCGCGGAAGAACTGGGCGGCGAGGCGATGGTGCTCGACCTGACCGACACCGCTCGGTTGGCCGACCTCGAGGTGGCGGCGGACATCCTCGTCGACAACGCGGGCATCCAGCACGTCGCCCCGGTCGAGGACTTCCCGCCGGAGATGTTCCACCGCATCCTCACATTGATGCTGGAGGCGCCGTTCCTGCTCGCCCGCGCGGTGTTGCCCGGCATGTACGAGCGCGGCTGGGGCCGCATCGTGCACCTGTCGTCGGTGCACGGGCTGCGCGCGTCGGCGTACAAGAGCGCGTACGTCGCGGCGAAGCACGGCATCGAGGGACTGTCCAAGGTGCTGGCGCTGGAGGGCGGCCCACGGGGCGTCACGTCCAACACGGTGTGTCCGGCGTACGTGCGGACACCGTTGGTGGAGAACCAGATCGCGGCACAGGCGGCCACGCACGGCATCGATGAGTCCGAGGTCGTGGAGAAGATCATGCTCACCGAACCGGCGATCAAGCGGCTGATCGAGCCCGCCGAGATAGCCAAGGCCGTCCGCTACCTGTGCTCGGACGCCGCGTCGTTCGTCAACGGCAGCTCGTTCGTCATCGACGGCGGCTGGAGCGCCCGGTGACGCCGTACCGGCGCACGTCCGTGCCCGTCGACGGCGGCGAGCTCACCGTCGGCATCTGGGGTGAGGACGGCCCTGTGGTGCTGGCCGTGCACGGCATCACCGGTTCGCACCTGGCCTGGTCCGTCGTGGCGGAGCGGCTCGACGGGCGCGCGCGGCTCGCCGCGGTCGACCTGCGCGGCCGGGGCGGCAGCAGCGAGCTGCCCGGCCCGTACGGCATGGCCGCGCACGCCGCGGACTGTGCGGCGGTGCTCGACGCCCTCGCCGCCGAGGACGCAATCGTCGCCGGGCACTCGATGGGCGGATTCGTCTCGCTGGTGCTCGGCGACCGGTACCCGGACCGGGTCCGGCGGATCGTGCTCGTCGACGGCGGGCCGCCACTGCACCTGCCCGACGGCGTCGACCCGGACACACAACTCGCCTCCGTCATCGGGCCGGCGGCCGAGCGGCTGGAGATGCGGTTCGCCGACCGCGAGGCGCACTTCGACTTCTGGCGCGCGCACCCGGCGTTCGAGCACTGGACCGAGGCGATGGCGGCCTACGTCGACTACGACCTCGTCGGCGTCGAACCCGAACTGCACAGCCGCGTGTCCGCCGATGCCGTGCGCGACGACTCGATCGACATCTACACCGGCGGCGCGCTCGCCGGTGCCTGGCAACGGCTGTGCCGGCCGACGACGATGCTGCTCGCCGAACGCGGGATGCTCGACGAACCGGTCCCGCTCTACCCCGACCCCGCGCCGATCGCGGCCAGGATCCCGGTACGTACGGTGCCCGGCACGAATCACTACACGATCGTGTTGTCCGAAACCGGTGCCGCCGAGGTGGCCGCGACGCTAACGTCCGCCGCATGAACACGCTTCTCGCCGGCGTCTCCGCGCGGCGGGTGCCGACGTCCCGGCTCACCGTCAACGTCCTCGGCACCGAACGGCAGGACGGGCCGGTCGTGCTCTTCGTGCACGGCAACGTTTCGTCCAGCCTGTTCTGGCAGCAGACGATGCTCGACCTGGGCGAGCCGTACCGGCCGCTCGCCATGGACCTGCGCGGTTTCGGCGACACGGACCCGGAGCCGGTCGACGCCACCCGCGGGCTGAGCGACTACGCCGACGACCTGGCCGCGCTCGTGACGGCGCTCGACATCGCACCGGTGCACCTCGTCGGCTGGAGCATGGGCGCGGGCGTCGTCATGCAGTACATCCTCGACGCGCCGGAGGCCGTCGCGTCGGCGACGCTCGTCGACCCGATGTCGCCGTACGGGTTCGGCGGTACGCGTGGTCGCGACGGCGAGCTGTGCGACCCGTCGGGAGCGGGCTCGAGCGGGGCGACGGCGAACCCGGAGTTCGTGCAGCGCCTCGCCGACGGCGACCGCGGCGACGAGAGCGCGCTGTCGCCGCGCCAGGTGCTGCTCGCGCACTACGTGAAGCCGCCGCACGTCCCCGAGCACCTCGACATCCTGGTCGAGTCGATGCTGTCGACGCGGATCGGCGACGACCACTACCCCGGCACCGCCGGCACGACCAACGTCTGGCCGGGCCTCGCGCCCGGTGACCGGGGCGTGCTCAACACGATGGCGCCGACCCACCTGCGCCTCGACGGCCTGCCCGTCGTCGACCCGAAGCCGCCGATCCTGTGGATCCGCGGCGCGGACGACGTCATCGTGTCCGACACGTCGCTGTACGACCTCGCGTACCTCGGGTCGATCGGCGCGGTGCCCGACTGGCCGGGCGAGGAGGTCTGCCCGCCGCAGCCGATGGTGGCGCAGACCCGCTCGGTGCTGGAGGCGTACGCGTTCAACGGCGGGTACTACCGCGAGGTGGTGGTCGAGGACGCCGGCCACGGCCCGCACCTGGACCAGCCCAAGGTGTTCCGTGACGCGCTGCTCAGCCACCTGGAGGAGGCGCCGCGGCTTCGCTGACGCCCATGCCGCGGTAGCGGTCGACGACGGCGGCCACCACGGCCGGGTGCGCGCCGAGCGGCTCGGCTACGACGTCGGAGCCGGCGTCCGCGAGCCTGCTCTGGAACAGCCCGGGCGCCAGCAACCAGGACGCCAGCGCCACGCGGGAGGCGCCCGCGGCGCGTGCCTCACGCACCGCGTCGGGCACCGTCGGCGTCGCCGTCGCGGCGTAGCCGACCGAGACGGGGACGCCGACGTGCAGCGGCAGCGCCCGGGCCACGACCTCGACGTCGGCGAGCGCACGTGCGTCCGACGACCCGGCGGCCGCCAGCACGACCGCGTCACCAGGACGCCATCCGGCCTCGGTCAACCGTTCGACGACGGCGGCGAGCAGGCGCCCGTCCGGGCCGAGGAACGGCGCGATCGTCACGTCACCGCGTCCGCACGCCTCGACCTGGCGCGGCAGGTCGACCCGGACGTGGTAGCCGGCGGCGAGGAACGCGGGCACCACGACGACAGGTCCTTCGACGCCCGCGAGGACCTCGGCGACGGTGGGCGCGATGACGTCGACGTAGGCGACCCGCGTCCGGGCGCCGGCGGCGTCGGCGACCGCTGCGGCGAGGGCGTCGAGCACCGGCGGCCCGGCGGGATCGCGAGTGCCGTGCGCGGCGAGCACGAGCGCGGGTGGTTCGGCCATCACCTCAGCGTATGGCGCGGGCCACCGGCCAACCGGCGGCGTCCGCGAGGTCGCGGAACCGGACGGCGTCACGCACGGCCGCGCCGCGCTGGTCGTTGTTGAAGTAGGCGAAGACGTCGGCGGTCCTCGGCAACTCGTGCTCGACCCGTCCGAGCCAGGACCGCAGCGAGGTGTCGCCGTAGCTCGGCCACGGGCTCGCGGCCCCCTCGTGGAAACGCAGGTACGCCCAGTCGGCCGTGCGCCACAACGGGTTCCAGGGACGGGCGCGGCGGTCGGCCCAGCACAGGGCGGCCCGGTGTCTCACGAGCAGCTCGCGCACCTCGTCGGTCCACCACGACTCGTGCCGCGGCTCGACGGCGACGCGCACGCCGCCCGGGAAGCAACGCAGGCACGCGTCCAGCCGCTCGGTGTCGACCTTCAGGTTCGGCGGCAGCTGCAGCAGGACCGGGCCCAGCTTGCCCTTCAGGCCGGACGCCGACCGCATCAGCCGCTGGACCGGTTCGTCCGGGTCCCCCAACCGCTTGATGTGCGTGAGGTAGCGGCTCGCCTTGACCGCCATCACGAAGCCGTCCGGCGTGCGGTCGCGCCACTGCTCGAAGGTCGCCACGGGCGGCAGCCGGTAGAAGGCGTTGTTGCTCTCGACGGTCGTGAAGCACTCGGCGTACCGCTCGAGCCAGAGCCGTTGCGGCACGCCCTCGGGGTAGAGCACGCCGCGCCAGTCCTTGTACTGCCAGCCCGACGTGCCGACGTGCATGACCACTCTGCCCGTATACCCCGGCGCGCCGCCCTCATCCGCCCCGAGGCGCGACGCGGTCACGGAGGCGCGCGAACTCGGCCGTGAGCGCGTCGAGCTGGTAGTGCGCGTTGAGGCCGCTCGGGTTGGGCAGCACCCAGATCCCCGTCGGCCCCAGCCGGAGCGGCTGTTCGCCGATGACGGCGTCGCGCTCGGCGAAGGCGATGCGGTACGCCGTCACGCCGACCACGGCGAGCCAGCCGATCCGGCGGCGGCGCACCTTCCGCTCCAGCACGCGCCGTCCCGCGCGCAGCTCGTCGTCGGCGAGCTCGCCCGCCCGTGCGGTGGCCCGCGCCGCGAGGTTGGTGATGCCGAGCCCGTACGCCGGCAGCTCGCCCTGTTCGTCGGGACGCAGCAGGCGCGGCGTGAAGCCGGAGCGGTGCAACGCCGGCCAGAACCTGTTGCCGGGACGGGCGAAGTGGTGCCCCGTGGCCGCCGACCACAACCCCGGGTTGATGCCGCAGAAGAGCACGTCCAGCCGGGGGGCGATGACGTCGGGGACGGTCGCGTCGCGCGCGCGTTCGAGGTCCGCGGGGGTGGGACGCGCCCTGGTCACCTGTCGACACTACCGATCCGGTGCCTGCATACTGAGCGGACGGGGGCAGGAGCGCGAAGGCGGATTCATGGCCGAACACGTACCCGCGTCCGACCGGATCGAGAACTACGGCTACACCCAGGAGCTCAAGCGCAGCCTGAGCTTCGGTGACCTGCTCGTCTACGGCCTCATCTTCATGGTGCCGATCGCGCCGTTCGGGATCTTCGGCAGCGTGTTCCAGGGCTCGGGCGGCATGGTCGCGCTGGCGTACGCCATCGGCATGCTCGCGATGATGTTCACCGCCAACTCCTACGCGCAGATGGCGCGGGCGTTCCCCATGGCCGGCTCGGTCTACACGTACGCAGGACGCGGCATCGCGTCGCCGGTGGGGTTCCTCGCCGGCTGGATGATCCTGCTCGACTACGTGCTCGTGCCCGGCCTGCTGTACCTCATCGCGAGCGTCGCGATGAACTCGCTCGTCCCCGCCGTCCCCATCTGGCTGTGGCTGGTGCTGTTCGTCCTGCTCAACACCGTCGTGAACTACCTGGGCATCGAGATGACGGCCCGGGTCAACAAATACATGCTCGTCGGGGAACTGATCGTGCTCGCCCTGTTCGTCGTGATCGGCGTCGTCGCGCTCGCGCAGGGCCGGGGCCGCGGCTTCGACTTCAGCCCCGTCTTCAACGCGCACACGTTCTCGTGGGGCCTGGTGTTCGGCGCGGTCTCGGTGGCGGTGCTGAGCTTCCTCGGCTTCGACGGCATCTCGACGCTCGCGGAGGAGAACCGCGAGTCGGCGCGGTCGATCGGCAAGGCGATGGTCGCGGCGCTGCTGCTCGCCGGGACCCTGTTCATCGTGCAGACCTGGGTGGCCTCGCTGCTCGTCCCGAACCCGCAGCACCTGCTGAAGGTGGGCGACCCGGGCGGCACCGCGTTCTACGACGCCGCGAACGTGGCGGGCGGCGCGTGGCTGAAGAGCCTCACGGCGCTGGCGACCGCGATCTCGTGGGGCTTCGCGAACTCCCTCGTCGCACAGGCGGCTACGTCGCGGCTGCTGTACGCGATGGCCCGCGACCGGCAGTTGCCGGGTTTCCTCGCCCGGGTGCACCGCAGCCGCAAGGTCCCGGTCAACGCGACGCTGCTGGTGGCGGCGGTCTCCCTCGTCCTCGGCATCGGCATGTCGCTGCGCAGCGACGGCATCACGCTGCTCAGCTCGCTGGTCAACTTCGGCGCGATGACCGCGTTCCTCGTCCTGCACGTGTCGGTGGTCGTTCACTACGTGGTCCGGCGCGGGAGCAGGCGCTGGTGGGCGCATCTCGCCGCGCCCGTGATCGGCTTCGTCATCCTCGGGTACGTCGTGATCAACGCGAAGGTCGCGGCGCAGACGCTCGGCTTCGTCTGGCTGGGTGTGGGCGTCGTCGCGCTGGTCGTGCTGCTGCTCATGGGGCGCCGGCCGCGGCTCGCGGGTGTGACCGACGACGCAACCGAGGCCGACCCACCGCCGCAGACCTCGCACGCTTCGTGACGGGGGCTGCGGAGCAGACCGAGGCGTCCGCTACCCTGGCCGGGATGAGCAACACGGAAGAGGACCCCGCGGGGACCACCCAGCAGTTCCGCGCCTACATGGCGGAGGGACGGCGCGACGACTCGGGACCGAGTGCCAGGACCGGTCTCGTCCTCGTCGGCGTCGTCGTCTTGGCGCTGCTCGTGGTCGGCATCCTCATCGCGCTGCTGCACTGACGCGCGACACTCGGGGTCACCGGCGGTACGGCCCGCGGCGCCATGCCCGGGCCGCTTCGTCGTCCCTGCTCCCGCTCCCGCTCCCGTTCCGCCCGCCCCGTCCGGCCATTGACTTCACGTGGCCGCTCGTCACTTCACTTGGCCGCTCAGGTCGAGATGACCGTGTTGACCCCGTTTGGCACGCGAGCGGCCAAGTGACGTCGCCGCAGACCACCTGAGGTCGCCTCGTCGTCAGGACCGGGCGGGGCCGGCGGTGGACGTGGTGAAGTAGTGGGCGCCGGAGCCGACGTCGACGGCGTCCTCGCCGCCGGGCAGGTCGACGCGGGCGGTCGCGTTCGGGGGTACGACGACCTCGGTGACCAGGCGGTCGCCGTCGACGCGCCAGGACACCTCAGCCCGGCCGTACGGCGTGCGCAGGCCCGCCGAGGCGCTGGTCAGGCCCCCGCCCGGACGCGGCCGCACGAGCAGCCGCCGGTACCCCGGCTCCAGCGGCGCGAGGCCGGCGACGTACCGGTGCAGCCAGTCCGCGACCGCGCCGTACGCGTAGTGGTTGAACGACAGCATCTCGCCGGGGTTCGGCGAACCGTCGGGCAGCAGGCTGTCCCAGCGTTCCCAGATCGTCGTCGCACCCATCGTCACCTGGTAGAGCCACGACGGCCGCTCCCGCTGCAGCACCAGCCGGTACGCCGTCGCGGCATGCCCGGTGCGGCACAGCGCGTCGCACACCAACGGCGTGCCGACGAATCCCGTGCCGATGCGGTGGCCGGCGGCGCGCACCAGCTCGGCGAGCCGGTCACCCGCCGCCTGCCGTTCCTCCTCGGTCTCCAGCAGGTCGAAGCAGACCGCCATCGCGTAGGCCGTCTGCGAGTCGCTGCGCAGCCGGCCCGGCCCGGTGCGGTACTCCGCACGGAACGCCGCACGCACCTCGCCGGACAGCGCGCCGTACCACTCGGCGTCGGCGGTCTCCCCCAGCACGTCGGCGGCGTCGGCCACCAGGCCCGCCGACATCGCGAACTCCGCCGTCGCGACGAGATCCGGGTGCGTCATCGCGGCGAACGGGTCGTCGGGCGGTGCCGTCGGGTCGAGCCAGTCGCCGAACTGGAATCCCCCGCGCCACAGCCGCGACTCACCGGCGAGCCCGGCGACGGCGTCCACCCACTTCCGCATGCTCGGGTACTGCCGCCGCAGCAGGTCCTCGTCGCCGAACCGCTGGTACAGCACCCACGGCACAACCGTCGCGGCGTCGCCCCACGCCGCGAACGCGTCCGGTGCGTCGGCTCCGAGCCGCAGCGGCACGGCGGGGATCACGGCGGGCACGTAGCCCTCGGGCGACTGCTCCGCGGCGAGGTCGGCGAGCCAGGAGGCGAGGAACCCGGCGCTGTCGAACAGGAAGCTCGCCGTCGGCGCGAAGACCTGCGCGTCGCCCGTCCAGCCGAGCCGCTCGTCCCGCTGCGGGCAGTCGGTGGGCACGCTGAGGAAGTTCCCGCGCATGCTCCAGACGACGTTGTCGTGCAGGCGGTTCAGCAGGGCGTCCGAGCACGAGAACCAGCCGGTGCGCCGCATGTCCGCGTGCACGACCAGGGCGCGCACGTCGTCGGGATCGAACGCACCCGGCCACCCGCTGACCTCCGCGTACCTGAAGCCGTGGTAGGTGAAGCGCGGCTGCCACGTCCGCTCGCCGTCGCCGCGCAGCACGTACTCGTCGGTGGCCGCGGCGCGGCGCAACGGCCGCACGAACAGCTCACCGGCACTGTCGAGCACCTCGGCGTGCCGCAGCGTGACGCGGTCGCCTTCCGATCCGCGTACGCGGATCCGCAGGAATCCCACCAGGTTCTGGCCGAAGTCCAGGATGTGGCGGCCGTCGCCGGTCGGTCGCACGGACACCGGCGCGACGGTGTCCAGGACCCGCGCGGGCGGGCCGGACGGTGCTGCCAGAACGCCCTTGTCGTATGCGACCGTGCCCACTGCCGACCAGTCGCCGTCGTCGTACCCGGCCTGCGACCAGCCGGGGCGTTCGAGCCGCGCGTCGTGACGCTCGCCCTCGTACAGCCCGGACGAGACGATCGGTCCCGGCGCACACCGCCACGAATCGTCGCTGCCGACGATCTCGGATCGCCCGTCCGCGTAACGGATCTCGAGCTGCGCGAGCAGGGCGACGCGGTCGCCGTACCTGTTGCGGGCGTCGTCCCCCCAACCCAGCGTGCCGCAGTACCAGCCGTCGCCGAGCAGCGCGCCGACGGCGTTGCGCCCGGCCGCGAGGAGACCGGTCACGTCGAAGGTCCGGTAGGTGAGCCGGTGGTGGTAGCTGGTCCAGCCGGGCGCGAGCACGTCGTCGCCCACGCGCCTGCCGTTGAGCTCGACCTCGTAGACGCCGAGCGCCGTGACGTACAACCGCGCGGACTCGAAGCCGTCGGCTACGTCGAACTCCTTGCGCAGCAACGGATCCGGCCCCTCGGGAAGATCGGGCGCGACGAACTCGGCACGCCAGTCCGACGATTGGAGCAGCCCGGCCTCGACGGCGGCGGGCTCGCTCCAGGGCGACGGATCGGCACCGGCCGACCCCCACACCCGCACCTGGACCGCGCGGCGTTCCCGTGAGCGCAGCGGCGCGGCCGGCCACGGCACCAGGACCGAGTCACGCGAGCGCACCCGCTCACCGGTCCACGTCGCCGCACCCGCGGCGTCGAGGGTGCGCACCTGGTACGCGTCCTGCACCCAGTCGCCCGGTCCCTGCGCCACCGTCCAGGAGAGCCGCGGCTCGGCCTCACCGATGCCCAGCGCCTCGCGGTGATGCTCGAACCGCAGCTCCTCGATCCGTACCCCGTCCATCCACATCCCTTACGCCGTCGCCGGTTCCGCCGCCTGCTCCTGTTGCTCCAGCACGTTGTCCTTCGGCCGCGGCATGAACAGCACGCCGATGAGCACGCTACCCGCGGTCGCGAGCGCGAGCACCCAGCTGAACGCCTGGAAGTGGCCGGACGACAGCTGCGGCACGTAGAAGCTCCACACGCCGAGCAGCAGCTTCTGCGCGGCGATGACGAGGCCCTGCGCGGTGGCCCTGATCATGGTCGGGAACAGCTCTTGGCACCAGACGCGGTACATCTGCTCCTGCCCGCACGAGCCGGCGAGCGCGTTCAGCACCAGGAACGTCACGACCACGGCCGTGCTGGTGAGCGGCAGGAACACGATCAGCAGCAGCGCCGCGACCTGGACGACACCGGCGATCCCGTACAGCGCACGCCGGTTCACGCGGTCGACGAGCGGCATGAACAGCAGGCCGACGCCCACCGCGCCGAGCAGGAAGCTCAGCGACTGCAGCCCCACGCTGCCCGCCTGGCCGTGGGCTCCGAGCGTGCTGAGCATGAACGGCAGGAAGAAGCCGAACGTGCCCGCCGCGATGCTGCCCAGCATGTGGACGACGAAGACGAACGTCATCCACTTGGCGTTGCGCCGCTCGCCGAGGCGGCGCAGGCTGCTGCCGGAGAGCATGCCCGCGGTCGACTTGGCCGTCGACGCGGCGCGCTGCCAGATCTCCGACTCACCCATCCGCCGGCGCAGCAGCCAGGTGACGAACGCGACGACCACCAGGTGTGCGAACACGATCCGGATGCCGAGCAGCCCCTGCGGCGCGAGCGCCAGAGACAGCAGCAGCGTGACGATCGGCCCGAGGTTCCAGAACACGCTGGTGAGCCCGACGAGCATGCCGCGGCGGTTGCGCGGCGCGATCTCGCCGATGAGCGCCCACGACGTGGGCACGTCCGCGCCCACGGCGAGGCCCATCAGGACGAGGCCGACCACGATGTTCCACGCGCTCTGCGCGAACACGATCCAGAGCCCGCCGAAGATGTAGAACAGCAGGTCCCACTGGTAGATGCGCTTGCGGCCGAACAGGTCCCCGAGCCGGCCGCCGACCAGCGAGCCGACCGCGTACGCGCCCGCGTTGACGCCGATCGCGCCGAGCAGGCCGACGAGCGACGCGCTCATCCCGAACGTCTTCGCCCACAACGCCAGCCCCGCCGACGCGGCGACGATGCCGCCGGCGTCGATGTAGTCGGCCATGCAGGCCAGGATCGAACGCCGCCAGTGGCTGCGGGTGAGAGTGGTTCCGGTGTCAACCGCCATGCCGGCCTCCGTTGCCCATGGAGAATCCTCTGACGCCTCTCGACGTGTCGAATTGATGGATACGCTGCCTCGGCCAGACCTGGTACTCGGTCGTGGCGAGCCCGTCGCCGTCGAACGCGTCGTGCACGCCCTCCGCGCGCAGGTGTGCGACGGCCGCCGCGAGCAGCCGGTCGGCGACCTCGGGCACGTCGTCCTGGATCGGCCGCAGCTCGTACGGGTCGGCCGCGACGTCGAACAGGAGCCGGCGCCCGCCGTTGGCCATCCAGATCAGCTTGTACGGGGCCTCGCGCACCATCAGCTTGAACGCATTGGTGCCCGGCGTGCCGTGGAACCCGTACAGCCGCTCGCGTCCCGGCGCGGTGCCGGCCAGGATGCCGAGCACGTCGACACCCTGCCGCAGGTCCTGACGCCCGGCGGCCGTCGTGGCGATGCCGAACAGGTCGGTCAGCGCGACGAGGGTGTCGCAGCGTTCCCCTGCCGGCAGGGCGGACGGCCGGCTCAGCAGGAACGGCACCCGGGTGGACGCCTCGAAGAACGACTCCTTCTGCCAGCCGTGGTGGTCACCGAGCAGGTCGCCATGGTCGGAGTAGAAGCAGATCAGGGTGTCGTCGGCGTCCGGCCGCGCCTCGACGGCGTCGAGGATCCGGCCGACGCACGCGTCGATGTAGGTGATCTCGCCGTAGTAGCGGGCCTTCAGCACACGCGCGCGCAGCGGGTCGACGTCCTCGGCGTAGACGGCGTGGTTCATCCACGGGATCTGCTGGTCCAGGTGGTCGACCGCAAGGTCGCCGACGACCGGCGGCGGCATCGCGTCGGGGTCGTAGACGCGGTTGTACGGCAGCGGCGGCGCGAACGGCGGGTGCGGGCCGATGAACGACACGAAGCCGAACCACGGGCGCCCGTCGTCGCGTTCGATCAGTTCGACGGCACGGTCGGCGGCCCACGCCTCGACGGTCGCCTCGGCGGGGAACGGGCTGAGCTGCGGCATGTAGTACATCTCGGTGCGCTCGCCCATCAGCGCCTCGACCCAGTCGTACTCCGGGTGCTCCTTCGCGAGCCAGGAAGCGTACGCGTCGCCGGTGCGCTGTCCGGGCGTCTCGTACAGCTCTTCACTGTGCAACTGCACGTCGAAGCCGACCGGAGCGTCCCACGGCGTCGTGTGGAACTTGCCGACGCCGAACGTGCGGTAGCCGAGCGCGCGCATCGCCGCGGCGAGGTAGGGCCCGCAGTCGCGCTCGACCCGCGCGTGCACCCCGGCGTCCACGGCGTTGCCGTACACACCGGTGCGGGTCGGCTCGCAGCCGGACCTGATCGTGTAGCGGGCGGGTACGCACACCGGGCAGGTCGAGTACGCGTTGTCGAAGGTGACGCCGCGCGCGGCCAGCCGGTCGAGGTTCGGCGTCCGCACCTCGGCCCCGGCAGGGGTTCCGGATGCGGCGATCGTGTCGAAGCGCTGTTGGTCGGTCATGACGAACAGCACGTTCGGTCCGTCCGTGTGCACACGGGGATGATGCTGCGCCGGGCCCGGCCCGCGATAGGCCCGATTGCACCGCGACTAGCACGATATTGACCTGACCGGCGGCGGGGTGCAGGGTGGACGCATGACGGTGTGGCTGGACGCGGTCGAGCCGCCCGTCGAGCTGTCCAACGCAGGTCTCACGTACCTCACCGACGGCTCGCTCGCCTACGCGGGCATGTACCGCCACGAGCGTGCCCACGCCCTGCACACGCACAGCTTCCTGGAGATCGTCGTCGTTCTCGGCGGCGACGGCGTCCACCACTGCCTGTCCGGGCGCCGCCGGCTGCGGCGCGGCGACGTGCTCGTGCTGCGGCCCGGCGTGTGGCACGCGTACGAGCGGTGCCGTGCGCTGCACCTGTACAACTGCTGCGTCGACACCGGCCTGCTCGACCACGAGCTCGCCTGGACGCGCGAGGACCCGGCGCTGAGCTACCTCATGTGGACCGGCCCGATGGGCGCCGGCAGGCACGGCACGCTCACCTTCCGGATCGACGACGCCGCCGTCGAGGCCTGCCGCCGGCACCTGGACGCGCTGAACGCGTTGCGCGGCGAGCCGCCCGAGCGGCACCGCGCGGACATCATCGGCGAGCTGCTGTTGCTCGCCGCCCGGCTCGCGGGCGCCGTCGACCGGCGCGAGCCCGTGGCGCCCACCCACCCGGCGGTCGCGCAGGCCATGCGGCTGCTCGAAGCCCGGCTCGCACACCGCTGGACGCTCACCGAGCTGGCCGGCGAGCTGCACCTCACGCCGGGCTACCTGGTGCGGTTGTTCCGGTCGAGCACGGGGCTGCCGCCGATGGCGTACCTGGCCCGCCGCCGGGTCGAGGTGGCGTCGTCGCGCTTGCTGCACGGCGGCGAGCCGATCACCCAGATCGCCCGTGCCGTCGGCTGGCCGGACCAGAACTACTTCGCGCGCCGGTTCAGGGCGCACCTGGGCATGAGCGCGACCGCGTACCGCCGCAGCTTCGGCCGCAGCATGACCGTCCCTCCCGGCGAGTAAGGAGAAAGCGATGACAGTTCCCGGCACCATGCGCACGGCGGTGCTCACCGAGCTCGCGCGGATCGAGCTGCAGGAGCGGCCCGTGCCCACACCCGGACCTGACGAGGTGCTCGTGCGCGTCGGCTCGGTGGGCGTGTGCGGGTCGGACGTGCACTACTACAAGGAGGGCAGGATCGGCGCGTTCGTCGTCGACTACCCGCTCGTGCTCGGCCACGAGGTGGGCGGGCGGATCGCCGGGGTCGGCGCCGACGTGGACGCCCGCCGGATCGGCGAGCGGGTGGCGCTCGAACCGCAACGCCCGTGCCGGCGTTGCCGGCAGTGCAAGGCGGGGCGCTACAACCTCTGCCCGCACATGGAGTTCTTCGCGACCCCGCCGATCGACGGGACGTTCTGCGAGTACGTCGTGCTGCCCGCCGACTTCGCGCACCCCGTGCCCGACAGCCTGTCCGACGACGCCGTCGCGCTGCTCGAGCCGCTGTCGGTCGGGCTGTGGGCGTGCCACAAGGCCGCCGTGCAACCCGGGGACCGCGTCCTCGTCACCGGCGCCGGCCCGATCGGGGCGATGGCCGTGCAGGCCGCGCGGGCCGCCGGAGCGACGGACATCATCGTGTCCGACCCGGTGGCGTCCCGGCGCGAGCGGATCCTCGGCTTCGGCGCGACGGAGGTGCTCGACCCGGTGGCGGGCTTCGACGCGGCGGCCTTGGAGGTGGACGCGTTCGTCGAGTGCTCGGGTGCGACGCAGGCGGTGCTCGACGGGCTGACGGCGCTGCGCGGCGCCGGCCGGGGCGTCCTCGTCGGCCACGGCGCCGAATCGATCGAGTTCCCAGTGCTCCCCCTGCAGACCAAGGAGGTCACGCTCACCGGCGTCTTCCGCTACGTGGACACCTGGCCGACGGCGATCTCGCTCGTGGCGGCCGGGCGGGTCGACCTCGATTCGATGGTGACCGCGCGTTATCCGTTGGAGGGCACCGAGGAGGCGCTCAACGCCGACGACGACCCGCTGAGCATGAAGGCGGTCGTCGAGGTGGGCGAGGACGTCCGGGCGGGCGCTGTCGGCGGGGGCGCGTAGGGTCCGCGGCATGGCCATCGCACGGTTCAAGGATCTCTGCATGGACGCCGCCGACCCGCTCGTGCTCGGCAGCTTCTGGAGCGCGGCGCTCGACCTCGAGCTGCAGCGGCGCGACGACGGCGACGTACGGCTGGTCGGGCCGACCGACGGCCACACGATCTGGATCGACAGGGTGCCCGAGCCGAGAACGGTCAAGCACCGCGTACACCTCGACATCTACACGACGGCACTCGCCGAGCTGGAGCGGCTCGGCGCCAGCTTCGTGGCCGATGACGACGCGTGGCGGTGGACGATCATGGCCGACCCGGAGGGCGGCGAGTTCTGCGCGTTCCTGCGCGACGAGCTGCCCCGCGACCGGCTGCACGGCATCGTGATCGACAGTGCCGACCCGATAGCCCAGGGCCGCTGGTGGGCCGACGTCTTCGGCGCGAAGCTGGACACCCACGACGACAACGACGGTGTCTGGGCCACGCTCGAAGAGGTGCCGGGCATGCCGATCCTGACCATGGACTTCAACGCCGTGCCCGAGCCGAAGGTCGGCAAGAACCGGGTGCACTGGGACGTCACGGTCGACGACGTGGCCGCGCTGGTCGAGGCCGGCGCCACGGTGCGGCGGACGCCGGACGACGAGGTGAGATGGCACGTGCTGACCGACCCGGAGGGCAACGAGTTCTGCGCGTTCACCCCCTGACGGCCGGACGCCTCGCGACGACGGCGTAGCGCTCGTCGGTGATCGGCCCGCCCCACAGCACGGGGTCGGGCAGCGGCCGGACCTCGACGACGGAGGCGTGCGGCTCGACGGCCGCGACCAGCTGCCCGCTGCTCAGCCCCGCGCCCGTCGACCACCGGCCCTCCACCAGCACCAGCCTGCCGCCCGCCGCGAGCAGGCGGACCCACCGCGCCAGCGCCGCACCGGGATCGGGCAGCGCCCAGACGACGTGCCGCGACAGCACGACGTCGAACGCGCCCGTGGGGAGCGGCGGCCTGCCCGCGTCGGCGCGGTGCAGCTCGACGGACACGCCGGCCGCGTCCGCCTTGGCGGCGGCGCGCTCGAGCATCGCCGCGGACGTGTCGACCCCCGTCACCCGGTGCCCGTCCTCCGCGAGCAGCACCGAGAGCGAGCCGGTGCCGCACCCGAGGTCGGCGACCCGCGCGGGCGGCTCGGGGAGCAGCCGGGTGAGCAGCCGGCGCCAGGCGGCACGTACCGCAGGGTCGCGCAGCCCGTGGTCCGGTTCGTCGTCGAACGCCGCGGCATAGGCGTCCCAGTCGTCGGCAGTCTGCCCGGTCATATCGGCCCGATGGCCGCGCCGACGCCCGTCAGCGGTTCGGGACGTGGTCGAAGGTGGCGGGGCGGCCGAGCCAGGTGACCCGCCCCGGCGGCCAGTACACCGCGACCGCACGCCCGACGACCTTGTCGACCGGCTCGGTCGACAGCACCGCATCATGCGTCCGCAGGTAATGCTCCCGCGAGTCCGCCGAGTCCGACCGATGATCACCCATCAACCACAGCCGACCCGCCGGCACCGTCGCCGAGAACCGCGCCTCACTCGCCGGATCCTGCCGACCCGCGGCGTTGCGGTAGATGTACGGC
>DASUWX010000190.1:0-24937 GCA_036378185.1 Streptosporangiales bacterium | reverse complement strand
GCCTCGACCTCGGTGGTCGCCTCGGTGACCACGGCGCCGACACCGCGGCGTCCGTCCGCCTCGGCGACGGGGAACACGACCACCTGGAACGCGAGCGCGTTCGACGGCGACCCCTCGCGCCGCTGCCGCACCAGGTGCTCGGCCGTGGGTTGGTCGCCCGCGAGGACCGTCGACAGCATCCGGCCCACCGCCGGGTCGAGGTCGGGGTACACCTCCTCGACGTGGCGGCCGCGCAGGTCGTCGGCCGTGCGCCCGGTGAGGAACGCGAAGTACCGGTTGGCCCAGACGAACCGCAGCCGGTCGTCCAGGTGCACGACGCCGAACGGCGCCGCGGCGAACAGCCGGTCGAGACCGGCGGTCTCGCTCATGCGTCCGCCTCCGCGGTTGCCGTTGGCCGTGGTCCGACCGCGGCGGCGGCCGCATGAGCAAACGCGCAGTGCTCATGATTCCCTCGCTGACGCTCGGTCATGACGAGTCGCCCGCCAGGGCGCCGAGCAGCCGGTTCAACGGGCTGTCCAGGCCCCACGTCTCGCTGAGTTTCACGAGTCGCTGCGGATCGGCCGGTTCGGTCGGCAACGTGGCGTCGTGGTCGGGGAGCGGCAGGTCGGTGGCCACCCGGACGACGCCGGGCGCGGCGCGCAGGTACTCGCGCGCGGCGGCGATCTTGCGGGTGGCGTTGGGCGTCAGTGTGCCGTCGTCGAGCGCGGCGAGGATGCCTTCGATGCCACCGTGCTTGCCGACCAGGTCGGCCGCGGTGCGCTCGCCGACACCGGCGACACCGGGCAGCCCGTCGCTCGGGTCGCCGCGCAGGGTCGCGAAGTCGGCGTACGTGGCGCCGGTGACGCCGTACTTGTCGCGCAGCCACGCGTCGTCGACGACCTGCAGCTTGGCGACGCCACGGCCGATGTAGAGGACCTTGACGTTGCGTTCGTCGTCGACCACCTGGAACAGGTCGCGGTCGCCGGTGACCACCTCGACCGGCCCGTCGGCACGGGCCGCCAGCGCGCCGATCACGTCGTCCGCCTCGTAGCCGGGGACGCCGAAGTGCGCGATGCCGAGCGCCTCGAGACAGTCCTCGATGATCGGCACCTGCGGCGTGAGCAGGTCGGGCACCTCCTCGGTGCCGTCGAAGTTGGCCCGGTGCGCCTTGTACGACGCGAGCGCCTCGACCCGGAACGCGGGACGCCAGTCGGCGTCCAGGCACGCGACCAGCCGGGCCGGCCTGCGGGTGCGGACGAGGAACGCGATGTTGTCGAGGAACCCGCGGACGGCGTTGACGGGCGTGCCGTCCGGCGCGGTGACGGTGTCGGGGACGCCGTAGAAGGCGCGGAAGTACATCGACGCGGAGTCGAGCAGCATCAACGGTCCGGTGCGCGCGGCCATGCAGGCATCGTGCCACAGGGAGCCGACGCCGGGCGGATCGCGGGAAATGGCGTCGCGCCGCCGCGGCGCCCTGAGCACACTGGACCGCGTGTCGACCATCGAGCTCAGCACCCTCGCCGACCGTCCGGATCTCACCGGCCGCCTCTACGAGCTGCCGAACGTGTGGCCGGAGTTCCTCGGCCACGACCCGGTGACCAACGCGTTCCTGCACCTCGTGGCGGCCGACTTCCCCCGGCACTGCGTGGTGGCGACCGACGGAGACCGGATCGTCGCCCACGGCCGCAGCATCCCGTTCGCGCTCGACGCGCCCGGACGCGGCGCGCTGCCCGCGGGCGGCGTCGACCGCGTCACGGTCTGGGCGTACGCCGATCACCGGGAGGGCACGACCCCGGACACCGTCTCCGCACTGGCCATCGAGGTCGACCCGGAGTACACGGGCCGCGGACTCTCCGCCCGGTTGCTCGGGCTCATGCGGCAGGCCGCCGCGGACGCCGGTTTCGCCGCCCTCGTCGCGCCGGTCCGGCCGAACCGCAAGCACGAGCATCCGCACCTCACCATGGCCGAGTACCTGGCCGTCCGCAGGGACGACGGCCTGCCCTCCGACCCGTGGGTCCGCACCCACGTCAGGGCGGGTGCCACGATCGAGGCCATCGCGCCCGCGTCGATGACCGTCACCGGCTCCCTCGCCGACTGGCGCGCCTGGACCGGGTTGCCGTTCGACCGGGCCGGCGAGGTGGTCGTCCCCGGCGCACTCGTCCCGGTGCGCTGCGACCCGGCGCACGACGTGGCGGTCTACGTCGAGCCGAACGTGTGGATGCGGCATCCGCTCACCCGTCGAGGGAAGTCCGTCGCCCGGGCACGGGGTGCGCGATAGATTGGGTTCCCATGGGTACGAGGACGTCCAACTATCCCGTTCGCGCCCGGCTCGAGCAGGCCCGCGAGGCCGTCGCCAAGGCGTCCGTCGACGCCCTGCTGGTGACGCCGAGCGCCGACCTGCGGTACCTCGTCGGCTACGACGCGAAGCCGCTCGAACGGCTCACCTGCCTGGTCGTACCCGCCGCCGGCGAGCCGCGTCTGGTCGTGCCGCGCCTCGAACTGCCCGCCGCCGAGGCCTCGCCCGCCGGCGGATCGGACCTCGAGCTGGTGCCGTGGGACGAGACCGACGACCCGTACGCCCTCGTCGCCACCATGCTGCCGCCGAACGCCGGGCGGGTCGCGGTCGACGACCACATGTGGGCCGCCAAGCTGCTCGCCTTCCGCGACGCCATGCCCGGCGTCGAGCAGGTGCTCGGCGGCGCGGTGCTCGGGGCGCTGCGCATCCGCAAGGCGGCCGACGAGATCGACGCGCTGCGCGACGCGGGCCGCGCGATCGACCGGGTGCACGCGCGGATGGGCGAGTGGCTGCGCGCCGGGCGCACCGAGCGCGACGTGGCGCGGGACATCGCCGAGGCGATCCTCGCCGAGGGCCACGTCAGCGCCGACTTCGTCATCGTCGGCTCCGGCCCCAACGGGGCGAGCCCGCACCACGAGGTGTCCGACCGCGTGATCGAACGTGGCGACCCGGTGGTGGTGGACATCGGCGGCACCAACCTCGCCGGCTACTGCTCCGACTCGACCCGCACCTACGCGGTGGGCGAGCCGCCCGCGGAGTTCCGCGAGTACTACGCGGTGCTGCAGCGGGCGCAGGCCGCCGCTTGTGCCGCCGTGCGCCCGGGCGTCACGGCCGAGTCCGTCGACGCCGCCGCGCGCACGGTCATCACCGAGGCGGGCTACGGCGAGAACTTCATCCACCGCACGGGTCACGGCATCGGCATGGAGACCCACGAACCGCCCTACATCGTGGCCGGGAACGACCTCCCGCTCGAGGTGGGCATGGCGTTCTCCGTCGAGCCCGGCATCTACCTGCCGGGACGGCACGGCGCCAGGATCGAGGACATCGTCGTCGTGACCGAGGACGGCGGTGAGCGGCTCAATCAGGTGACCACCGATCTGGTCGTACTCATGGAGTAGCGATGAACGTCGAACGTCTGCTGCCGACACCGGAGGCGTCGGCGTTGCTCGAACTCGTCGGGGACCTCGCGGACCGCGAGATCCGGCCGCGGATCGACGAATGGGAGGAAGAGCACCGGTTCCCGCGGGACGTGTTGCGCACGCTCGGCGATGCTGGCCTGCTCGGCCTGCCGTACCCCGAGGACGTCGGCGGCGGCGGACAGCCCTACGAGGTCTACCTCCAGGTGATCGAGGAGCTCTCCCGCGCCTACCTGACCGTCGGCCTCAGCGTCAGCGTGCACACGCTGTCGTGCTTCCCCGTCGCGACGTACGGCTCGACGGAACAGCGCGAACGCCTGCTGCCCGACATGCTCGGCGGCGCGACGCTCGGCGCGTACTGCCTGTCCGAGCCCGCGTCCGGCTCGGACGCCGCCGCGCTGCGCACCAGGGCGGTCCGCGACGGCGACGCGTACGTCGTCGACGGCACGAAGGCGTGGATCACCCACGCCGGTCTGGCCGACTTCTACGACGTGATGGTGCGCACCGACCAGAACGCCGGCAGCCGCGGCATCACCTGCCTGCTCGTGCCGGGCGACACCGACGGCCTCAGCGCCGCCGAGCCGGAACGCAAGATGGGCCTGCACACCTCACCGACCGCACAGGTGCATCTCGACGGCGCCCGGGTGCCGGTGAGCTCGCGGATAGGCGAGGAGGGGCAGGGGTTCGCGATCGCGCTCGCCGCGCTCGACTCCGGCCGGCTCGGCATCGCCGCGTGCGCCGTCGGCGTGGCGCAGGCCGCGCTCGACGCCGCCGTGGCCTACGCCAAGGAGCGCCGCCAGTTCGGCCGGCCGATCGCGGAGTTCGAGGGCGTCGGGTTCATGCTCGCCGACATGGCCGCGGGCGTCGAGGCGGCGCGGGCGCTCTACCTGCACGCCGCCCGCCGCAAGGACGCCGGCCTGCCGTTCACCCGGGAGGCCGCGATGGCCAAGCTGGTGGCGTCCGACACCGCGATGAAGGTGACCACGGACGCCGTCCAGGTCTTCGGCGGCTACGGCTACGTCCGCGACTTCCCCGTCGAGCGGTACATGCGGGAGGCGAAGGTGCTGCAGATCGTCGAGGGCACCAACCAGATCCAGCGCCTGGTCATCTCCCGCCGCCTGGTGAAGTCCGGCTGAGCCGGCCCGTTGATCACGTCAACGCCACCTACGGAGGACTCCACGCCCTGAGTTGAACCTTCACATCGTGGGTAGACGGCGTGCAGGTTCAACTCACGGTGTGAAGTTGGCCGGGTCAGACCGTGATGTCGGGGGCGATCTTCGCCAGCGCCGTGCGGACGACGTCGAGGTCGTCGTCGAAGCCCATCGGGCTGTCCACGTCGCTCTCCGCGTCGTCGACGTCCACGACGTAGAGCACGGCGTCGGCGAGGGTGTCGCGCTGCCCGTCGTCCAGGCCGTCCCACCGGTCCAGCGCGGCCCGCAGTGCCCGCTGGGCCTGCTCGGCCTTCTCCACGAGGAACCCGGCCTTGGCCCGCTCGTCCACCTCGGCCCGGTGGGCGTCGAGTCGCTCTCGCAGCGCCGTCGCGTCGTAGCTCGTCATGGGGTCATGATCGCACCGGGCGCCCGCCGGCCGCTCCACCCCTTAAGGTGAGCGCCATGGAGGACGTGGACCGGCAGATCCTGACGCTGCTCAGCGCGGACGGGCGGATGAGCTTCACCGACCTCGCCCGGCGCACCGGCCTGTCCGTCTCCGGGGTGCACCAGCGGGTCCGGCGGCTGGAGGAGCGGGGCGCGATCAAGGGGTACACGGTCGTCCTCGACTACGAACAGGCCGGGCTGCCGCTGACGGCGTTCATCTCGGTGCGCCCCATCGACCCGGCCGCGCCGGACGACACCGCCGACCGGCTGGCCGACCTGCCGCAGCTCGAGGCGTGCCACAGCGTGGCCGGCGAGGAGTCCTACATCCTCAAGGTGCGGGTGGCCTCGCCGGTCGAGTTGGAGACGCTGCTGGCGCGGATCAGGAGCCAGGCCAACGTCACCACGCGGACGACGGTGGTGCTGTCCACGCCGTACGAGGGACGCGCACCGGTCCTGCGTTCCGACGAAGAGGCGGCGTCCGGCTGACCGGCGGCGAAATCGGACAAACTCGTCGTCCTCGCCAACAGTGTGGCTGACCTGCGGTTTTTCACGTTTGTGCAGGTCAGCGCGTAGTTGACAGGAACCCAGGTGGTGGGGCTAACGTCGATCAGTCCACCGCGGACAGACGAACTCGTGGGCATCGTTCCCGGGTCTCCTGCGCGAGGGCGGAACGCGAATCGGAGGGGCGTCGCCGCCTGGCACCAGGCGGAAGGATGGTCACCGGAACGACGGCCTTACGAGGTCCGGGGGGTGGCGACTAGGGAGGGCCCGCGCGCCCAGTAGACAACGGACGCGAGGCGGCAGCCGGCCGCCGAGTGGACCGGTCCGAAGGGGGCGCGGGCCTTTTCCACTGCCCGGCCTGGCAGCGGCCCGCGCAGAACGCCCCCGCAGGTACCGTCGATCCCCGTCACCCGGGTAGCTTTGAACAATGTCCCACGCCACCCGCGGCATCCGATGACGCAGACGGTCGCCGGCACCACCGACGAGACCGAGGTCGACGCCGGACGACCGCGCCCGTTGCGACTGCCGGCGCGGTTGGCCGTCCCGCTCGCCGCCGTCGCCGGCGCGATCTCCGTGCTCGCGTTCCCGCGCACCTACTGGTGGCCGACCCTGCCGCTCGGCGTCGCCCTGCTCACGGTCGCGGTGTACCGCCAACGGGTCCGCACCGGCCTGCTCCTCGGCGCCGTGTACGGGGTCACCTACTTCCTGCCGCTGCTGTTCTGGGTCCGCGTGCTGGGCTACGACGCATGGGTGGCGCTCAGCGTGATCGAGACGCTGTACGTCGCCGTGATGGGCGCCGGCATCGCGCTGGTGAGCCGGTTGCGGCTGTGGCCGCTGTGGTCGGCGTGCCTGTGGGTGCTGCAGGAGCTCGTCCGCGGCCACGAGCCGTTCGGCGGGTTCAGCTGGGGCCGGCTGGCGTTCGGCGAGACGCACACCCCGTACACGCCGCTCGCCGCGCTCGGCGGCGCGCCGCTGGTGACGTTCGCGGTGGCGCTCACCGGCGGCCTGCTCGCGTGGGCGGCGCTGTCGTTCACCACGAGGCGGCTGCGCGCGGCGCTCGCCGCCGTGGGCGCGGTCGCGCTGGCGTGCTGCGGTCTGCTCGTGCCCGCGCCGCAGCCCACCGGACGGACGATCGAGGTCGCCGTCGTCCAGGGCAACGTGCCGCGTGAGGGGCTGGACTTCCTCGGCCAGCGCGAGGCCGTGCTGCGCAACCACGCCGCGGCCACCCACCAGCTCGCGGCCGAGATCCGCGCCGGCAAGGTGCCCAGGCCGGACTTCGTCGTGTGGCCGGAGAACTCGAGCGACGTCGACCCGATCCACGACCTCGGGGCGCGCGCGATCGTCACGTCCGCGGTCCGGGACGTAGGCGTGCCCGTGCTCGTCGGCGGCCTCGTCCTCAGCGACGACGGGCACGAGCTCACCAACACCGGGATCGTCTGGGACCCGCGGACGGGGCCGGGGCAGCAGTACAGCAAGCGCCAGCTCGTGCCGTTCGGCGAGTACGTGCCGATGCGGCCCGTGATGACCAGGCTGATCGGCCGGCTCGACCGCATCCCGATGGACTTCACGCCGGGGACGAAGCCGGGCCGGCTGCACATCGACGGCGTGCGCGTGGGCGACGTGATGTGCTACGAGGTCGCCTACGACCAGCGGGTGCGCAGCTCGATGGTGGGCGCCTCGCTGCTCACGGTGCAGACGAACAACGCGACGTACGGCGGCACGCTCCAGCTCGACCAGCAGTTCTCCATCTCCCGGCTGCGCGCGGTCGAGCACGGCCGGCCGGTGGCCATCGCGGCGACGAGCGGGATCAGCGCGATCATCGACCAGCACGGCGACGTGCTCGCCGAGTCGAAGCAGTTCACCCGGGCCATGTACGTGCGCCGGGTGCAGCTGGTGCAGGGAGTCACGCTGGCCGACCGGGTCGGTGCGTGGCCGGAACGCGTCGCCGCTATCGTCGGGCTCCTCGCCGTGGTGGTCGCGCTGGTCGCGCGGCGGCGGGAACGGGCGCGCACGGGGCAGAGAGCGCAGGAGCTGACGACGTGACGACGGACGACCGGGTACTGGTCGTGATCCCGACCTACAACGAGCGGGACAACCTCGAGAGCATCGTCGGGCGGCTCCGCTCGGCCGTGCCCTCGGCGGATGTGCTGGTGGTCGACGACGGCAGCCCCGACGGCACGGGCGAGATCGCCGACCGGCTCGCCGCGGCGGACACCGCGGTGAACGTGCTGCACCGCGACGGCAAGCAGGGGCTCGGCCGTGCCTACGTCGCCGGCTTCCACTGGGGTCTCGACCGGCACTACGACGTGTTCGTGGAGATGGACGCGGACGGCTCGCACCAGCCCGAGCAGCTGCCGAGCCTGCTCACGGCGCTCGCCGACGCCGACGTCGTCATCGGCTCGCGCTGGGTGTCCGGGGGAGTGGTGCGCAACTGGCCGCGGCACCGCTGGGTGCTCTCCCGCGGCGCGAACGTCTACACCCGGCTGGCGCTGCGCATCCCCGTCCGGGACGCGACCGCCGGCTACCGCGCCTACCGCGCGGGCGTGCTGCAGAAGATCCACATCGACGACGTGGCGTCGCAGGGATACTGCTTCCAGATCGACCTGGTGCTCCGGGCACTGCGGGCCGGCTTCCGCGTCGTGGAGGTGCCCATCGAGTTCATCGAACGGGTCGAGGGCACCAGCAAGATGAGCACGCAGATCATGGCCGAGGCGTTCCTCCGCGTCGCGATGTGGGGCGTGCGCCGGCCGTTCGGCAGCGGACGCCCGTAGGCACGGCGATGGCACGTTCCGGTCCGCCCGCACGTTCCAACCGCATGTCCGGACGCCGGCTCCTGCTCGCCCTGCTCGCCGTGGGCGTCGTCGCACTCGAGGTCGCGGTGATCGTCCTCGTCGCCTCGTACCTCGGCTGGTGGACCCTCGCGCTGATGCTCGTCACGAGCGCCGTGGGTGGGCTGCTGGTCAAGCGGGAGTGGGGACGGTCGTGGCTCGCGCTGCGCGAGGCGCTGGCGGCCGGGGCGTCGACGCGGCGTGAGCTCGGCGACGCCGCCGCGGTCCTCGCGGGCGGCCTGCTCGTCCTCCTGCCCGGCTTCGTCACCGACGTCGTCGGCATCCTCACCGTCCTCGGGCCGACGAGGCCGCTCGTCCGGCGCGTCGTGCGGGGTGTCGCCGGTGGCCGGCTGGACCGGCTCGACGCGGCGATGCCGGCGGGCTTCCCGCCGAGCGGCGCGTACGGTCCCGCCGAGACCGCGCCCGGCGGGACGGTGGTGCGGGGCGAGGTCGTCCAGGGCCGCGTGGTCGAACACCGCGAAGGGGAGTCCGCCTAGCGGCGGCTCAGCGCTCGCCGGCGGGCCGTCCCCGCGTGCTGCGGCGCAGCGACCGGTCGAACACGGTCACGACGAAGAACAGCACGCCCGCGGCGAGCATCAGCTCGGCCAGGTGGTGCAGCCCGGCCGTGTCGGCCGCGGGGCCGTAGAGGGCGCCCTGGGCCGCCGCCGCCATCATCGCGCCGAGGTACATGAAGGTGCGCTGCAGGCCGGCCGAGGAACCGACGCGGTCGGCGTCGGCCTGGTGGTAGACGGAGTTCTGCAGGGCGAGGCTGTTCAGGCCCTGCGGCACACCGAAGACGACCGCGACGCCGACCAGCAGCCAGATCGGGCTGTGCGCGCCGAGCAGCAGCATCAGCGCGCAGCCGGCGAGCTGGCCGATCGCGCCGACGATGAGCTTCCCGTGCAGCTCCTTGCGGCGCCCGGTGGTGACGGCGACCAGGATGCCGACCGCGAAGACCGGCAGCTGCAGCAGGCCGGCGGGTGTCGCCGACAGGCCGCGGCCGCCTTCGAGCCACTGGGTGTAGCCGTAGAAGAAGGCGTACGAGACGAGGTATGCGAGCACCGTGCGTCCGTACGTGACCAGCAGCGGCAGGTTGCCGCCGAGCACCCGCAGGTCGAGGAACGGCTCTGCGGTACGCAGCTCGCGCACGGCGAAGCCGGCCCCGACGGCGGCGCTGATCACGAGCAGGTACCAGTGGCTCGTGCCCGGCTCCATCAGGAACAACAGCAGTGCCACCAGTGTCCCGGCGAACAGCAGGATGCCCGGGTGGTCCAGGTCGCGCAGCCGGCGGTGGCCGCCGGCCGCGTCGGGTTCCCGCATCGGTCCCCGCGGCAGGCGCAGGACGGCGAGCACGAACGCGGCCAGGGCCAGCGGGATGTTGACGGCGAGCGTCGACCGCCAGCCGCCGAGACCGATCAGCAGGCCGCCCAACGGTGGCCCGAGGACGGAGACGGTCTGCGTCGACACCGCGAGCACGGTCAGCACACTGGCCGGGCTCTCCCTGCCGGTGCGCCTCGCCTCGCCGCGGATCAGGTGCATGGCGGAGGGATAGCCGGCGCAGGTGCCGAACCCGAGCAGAACGCGTGCGGCGATCAGGACGCCGAGGTTCGGCGCCAGAGTGCCGACGACCCCGGCCGTGAACACCAGTCCGGTCGCGACGAGGAACAGCCGGCGCGGCCCGTACATGTCGATCAGCCGACCGACCACCGGCTGGCCGACCGCGGTCGCGAGATACAGCGCGCTGACCAACCACGCCGTCGCCGACGGCGGTGCGCCGAGCGCCACCCCGATGGGGATCAGCGACACCGCGATGATGGACGAGTTGACCGGGTTCAGGATCGAGCCCAGGATCATGGGCGCGAGCAGCCTGCGGTCGAATGCGTCCTTCGCTCTCGGCTTCTGGCGGCGACGCAGCGCGGAGGACAGGGTCACGACTGGTTGAGCCGATCGAGCAGCCCGAGCGCCTCGACGATGGTCGCCCGTTCCGCCTCGGTGTAGCGCTCCTGCATCGCCCGGGCGAGCCACTCCGCCCGGCTCGCCCTCGCGCCCTCGGCGCGCTCGCGCCCGGTGGCGGTCAGCGTGACGACCTGCCTGCGGCCGTCCTCGGGGTCGGGAGCGCGGGTGATCAGGCCGGCCGACTCGAGCACCGCGATGGTGCTGGCCATCGACTGCGGCCGCACCCGCTCGGCGCCGGCCAGGACGCTGGCCGAGGACGGCCCGTCCTTGGCCAGCCGCGCCAGCACGGAGGCCTGGGAGCCGCTGAGCTCCTCGGTCGCGGCCGCCTGCCTGAGCGTCCTGCGCAGCCGGCCGACCAGCACGCGCAGGTCGCGCGCCGCGGCGACCGCGGAGCGCGACACCCTCGTCTCGACCTCGTTCACTCCTCCGAGAGTAGAGATAGTCAGTCTGACCTGTCAAACAGCCTGGACTGTCGAATCGGTCCAGGCGGCGGCCCCGGGAATAGCTGCCACCGCCGACAGGTTGCTCAGGCATCAGTTCATTTTTGAAATAACTTCCGAGGAGCTGTGATGCAGTTCGGGGTCTTCACCGTCGGAGACGTGACTCCGGATCCGACGACGGGACGAACACCCACCGAGCACGAGCGGATCGAGGCGATGGTGGCGATCGCCCGCAAGGCCGAGGAGGTGGGGTTGGACGTGTTCGCGACGGGGGAGCACCACAACCCGCCGTTCGTGCCGTCCTCGCCGACCACGATGCTCGGGTACGTCGCCGCGCAGACGAAGCGGCTGATCCTGTCGACCTCGACCACGCTGATCACCACCAACGACCCGGTGAAGATCGCCGAGGACTACGCGATGCTGCAGCACCTGGCGGGCGGCCGCGTCGACCTCATGATGGGCCGCGGCAACCAGGGACCGGTGTACCCGTGGTTCGGCCAGGACATCCGGCAGGGCATACCGCTCGCGATCGAGAACTACGCGCTGCTGCACCGGCTCTGGCGCGAGGACGTCGTGGACTGGAAGGGGAGGTTCCGCACACCGCTGCAGGGCTTCACGTCCACGCCTCGCCCGCTGGACGGCGTGCCGCCGTTCGTCTGGCACGGCTCGATCCGCAGCCCGGAGATCGCAGAACAGGCGGCGTACTACGGCGACGGGTTCTTCCACAACCACATCTTCTGGCCGAAGGAGCACACCCAGCGGATGGTGGAGCTCTACCGGCGCCGCTTCGAACACTACGGGCACGGCGACGCCGACCAGGCGATCGTCGGGCTGGGCGGGCAGGTGTTCATGCGGGAGAACTCGCAGGACGCCGTCGCCGAGTTCCGCCCGTACTTCGACCACGCGCCCGTCTACGGGGGCGGCCCGTCGCTCGAGGAGTTCATGGCCGAGACGCCGCTGACCGTCGGCTCGCCGCAGCAGGTCATCGACCGCACGCTGACCTTCCGCGAGTACGTCGGCGACTACCAGCGGCAGCTGTTCCTGGTCGACCACGCCGGGCTGCCGCTCTCGACGGTGCTGGAGCAGATCGACATCCTGGGCGAACAGGTCGTCCCGGTGTTGCGCAGGGAGCTCGACGCGATGCGGCCGGCGCACGTGCCGGACGCACCCACCCACGAGTCGCTGCTGGCCGCGAAGGAGCGGGCGACCGCGGAGGCGAACGCATGACGAACGTCCTGGTCGTCTCGGCCGGGCTGTCCCAGCCGTCCAGCACCCGGCTGCTGGCCGACCGCCTGGCCGCGGCGACCCGCACGGAGCTCGGTGACCGCGCCGAGATCGAGACGGTGGAGCTGCGCGACCACGCCCACGACATCGCCGACAACCTGCTGACCGGGTTCGCCAACCGCCGGCTCCAGGCGGTGCTCGACCGGGTGGAGGCGGCCGACGGGCTGATCCTGGTGACACCGACCTTCACTGCGTCCTACAGCGGGCTGTTCAAGTCCTTCGTCGACGTGGTGCCGCCCGAGTCCGTGGCGGGCAAGCCGGTGCTGATCGCCGCCACCGGTGGCACGGAGCGGCACTCGCTCGTGCTCGAGCACGCCATGCGCCCGCTGCTGGCCTATCTGCGGGCGGTCGTCGTGCCGACCGCTGTGTACGCCGCCAGCTCGGACTGGGGCAACGACACCGCGCTCGACGAGCGCATCGCGCGCGCCGCCGCGGAGCTGGCTACCGAGCTGAAACGACGCCCGGCACAGGGACGCGCTGACCCGTTCGCCGAGCCGGTTCCGTTCGAGGAACTGCTGACGAGAGATTCCTTCTGATTTGAGGCAACGGCTAGGGTGAGGACATGCCGACGTGGCGGAGCACCGAACACCAGGCGGCGTGGCGCACGTACATCGAGACGAGCGCGCGGTTGCAGACCCGGCTCGACGCCGACCTGCGCATCGCGACCGGGCTGAGCCTGGTCGACTACCACGTCCTGCTCCTGCTGTCGGAGGCGCCGGACTGCCGGTTGCGGATGGGCGAGCTGGCCGCCCGGATGGTGTTCTCCTCCAGCCGCCTGACGTACCAGGTCAAGGCGATGGAGGAGCGCGGCTGGGTGGTGCGCCAGCAGTCGTCGGAGGACCGCCGGGTCAGTCACGCGGTGCTGACCGCGGCGGGGCTGCGCGTCCTGCGCCGGGCCGGGCGGCACCACGTGCGCACCGTCCAGGCCCTGTTCACCGACGACCTCGACGACGACGAGCTGCGTGTCCTCGCCCGGGTCTTCGGCCGGCTGAGGCTGCGCCTGGACGACGCGCCCGCGGCCGGCGAGGCACTGGCGGAGACCGGATGAGGAGAACGACGGCATGACCGGTGACGTAGTGGTCGTGGACGTGCCCGAGAAGGCGCGGTTCGAGCTGCGCGTGGACGGCGAGCGGGCCGGGCTGGTCCAGTACCGGATGCTGCCGGGGCGGATCGTGCTCATCCACACCGAGGTGGAGGACCGCTTCCAGGGCCGCGGGCTCGCCGGGCGGCTGGCGCGGGCCGCGCTCGACTCCGCACGCGAGCGGGGCCTCCAGGTGACGCCGCTGTGCCCGTACGTCGCCGACTACATCCGCAGGCATCCCGAGTACGTGCCGCTCGTCGACGAGCGGCACCGTGCCGAGTTCGCGCCCGCGTCGGACTGATCCCCGGTCGCGGCTCAGCGATCGGCGACGAGGGAGAACATGGTCGGCAGCACGCCGCCGCCGATCCGCAGCTCGAAGCCGCCGTTGTCCCGTGCGGGCAGCGACCCGACCGGGTCGTACGGCCAGGAGAGGGGCTCGACCAGGCGGCGGACGCGCAGGCCCGCGTCGACGACCGCGGTCACCACCTCGCCGAGCGAGTACGGGTACTCGTCGTTCACGCGGGCGCCCGCACCGGCGTAGGGGAAGTCGAGGACGGGGACGTCGGGGTCGCCGACGGCCATCCGGAACGGGTGCACGTCGACGAGCACGAGGCTGCCGCCGGGCAGGAGCGCATCGGCGGCGCACCGTGCCCAGGCACCGAGCTCCGCGACGTGCCGCAGCACGCCGACGGCGGCGTACGCGACGTGGAACGTCCCGTGCAGCGGCGCCGGCAGGCCGTCGGCGTCGGCGACGACGAACTCCACGTCGGCGAGCGCCCGGCCCGCCGTGTCCTCGGCGCGGGCGAGCTCGTCGGCGGAGTCGGTCAGACCCACGACCCGAGCACCGCGGCGGGCCAGCCGCACCGACTCGGCGCCGCTGCCCGGCCGCAGGTGCAACACCCGCCGGCCGCGTAGCTCGCCGACCGCGAACGCGAGCGCCTCGTCCAGCTCGGCGGCGGAGCCGTCGGGCCGGGACCGATCCGAGGTGTCCGCAGTCATCCGGACCACCCTAGTGAACGGCCGCGACCGGCTCCTCGCGGCATGGCGAAGGCCCACCGGCATCGATGCCGGTGGGCCTTCGGTCACGTCGGTCAGGCGCTCCGCTTGCCGCCGGAACGGTCACGGCGCAGCAACTCGAGGCGTTCCTCGAGCAGCTCCTCGAGCTCCGCGATGGAGCGACGCTCGAGCAGCATGTCCCAGTGGGTGCGCTGCGGCTTGCCCTTCTTCGGCTCCGACCGCTCGCCGTCGCGCCGGAACGCGATCGCGCCGCAGGTGCGACACTCCCACGTCGCCGGGATCTCGGCCTCCGCCGCGAACGTGACCATCACCGTGTGGCCGTCGGGGCAGTCGTAAGCCACCTCCTGGCGTGGTGCCAGTTCGGTGTCACGGTCGTCCTCGTAGCTCATCGCCCCGAGGCGGGTGCCCCTGAGGGATCGCTCCGCCATATGAGTCTCCTCCCGCCGATACCGCCATGTATAACGAGCGACTACCCGACAGGATTCCCTGCAATACGTCTCGCGGCCGTCACGTACGGAGACGACGCAGCCGCCTGACGGCCTCGTCGAGCACCTCGAACCGCTTGCAGAACGCCCACCGGACCAGATGGCTCGCCGCCTCCTGGTCGTCGTAGAACACCTGGTGAGGCACGGCGACGACGCCGCACCGCTCGGGAATCGTGCGGCAGAACGACAGCCCGTCGGTGAAGCCCATGGGGCGCACGTCGGTCGTGACGAAGTAGGTACCGGCCGGTAGGTAGACGTCGAAGCCGACGTCCGCGAGGCCGTCGCAGAGCAGGTCGCGGCGCTTGCGCATGCCGTCGCGCAGCTCGTCGAAGTACGCGTCCGGCTGGGCGAGCGCCTCGGCCACGGCGAGCTGGAACGGCCCGCCGGCGGTGAAGGTCAGGAACTGCTTGGCCGTCGCCACCGCTCGGACGAGCTCCGGCGGGGCGCAGACCCAGCCGATCTTCCAGCCCGTCACGGCGAACGTCTTGCCGGCCGACGAGATCGACACGGTGCGCTCGCGCATGCCCGGCAGCGTGGCGAACGGGACGTGCTCGCGGTCGTAGGCCAGGTGCTCGTAGACCTCGTCGGTGACGACGAGCAGGTCGTGATCGCGGACGACCGCCGCTATCTGCTCCAGCTCGGCGCGTGACAGGACCGCGCCGGTGGGGTTGTGCGGGCTGTTGAGCAGCAGCACCCGCGTCTCGGGCGTCACGGCGGCGCGCAGTGCAGCGGGGTCGAGCGCGAAGTCCGGCGGCCGGAGCAGCACCGGCCTGCGGCGCCCGCCGGCCATCGCGACGCCGGCCTTGTACGAGTCGTAGTACGGCTCCAGGGCCAGCACGTCGCTGCCCGGCTCGACGAGTGCGAGCAGCGCGGCGGCGACCGCCTCGGTCGCGCCCGCGGTGACCAGGATCTCGCCGCCCGGGTCGTAGTCGAGCCCGTACCAGTGGCGCTGGTGGGCCGCGATCGCCTCGCGCAACGGTGCGAACCCCGGGCCGGGCGCGTACTGGTTCGCCTCGTGACCGGTGATCGCCGCCGCGGCGCGGCGCAGGATCGGCTCGGGTCCGTCGAGGTCGGGGAAGCCCTGGCCGAGGTTGACCGAGCCGGTCGCCACGGCGAGCTGCGACATCTCGGTGAAGATGGTGGTGCCCAGGCCGTGGAGTCGGCTCACGAGAACATCGGGTTCCATGCCTAGATCCTGTCAGGCACCGGGTTGCCCGCCTCGACGATGGCCCTGCGCACGTCGGTCAGCAGCAACAGCACGAACCCGGCGACGAAGAACGCCACCAGCGAGACGATCGCGGACCGGTACGAGCCCGTCACCTGCAGCGCGAGGCCGAAGACGAGTGGGCCGATCCAGCTCGTGCCCTTGTCGCTGATCTCGTAGAAGCCGAAGTACTCCGCCTCCCTGCCCTTCGGGATGAGCTGGGAGAACAGCGACCGCGACAGGGCCTGGCTGCCACCGAGCACGATCGCGATGACGACGCCGAGCAGGTAGAACTGGACGGCCGCGCCCGCCTGCAGGAAGTACGCGACGACGACCACGAGCGTCCACAGCACGAGGCTGGCGAGCACGACGTTCTTGGTGCCGAAGACCCGGGCCAGCCGGCCGAGCAGCAGCGCGCCGACGAACGCCATGAACTGGACGATCAGGATGGTGGAGATCAGCACGGTCTGGCCGAGCTTCAGCTCCTTCGCGCCGTAGACGCTGGCGAGCGCGATCACGGTCTGGATGCCGTCGTTGTAGAGCAGGAACGCGGCGAGGAACAGCAGCGTCCGCGGGCGGTGCCGCAGCGAGGCGATCGTGTGCCCGAGCTGGACGAAACCGGCCGTGAGCGCGTTGCCCCGCTCGACGCCGACCGGCGGCCGGTTGCGCAGGGCGCGCAGCGGGATGAGCGTGAACCCCGCCCACCAGATGCCGGCCGAGAGCAGGCAGATCCGGACGGCGGACGAGGTGGACAGACCGAGCGCACCGTGGCCGAGGAACAGGCCGAGGTTCAGCGCGAGCAGCAGCCCGCCGCCGAGATACCCGATGGCCCAGCCACGTGCGGAGACACGGTCCCGCTCGTCCGGCGTCGCAATGTCGTTGAGGAACGAGTTGTAGACGACGACGGACATCCCGAGGGCGGTGTTCGCGACGAGGAACAGCACGCCGCCCAGCAGGTACCGGTCGCCGGCGAGGAAGAACATCGCGGCCGTCGCCAGCGCGCCGGCGTACGCGAACGCGGCGAGCAGCTCACGCTTGTGCGGCGAACGGTCGGCGATGCTGCCGGTCACCGGCAGCACGAGCACCTGGACGATCGTGCCGAGCGACACGACGTACGGGAAGAACGAGCCGGTGGCGACGGGGATGCCGAGCGGGTGCACCAGCCCGCCGCGGCCGGCCGCCTCCGTGACCGTGGTGAGGTACGGGCCGAGGAAGACGGTCAGGACGGTGGTGGGGAACACCGAGTTGGCCCAGTCGTAGAAGTACCAGCCACGCTGCTGCCGGCGGCGTGATTCCACCGACAGGCTGGCGGCCACCCCCACCTCCGTGATCATGAAACATCCTCGGGGCCATGGCACCCAGGAATCTACATGATCATGGCAGGTCAGGAGACGGTCACGTCGCGGAACTCGGCCGTGCCGGCGTGGTCGCGTAACCCGACGAGCCCGCTCGGGAACGAGCGGTACGGGTCGGTCACGGAGACGTGCGCGAGGCTCGCGCCGTCGGCGGACGTGAGCGTCGCGGAGAGGTCGAATCCCTTGGCGGTGAAGGAGATCCGGTACCAGGTGCCGGCGTGTACGCCGCCGGGCACCGCGACCGTCGCCAGCGGTTCGTAGGCGTACTGCTGCCTGGCGACGGTCAGCGTCCCGCCGCCCACGTCGACGAACGCCGTGTAGCCCGCGTGCGAGTCCGGGCCGACGGCCGGGTCCGTGGCCCGGGCGAGCACGCCCGCGTCGCCGCTCGCGGACGTGATGCGGACGTCGGCCGCCAGGGTGTAGTCGGTCCAACCGGTGGAGCCGGTGAGCGCCTTGGGACCCTGGTCGCCGCCGCACGTGACGGCGTACGCGTCTCCGTCGACCTGCCAGCAGCCGCCGTAGTCGATCCAGCCGGCCTGGCCCGCGGTCGCGAACCGGTCGTGGAAGGGGAGCGCGGGTATCGGGGCGGTGCCGGTCGCCTCACCGCACGGACCGGAGTCGCCGACGCTCGTCGGCGCCGTGTAGCGCAGCGAGCCGCCCTCGACGAGCAGGTCCGGGCTGTAGTTCGCGTTGCAGGAGGACGACGCCGGCGACACCGTCCACGGCGACGGCGCCCACGACCACGGGCCGCGCCCGCCGTCGGCGTTCACCAGCACCGCGCGGTAGTCCTCGCCGGTGGGCCGGTCACCGACGGTCGAGTACACGCGCTGGCCGGCGAGCAGCAGCGCGTGCGCCGACGGGTCCCAGGTGAGGTACGGGCTGTGGCCCAGGTACCTGCCGTCGCCCGTGGCCGCGAGCGTGCCGAGATCGGTGGGCTGCCAGCGGTCGCCGTCGGGGGAGCTCTTGTACCGCACCTCGCAGTTCGGCCGGCCGCAGACCTCGTAGCTCATCACGAAGTCGCCGTGCGGGCCCAGCCGCGTGACGGTCGGCATGCCTGGCCGGTCGGCGGCCACCGCACTCGCGACGTCGCGCACCACCGGTCCCCAGGTGTCACCGCCGTCGGTGGACACGACGTGCACGATCATCTGGCTGTGCGCCGGCGCGTCCCGCTCGTCGGAGAAGTACGCGACCAGGCGGCCGCGTGCGTCGAGGGCGAGGAACGGCTCCCAGATCCCCTTGCCGAACGTGCCGCCGTGCTGGATGCCGCCGACCGGCTGCCACGTCCTGCCGTGGTCGACCGAACGCCAGGCGTAGAACTGGGTGTACGTGCCATCCGCGGGGACCATGTTGCCGACGAGCAACAGCGTGCCCGCCGGGTACGCGCCCAGCTGATGCGGGAACTCGAACAGGGACGGCTGCCACATCTGCGAGACCGGGTGGCCCGGGCCGGTGAGCGGGTCGCCGACCGTCGCCAGTGTCGACCACGTCGCGCCGTCGTCGTCGCTCGCGCGGATGACGTACCGCGCAGGCGTGCCGTCGGTGTTCCAGTGCTCGAAGGTCGCGAGCAGCCGGCCGTTGTCCGCACCGGCGTGCTCGAGCCGGATGACGCGCGCGTACGCGTTCGCCTCGGTCGCGGAGGTCGGCGTGTACAGCAGGTGCCCCGCGTCGTCGGCCTGGGCCGGGGCCGGGCGGAGCACCAGGGCGGCCAGTGCCGCGAGCACGACGGCGAGAACGGCGGGACGCAACAGCGCGCTGCGACGCTTCATGGGTGGGCACCTCACTTGAGACCGGTCGTCGCGACACCCTCGACGATGCGGCGCTGGAAGAGCAGGAACACGACGAGCAACGGCAGCGCGCCGAGGATCGCCGACGCCATCAGCTGGGCGTACTTGAGCCCGTACGCCGACTGCACGGCCGACAGACCGACCGGGATCGTCATCATCTTCGTGTTCGTCATCACCAGGAACGGCCAGAGGAAGTTGTTCCAGCTGGTGACGAACGTGAAGATGGCGACCGCCGAGATCACCGGCTTGGACAGCGGCATGTAGATCTGCCGGTACACGCGGAACCAGCTCGCGCCGTCCGCCCTTGCGGAGTCGGCCAGCTCGGACGGCAGCCCGGAGAAGAACACCGAGAAGACCAGCACCATCGCCGGGATGGCCACGGTCGGCAGCACCAGGGCCCAGTACGTGTTCAGCAGGTGCAGCGCTTCGAACTCGCGGAACATCGGCAGCGTGATCGCCTCACCGGGGATGAGCATGCCGACGGCGAGCAGGGCGTAGACCGCACCCCGGCCCGCGAACCTGGTGCGGGACAACGCGAAACCGGCCATCGAGCAGACGACGACGGTCACCAGGGCCGTCAACGCCGCGGTCACCGCGCTGTTGACGTACCAGTCCGTCACGTCCAGCCCGCCGAGGACGGCGCGGTAGGCGTCCAGCGTCCAGTGGCTCGTCCACCACGAGGTCGGTGTGTTGGCGATCTCGCCCTCGGGACGCAACGACGTGTCCGCGGCCCAGAGCAGCGGGATCGCCCAGATCGCGGCGAAGACGAGCAGGACGACGCCGCAGAAGGCGTTGAAGTAGCGGGTACGCCAGTCGGTCCCGGCCGTCGCCGTCGACGCGCGGTCGCGAGCCGTCTCCGCTGTCGCTGTGACCGTTGCCATGACTCAGACCCTCCTGGCGGGGCGGCGCGTGACGAGCAGCCAGATCCCGGCCACGAGCGCCAGCACGACGAGGTAGACGGTCGACGCCGCCGCGCCGTACCCGGCACGGAAGTCCGTGAAGCCGGTGTCGTACACGTAGCCGACCACGGACCGGCCGGCGTTGTTCGGGCCCCACGTGCTGACGAACAGGACGTACGACTGGCCGAACAGCTTCAACGAGGCGATGATCTGCAGCACGAGGATGAGCAGCGTGGTACGCCGCAGCATCGGCACGGTGATCCTGCGCATCTGCGCCCACGGCCCGGCACCGTCGATCGCTGCGGCCTCGTAGAGGTCGCGCGGGATCTCCTGCAACCCGGCGAGGTAGAGCACGAAGTTGAACCCGAGCGTCCACCACACGGTCATGATGGCGACCGAGGGCATGGCCCAGTTCGGGTCGCCCAGCCAGGCCGGCGACGGCAGCCCGATCGCGGCGAGCCAGCTGCTGTACAGTCCCGTCTCCGGCGTGTAGAGCCAGGTGAAGATGAGTGCGGCGACCGACACGGGGACGACGAACGGCGCGAAGAAGACCAACCGGAAGAACCAGCGGCCGCGCCGGA
Organism: Streptosporangiales bacterium; assembly: GCA_036378185.1. Lineage (GTDB taxonomy): Bacteria > Actinomycetota > Actinomycetes > Streptosporangiales > WHST01 > WHST01. The sequence continues at coordinate 4,516 of DASUWX010000190.1, read as the reverse complement.
GCCGGTTGGTGAGGATCGCGAGCGCGAGCGCGACGACGACCAGCGGCGGCGTCGTGAGGACGGTGAACAGGACCGTGTGCCAGACCAACGCCCAGAAGTCGGGACTGGTGAGGGTGGCGCTGTAGTTCGCGAACCCCGCGAACGCGGAGAGGCCGGGCCGGACCAGGCTGGTGTCGAACAGGCTCATCACGATGCCGTAGACGGTCGGCCCGAGCAGGAACGCCACGTAGAGCACGGCGAACGGGGCGAGCAGCACCCAGCCGGGCCCGTTGTCGCGGCGTTCGGTGCGGGTGCGCGCGGCGGTGGGTACGGGCGCGTGAGCAACCTGGATGGTCATCGCTGCACCTCCGGGCTAACGCTGCTTGCCGACGGGCGGGGGAGTGTTGGCATACTTCTCGAGGTTGGCGCGCATCTGCGCGGCCGCCTGTTCCGGATGCGAACGCCCGGACTTCACGTCGATCACCGGTGAGCCGACTGCGTTCTCGAAGTTCGAGCCGGCGCCGGAGTACCACGCGATCGGGTCGTAGTGCGCCGCGTATGCGGCCCTGGTGTACCGCGACTGCGGCTGCAGCCTGTGGTACGCCGCGCCGTTCTGCACCGGCAGGTAGGCGGGGACGTGTCCACCCTCGGCCCAGGTGACCGACTGGCCGAGCAGGTACCGGACGAACTCCAGTGTCAGGGCGAGCCGGTCGGCGTCGCGGCCGGCGTCGGCGGGCAGCACGAAGCTGTGCGAGTCGGCCCACACGACGTAGTGCCCGAACACGTTGGGGTAGGTCGTCATGGAGAACGGCGTCTTGGCCGTGAGGAAGGTGGTGACCTCCCACGGTCCCTGCAGGAAGAACGCCGCCTTGCCCGTCGAGAACGTGGCGACCGCGCCGTTGTAGTCGGTGTTCGGCATCAGCTTCCGCTGCACCGTCAGCTCGGCCTGGTAGGCGAGCGCCTGCGCCGCCTTCGCCTCGTCGAGGACCACGCGGGTGCCGTTGTCGGCGAGGACGTCGTTGCCGCCGAGCTGCCAGTACAGCGTCGAGAACTCGCGCCAGGCCGTCGCCGTGTCGCCGATGATCGGCTCGGCGCCGCCGAACGCGCCGGTCACCTTCTTGGCCGCGGCCATCGCGTCGAGCAGCCCGTCGTGCCCGTCCAGGTTCTTGAGCGTGCCGTCCTTGTTGAGCAGCCCGGCCTTCTTGCAGACCTCGGTGTTGTAGTAGAGCACCCACGGATGCGTGTCGAGCGGGATGGCGTAGAGGGTTTCGCCGAGGTGCGCCTGCCGCCAGGCGGCCGGCGTGAACGACTGCTCGGTGATGCCGTGCCGGGCCAGCACGTCGGTGTCCAGGGGCGTGAGCAGGCCGCCCTGGGCGAGTGCGGGGAAGCGGTCCAGGTGCGAGATCGCGACGTCCGGCGGCCGGTGCCCGAGCGTCGCGAGCGACAGCTTGGTGTAGTACGGCGCTCCCCAGGTGAGCGTGACCGGGTTGAGGTCCACCTCCGGGTGCGCCTTCTGGTACGCGTCGACCATCGCGACCATGCGGACGCCGTCGCCGCCGGTGAACAGGTTCCAGTAGGTGAGCGAGTGGCGTCCGGGGCCGACGCCGGCCAACCCGGTGGCGAGCGGCGAACCGCACGCGGACACGCCCAGCGCGCCCAGGGTCAGCAGGCCGGCTCCGCGGAGGAGGTCGCGTCGGCTCACGGTGCCGCGGCCGGGTGCTCGTGTCATCGGCGTCCTTCCTGAGGCGCGCACCATTTTTGCAACGATGTATGCAACGTGGCAAGAGAGGTACGATGCGGCCACGGCGGCGTAACCGCGACAGGCAGGGGGCCACGACCGTGCCGGTGACCATGCGTGACGTCGCGCGGCACGCCGGCGTCTCGGTCCGCACGGTCTCCAACGTCGTGAACGACTTCCCCTACGTCGCCGCCGAGACGCGGGCGCGGGTGCAGCGCTCGCTCGCCGCGCTCGGGTACCGGCCCAACCTGGCCGCGCGGCACCTGCGCCGCGGGCGCTCGGGGATGATCGGCCTGGTGCTGCCCGAGCTCGACGTGCCGTACTTCAGCGAGCTGGCCCGGCTGGTGATCGGCGCGGCGCGCGAGCGCAACTACACGATCGTCATCGACCAGACCGACGGCGACCTCGACGAGGAGCGACGGCTCGTGCTCGCCGAGGGCCGCTCGCACCCCTTCGACGGGCTGATCTTCAGCCCGCTCGCGCTCACCGGCGCCGACCTGCTGCAGCGGGCGTCGCACGGCCCGGTCGTGCTGCTCGGCGAGCACATCGAGGCGGCCCCGTTCGACCACATCGCGATCGACAACGTCGCCGCCGCACGGGTGGCCGTCGAGCACCTCGTCAGCACCGGGCGCCGGCGGATCGCCGCGATCGGCGACCAGCCGTACTTCACGGGGGAGACGGCGCAGTACCGGACGACGGGGTACCGGCAGGCGCTCGCCGCCGCGGGCCTGCCGGCCGAGCCCGATCTGCTCGTGCGCGCCCCGCACTTCCACCGCGCCGACGGCGCGGCCGCCATGGCTCGGCTGCTCGCCCTGCCGGAGCCGCCCGACGCCGTGTTCTGCTACAACGACCTGCTCGCGTTCGGGGCGGTCCGGGCCGTGCTCAGCCGCGGCCTGCGCGTGCCCGAGGACGTCGCGGTCGTCGGGTTCGACAACACCGAGGAAGGCCGGTACACGACGCCCACGCTCACGACGATCGCGCCGGACAAGGAGCGGATCGCGACGCTCGCCGTCGAGACGCTGCTCGCCCGGCTGGACGGCGACGTCGACCCGCCGCGCAAGCTGACGCCGTCGTTCCGGCTCGAGGTGCGGGAGAGCTCGGCAGCGTGACCAGGCGCCCGCAAGCCGGGTGCCGGTGGCATGCCTCGTCTCCGACCCGTCGGTAATAGCGGGACAAATACCCATGCTCTGCGCAATAGCGGGCATACTCCGCGTGCGCCTCGGCCGTGATCACTTTTTCATGACGAAACGGTCACGCCTAACGTCGCACGCGGCCGTGCAAGCCCCGCACGGCTGGCCCCGCCGATGCCGAACTCCGCCCTGGCGGTGCCCTGCCTCGAGAACGACCGGGCGGAGACGGAGGACCCGATTCGGCCGTGCTCACGGCCACGGGGTGAAGCCGCTCCGGCGGCCGGGCGTACCTCTCGCCCGAACCCGACAGCTGACTCCGTAGGCAACGAGAGGACGGCTCGATCGTGGCCAATCGGAACAAGCACGTCGGCAGGCACCGTGCGCCGACACGACCTCGACGGATGGGACGGGTGGCCGTCAAGGCCGCAACCGTCGCATCCGCGGGGGTGGCGCTGCCGGTGCTGGCGCTGGGCAGCGTCCCGGCGCACGCGGCGACCGGTTCGACCTGGGACCGGCTCGCTCAGTGTGAGAGCGGCGGGAACTGGCAGATCAACACCGGGAACGGGTTCTACGGCGGCCTGCAGTTCACCCAGAGCACCTGGCAGGCCTACGGCGGCACCAGGTACGCGTCGCGGGCGGACCACGCCAGCAGGTCGGCGCAGATCGCGGTCGCGGAGCGGGTGCTCGCGGGCCAGGGCTGGGGAGCGTGGCCGGCGTGCTCGGCGAGGCTGGGCCTGAGCGCCGCCGACAAGGGCGGATCCCCAGGCGCGGCGCCGAGCTCGACCGGCGGTGGCGACCACAGCCACTCGACCGGCGGCGGGCACCACTCGCATGCGCCCGCCCGGGCCCCGGGCGGGAACTACACCATCCGGCCGGGTGACACGCTCGCCAAGCTGGCCGACCGCTACGACGTCAACGGCGGCTGGCGTGCCCTCTGGGAGCAGAACCGCGGCGTCGTGCACGACAACCCGGATCTGATCTTCATCGGCGCGCAGCTCGTCATTCCCTCCTGAGCACGGTGACGGGGCCCGCCCGGGGTACCGGGCGGGCCCCGTCGCGTCGTCTCGCCGCCGGCCCGCTCAGGGGCCGGATCCCTCCCGCTCACCGGTGGCGTGCCCGGCGACCCAGCTGCCGCGCTCGACCAGCACCGTGCGCAGCGTCTGCACCTCGTCGGTCATCAGGCCGTCGACGCCCAGCTCGAGCAGCCGCTCCATCTCGGCGCGCGTGTTTACCGTCCAGACGTGCACCTGCACGCCGGCCGCGTGGGCCGTGTCGACGAACCCGCGGGTCACCACCGGCAGGCCGAACGCACGCACGGGCACCTGGACGCAGCCGGCCGACCGCGGCGTCAGCGGGCGCAGCGGCCGTCCGTACGAGGCGAACCGCAACCGGGCGATCTCGGCCGGTCCCATGGACGTGCACAGCCGCGGGCCGAGCGCCGCGCGCACCCGGCGCAGCCGGCGGTCGGAGAACGACGCCACGCAGATACGGTCGAGGCCGCCCGTGCGCCGCACCGCGTCGACGAACGGCTCGACCGCGGCGTCCTCCTTGACGTCGATGTTGAGCCGGACGTCCGGCCACGCGCCGAGCAGGTCGTCGAGTCTCGGGATCGGCTCGGAGCCGGCGATCCTGGCCTCCGACACGGCCGACCAGGGCTGCTCGGCGATCC
>DASUWX010000189.1:0-29200 GCA_036378185.1 Streptosporangiales bacterium | reverse complement strand
CCGGCGGCCCCTGGTCACGCTCGCGGACCCTCCCCCACGGGCCATGTAAACCATGCCCGTGGTGGCTTTACACGGGTCAGGCCCCGTGTAAAGCCGCCACCAGCCATGGTTACATGGCCCGTGGGGGTCGGCCCGGCAGGCGGGGACGGCGCGGCAGGCGGGGTCGGCGCGGCAGGCGGGGTCGGCCGGGCCCTGTGCGGTGTCAGGGGGACGTGAGCTGGTCGTGGAGCCAGTCGGCGCAGAGCGGGCGGTAGCGGTACGGCATGTTGCTCACCACGTGGCTGCCGCCCTCATACAGCACGAACGTGCCGTTCGGCGCCTCGTCCGCGATCCGCTCGGTCTCGCGCCACGGCACCAGGCGGTCCCGGTCGCCCGTCACGGCGAGCAGCGGCCGGCGCAGCCGGCCGAGGACGCCGGTGAGGTCCATCGCCGCCATCTTCTCCTTGGCGTCGGCCTCGTCACGGGCGTGCGACTTGACGGTGAACGTGTCCCGGGTCAGCTGCGGCAGGTCGTCCCAGTGGTCGGCGAGCCGGTAGCCGCCGCTGATGCCCACCACCGCCCTGATCCTGGGCTCGAACGCCGCCGCCCGGGGCGCGTAGTAGCCGCCGAGGCTGACGCCCACCGCGCCGACGCGGTCGAGGTCGACGTCGGCACGCCCGGCGATCGCGTCCAGCAGCGCGGCCACCGCGTGTTCGTACTCGGGATCGATCGGCAGCTCGTATCCGGTCTCGCCCTGGCCCGGCCCGTCCATCGACAGCGTCGCCATGCCGCGCACGAGGAACACGTTCTCCCAGCAGAAGAACTCCTCCTTGGTGGAGTCCAGGCCGGGGATCAGCAGGACGAGCGGCGGGCGGGCCGGTGACTGCGGGCGGCGCAGGTTCGCCGCGATCCGCCAGCCGCGGAACGGCACCTCGATGCGCTCGGCGGTCGGGTCGAGGTGCGCGTGCGCCTTCGCCAGTGCGGCGATCGAGCGGTCGGTGTGCTCGCGGTGGCGGGCGGCGTCGAGCACCCAGACGAACTTCGAGAAGTGGTACGCCACCGCGGCCCGGTTGTACGCCTCGCCTGCGCTGCGCGACCGGCCGGCCGCCTCGGCCTCGGCCGCCAGCGCGAGGTGCTGCCCGGCGGTCTCGCCCCACACGTCGAGCCAGTCCTCCCACCGCTCGATCCGCGCGGTGGTGCGGAAGAAGTCGTTGTAGTCGACGCCCATCGCCACGAACCGCGGCGCCCAGTTGTCGATCGCCGCCTGCACCCGCGGGTCACGCACGCTCGTCGCCTCCCGCCTTCGCGGCCCCAGGGCGTCCGCCGAGGTACAGCTCGCCGATGGCCGGGTCGCCCAGGATGTCGCCCGCGGCGCCGTGCATCCGGACGCGGCCGCTCTCCATCACCACGCCGTGAGTGGCCCAGCCCAGGCCGATGCGCACGTTCTGCTCGACCAGCAGGACGGTGGCACCGGCGTCCCGCATCAGCCGCACCGCGCCGTGCACGAGCTTCAACGCCGCCGGGTCGAGCCCGACGGAGGGCTCGTCGAGCAGCACCAGCGCCGGCTCGAGCATCAGCGCGCGGGCGCACTCCACGACGCGCCGCTGGCCGCCCGACAGGTTGCCTGCGGGCTCCCTCTCCCGCTCGCGCACGATCGGGAAGCGCTCGGCGAGCGCGGCGTAGCGGCGGGCGACGAGCGCGCGGTCGCGCCTGATGGAATACGCGCCGAGCAGCACGTTCTCGCGCACACTCATGCCCGGGAACACGCCACCGGTCTGCGGCACCTGCACGACGCCGCACCCGAGCACCTCACGGGGTGACGCGCCGGCGAGCTGCCGCCCGTCCAGTTCGATGCTGCCCCGCCGAGGACGCAGCAGGCCGCTCACTGTACGCAGGACGGTCGACTTGCCGGCGCCGTTCGGGCCGACGATGCAGGTGACCGAGCCGCGGTCCACGTCCAGGTCGACGCCGCACAGGATGTCGCCGAACCCGTAGCCGGCGACGAGATCCCGGATGCGCAGGAACATCGGCCTAGGCCTCCACGGGTTCGTCGACGTTCCAGTCCGCACCCAGGTACGCGTCGAGCACGGCCGGATCGGTCTGGATGGTCGACGCCGGCCCGTCCGCGATGCGCTTGCCCGCTGCCATCACCACGACGGGATCACACAGCTCGGCGACGAGCGGCAGGTTGTGCTCGACGACGAGGAACGTCTTGCCCGCGCGGTTGAGCTCGCGGACGCGGTCGACCATCCGCTCCACGATCGGCGGGGTGACGCCACCGGTCGGCTCGTCGAGCAGGATCAGTGCCGGGTCGAGCACCAGGGCCTGCGCGATCTCGACCAGCTTCTGCTGCCCGGACGACAGCTCGCCGGCGAGCCGGTCCGCGAACGCCGCCATCCCGACGAAGTCGAGCAGCTCGCGCGCGCGTTCGGTCTCGGCGCCGGAGACCGCGTCGGAGGCGAGCTGCCGCCAGGAGAACCGCGGCAGCGGCGCGACGACGTTCTCGAGCACGGTCATCTCGGGGAACAGCCGGGTGAGCTGGAACGTCCGGGCGATGCCGAGATGGGCCCTGCGGTGGGCGGGCAGCCGCTCGACCCGCCGCCCGTTCAGCAGGATCTCCCCCGCGTCCGGCCGCAGCATGCCGTGGATCAGGTTGAACGCCGTCGTCTTGCCGGACCCGTTCGGCCCGATCAATGCGGTGATCGAGCCCTCCTGCACGGAGAACGACAACCCGTCGACGGCGCGGATGCCGCCGAACCGCTTGTGCAGGTCGCGGACCTCGAGCAGGGTGCGGCCGGTGAGCGGCGGCTCGTGCGGCTGCGCCGGGCGGTCACTGACGCGCAGCTCGAGCGTCTGGTCCGCGCGCACCTGGCCGCGCTCACGCCGGCGGCGCAGTGCGAGCTGCACGCTCGGCACGATCCCACGCGGCAGGAACAGGATGACGGCGACCATGACCGCGCCGAAGATCACGATGTGCACCTGGCCGTTGCCGAACACCCGGTTGGTGCCCTCGTCGAGCAGCTCGATGAGAAAGCCGCCGAGCACCGGTCCCCAGATGCTGCCGCGCCCGCCGAGCAGCGCGGCGAGCACCAGCTGCACGCTGAACAGGATGTCGAACATCCCGGTCGGGTCGATGAAGGTGAGCGCGTACGCGTAGACGCCGCCGGCCATCCCGACGAAGACCGCGCTCGCGACGAACGCGAGCAGCTTGTAGACGAACGCGTTGACGCCGATCGCGACGGCCTTGTCCTCGTCCTCGCGGATCGCGATCAGGCCGGCGCCCAGCTTGGTGCGCCTGATCCAGGCGGACAGCGCGACCGACGCGACGAGCAGGACGAGCAGGACGTAGTAGTACGGCGTGTTCTGCCAGTCCCTGCCGAACGTCGGCAGCGGCATCGTCAAGCCGTTCGTGCCGCCGGTGAGCGAGCGCCAGTTGATCGCCACCAGCTCGCTGATGTAGACGAGCGCGATCGTGACGATGACGAACGCGTGCCCGCGCAGCCGCATCGCGACCAGGCCGAGCAGTGCGGCGATGGCCGCGGCGACGACACCGCCGACCGGCACGAACCACCAGACCGAGGCGTGCGTGTGCAGGGTGAGCAGCGCGGTGGCGTAGGCGCCGTAGCCGAGGAACGCGCCCTGGCCGAGCGAGGCGTACCCGGTGAAGCCGGAGACGGTGTTCCAGCCGACGGCGAGCAGCGCCATCAGGAAGCACAGATAGAGCACGTTCTGCAGATACGCGTCGTGCGAGACGAGCGGGAACGCGACGGCGACCACCAGGCCCAGCGCCACCAGGCCGCGTGGCAGCCACGCCCTCGTCGTCGCGTGGTTCATCGCGGCACCGCCGCGACGTCGCTTCGGGTCCGGCGGCCGAAGATGCCCTCCGGCCGCACCAGCAGGACGACCAGGATGACGAGGTACGGAACGGCGTTGGTCCACGACGTGGACACGTACGTGGAGACCACCATCTCGGCCACGCCCATCAGCAGCGCGCCGACGAACGCGCCGCGCAGGCTGGCCATCCCGCCGAGCACGACGATGCCGAGCAGCCGGGAGATCCAGACGTACGCCGTCGCGGGGAAGAACGGGTAGAGGATGCTGATGAGCGAGCCGCCCGCGCCCGTCGTCGCCGTCCCGATCGCGAACGTGAGCGCGGCCACCACCGAGACCTCGATGCCGGCCAGCCGTGCCACGTCCGGGTTCGCAGCAGCCGCGCGGATCGCGCGGCCCAGCCAGGTGCGGCTCAGCAGCAGCCAGAGCCCGACGAGCAGCACGACGGCGACGCCGAACCCGTACAGCCGCGCCGCGGGCACGTAGAGCTGGCCGAAGTGGAACGCCTGGTCGTAGTACGGCGGAGTGACCGAGCGGAAGTCGTTGCTGAACACGATGCCGAGCAGTCCGACGACCACCAGCCCGAGCGCGAACGTCGCCAGCACCGTCGTCGCGGGCGGCGCGTTGCGCAGCCGCCTGATGACACCGACGTGGACGAGCCAGCCGGCACCGAACATCACCGGCGTGGTCACCACGGTGAGCAGGATCGGGTCGACGCCGAGCGCGTGCCACAGGGTCCAGGTGAGGTAGGCGCCGAGGACGAGGAACGCGCCCTGCGCGACGTTGATGATGCCCATCACGCCGAACACCAGCGACAGCCCGGACGCGGCCAGCGCGTAGATGCCGCCGAGCAGCACGCCGAGCAGCAGCACCTCGACCAGTTGGATCACGGCGTCCACCTCCCGCGCGGCCCACGTGGCGCCCCTGGTGCCATCATCGCGGCACGGAGGACGCCACGTGGACTTTCCGGGCAGCGGGCTATTGCCACGGTGGCTTCGGGTAGACGATCTTCTTGCTGGTGGCGAGGTCCGGCGGCAGCACGACGCGGGACGTGCCGCCCTGCCACTGCGCGAGCAGGAACTTCGCCGTCGGCGCCCCGGTCTTGTCCCAGGAGAGCTTGCCGAGCACCGTCTCCACGCTGTGGGCGTGCAGGTAGTCGGCGAGCTTGTCCTGGTCGAGGGAGCCGACCGCCTTCACCGCGGTCGCGACCACCTGGGCGGCGGCGTACGCGTCGGCGGCGTCCTCGGCGGGGATCGAGCCGTTCCAGCGCTTCTTGTACTCGGCGACGAACTTCTGGTTGTCCTTGGTCTTCGCGAGCGGGTCCCAGCTCACGGTGTAGAACACGCCCTCGGTGTTCTTCAGCCCGATGCCCTTCGAGTACTGGTCGCTCTCCGAGGGAGCGGAGGTCTGGAACAGCAGCTTCGGGCTGTAGTCGACCTGCCGCATCTGCCGGATCACCCCGACGGCGTCGTCGAACACCGCACCCTGGAACACCGCCTCCGCCTCGCTCGCCTTGATCCCGTTGACGATCGCGTCGAAGCTGGTCTGGTCGGCGGCGTACGTCTTCAGGCCGTAGACGGTCTTGACCCCGCACTTCTCCAGCTGCGGTTTCATCGACGCCACGACGGGTTTGGCGAACGGGTCGTCCTGGGAGATGTACGCCGCGGTCCTCGGCCGCTCGGCGGCCGGCTGCGAGCAGATCCACGACGCGAGCTGGTCGGCCTGGTGCGGCGCCGTGGCCTGTTGCGCGAAGAACAGGTGCGTGAAGCCGCGGGAGAACATCTCGGGCGAGCCGCCGGCCGGCTCGACGTAGAGCATCCGGTTCTTCTCCGCGACCGCGGACGCCGGCAGGTTCAGCAGCGAGGAGAACGTGCCCAGCAGCAGGTCGACCTTGTCCTGGCTGATCATCCGCTGGTAGTCGCTGGTGATGGTCTTCTGGCTGGAGGCGTCGTCGACGATCTCGAGCTGCACCTTGCGGCCGAGCAGCCCGCCCGCGGCGTTGACCTGGTCGCGCCAGATCTCGTAGCCGCGCCGCGCCTCCTTGCCGGGTTGCGAGAAGTTACCGGTCAACGGCAGCGAGATGCCGATCTTGACCGGCTTGTTCTTGTCACCGCCCGCGGCGTTCCCGCCGCCGCCGCCCCCGCATGCGGCCGTGCCGAGGGCCAGCACGAGGGTCGCCGCCATCAGCACCCGGCCCCGGGACCTGACGTCACGAGTCCAGCCGCGTCCGGGCATCGGTCACCTCCGCCGCCGCGCCTCGTCGCTCCATTGCAAACGATTGTCCCGCGCGTGCGCGTGACGCTACCGACACCCGCTCGGGGTGTCAAGGCCCGGGCCGTCCCGCGCCCGGGTGCCGAACGCGGACGTTTCCCACCCGGCCGCGTACCTGCCGTGGATATTTCCTGCCGCGTGGCGGCGGCGATCAGCGACGGCAGAGGTCACAAACGATTGCAAGCCTGGCTCGGTTCAGCGTACGATCGCTAGCGCTGAGGAGGTTGCCGTGGCAGAAGGCACGCTCATCGACCCCGAGCACGTCGTCATCACCGAGCCGGTCGAAGGCTCCGACATCCCCGTGCAGCTGAGCTACGTCGAGACGGTCGACGGCCTGTACACGGCCGTCGGGTTGCGCAAGCCGCCGGGCGACGGGCCGTTCCCCATCGTGCTGCTCGCCTCCGGGAACGGCGGCGGCGGCATGCGATGGGTACGTGCGGCCGTCCGCGACCGCGGTCTCATCATGGACCGGCTGCTCGAGGCCGGCTACGCGTGCGCCTGGCTGCGTTACCGCACCGAGGTCGAGCTCGGCTACCACGAGGGCGGCCGCCTGGTACGCGACGTCCGCCAGGGACAGGAGCTGTTCAATCGGGGGCCGCTCGAGTACGAGGACGAGATCGCCGTCATCGAGTACGTCAAGACGTTGCCGTACGTCGATCCCGCCCGCGTCGCGCTCGTCGGCATGAGCCACGGCGGCGAGATGGTCCTCAAGATCACCTCCGAGTACCACGGCGCGGCGGTCGGCGTGGCGAGCGAGCCGGCGGCCCACGAGTTCCTCGCGCTCACACCCGACGACACGGCCACGGTGAACCCGCGGACGCAGCTGCGGAACATCGAGGAGATGCAGATGGTCGAGGTCGAGAAGGTGCGCGGCCGGATCGACGCCGCGGTCGCCGCCGAGCGCATCGCGTCCATCCGGACCCCGCTGCTCGTGATGGGCCGCGAGACCGACCATCTGCAGGGCATCTTCCGCACGACGTACGAGCTGTTGAGGGAGGCGGGTAAGGACGTCGAGTGGGTGTCGTACGACCATCCGCTGCACGGCTACATCTATCCGCTGCGCGGAGCGGACGGTGCCTACGAGGTCGACGACGTCCAGGAGAAGGCCATCGCCGGCATCGTCGACTATCTCGACCGGCACCTGAAGACGGTCAGCACCCCGTAGCCGAGGAGGACACGTGGCCGACGAACTCGGCTTCGCCCCGAGCGAGAACCCCTACGTGGTCGAGCACGGCGGCTTCTACCGGCGCTGGCTGTCCAGGGTCGACGACCTCTCGGTCCTGACCGACACCGTCGCGTCGTTGACCGGGACGACCGACGACGTCTGGGTTCCCGCCTGGCGTGAGGTGGGACGCCGGTACGAGGACGACGGCGACCGGTTCCGTGCGTCCGGGGATCACGGATCCGCGCGGCACGCCTACGAACAGGCGAAGATCTACTACGCCATCGGCCGGTTCCCCGCGGCCATCACGCCGCTGAAGGCGGAGGTCGACCGCGACTGCGTACGGGCGTACCTGAAGGCGGCCGAGCATCTCGACCCGCCGCTCCAGGTGGTCGAGGTCGAGTGCGACGGCCGCGCCGTCGTGTGCCACTACCGCGCCCCTGCGGCGGCGTCGCCGGAGTCGAAGGTGCCCGCGGTGCTCGTCATGTGCGGCAGCGACGTGTTCAAGGAGGACCGCGGCTGGGTGGCGGAGCTGGCGCTCGACCACGGCCTCGCCGCCCTGGTGATGGACGCGCCTGGCACCGGGGAGAACCCGTTCCCGCACGCGCCCGGGTCGGTGCGGGCGTGGGCCGCGGCGATGGACTGGCTCGCCGCGCGGCCCGAGATCCACGACGACCGGGTGGGTGCCTTCGGCATCAGCCGCGGCGGCTACTCGGTCATGCTGCTGGCCGGCTCCTACCCCGACCGGGTACGGGCAGCGGTCGCCGTCGCGGGGAACCACTTCGGCTACCGGATGTCGGACGACGAGGCACAGCGCTTCGTCGAGATGCGGAAGGAACGGTCCGGGTACGTGTTCGGCAGGCCGGGTGATCCCCCGACGTTCCCGCCGAGCTCGCTCGAGCAGGAGGAGGACGAGTTCCGTACGTGGGCCCTGAGCGAGTTGGGGATCGTCGACGACATCGTCTGCCCCGTGCTGATGATCAACGGCAAGCGCGACCACCTGGCGCCGATCGGCAACATCTACTACATGCTCGAGCACGGCCCGGTCACGGGCCGGGAGGCACGGGTCTATCCCGACGACGGCCACTGCGCCTTCAAGCACGTCGAGGAGTGGGGCCCCGCCTCGTTCCGCTGGCTGGCCGAGCGGCTCGCCCCGGCGGTCAGCCCGTCACGATCCGTTCCAGCGAGCGCTCGGTGACGTTCTCGACGCCGTCCCCGCGGATGATGAACGTCTGGCCGAGGAACAGCCCGAGGTTGCCGTCCATCCGGATCGGGTTGGGCTCGAGCATGAGCACCTGACCCGGCCGGATCTCCTCGTCGTCGACGGCGTCGACGTAGATGTGCGGCTCGGAGCTCACCAGGTCGATGCCGTGGAGCAGGATGGGCCGCGACTGGTAGCCGTGCTCGCGGAAGAAGCGGCCCGCGCGCTGCACGTCGGCGAGCCTGTTGCCGGGCTTGATCGCGTCCCTCATGTGCAGGAAGCCGGGCAGGCACACCTCGTCGTAGAACCTCGCCGCCGACGGCTCGGGCTCACCGACGAAGACCGGCATGCCGATCTGCGCGGTGTAACCGCGGTATCCGGCGGCGAGCTCGTCGACGATCACGTCGCCCTCGCGCAGTTCGCGGCCGGACGGCCTCGGGTTGCCGAAGACGAGGTGGGGGTCGTGCGTGGACGTCGCCGCGAGGATCAGGAAGTCGACGTCGCCGCCGCCCTCGAGGATCGCGGACGCCGCCGCGGCCCGGAGCTCCCATTCCGTCACACCGGGCCGGGCCCGCTCGACCATGGCGTCGAGCGCGGCCACGCACAGGCGGCCGGCCTTGCGGACGCAGTCCAGCTCCTCCTCGCTCTTGGTCACCAGCAGGTCGTGGAAGAACTCGTCGAGCAGCACGATCTCGGCGTCCGGGAGCGCGGCCCGCAGCGCGTCGAGCTGGTTGACCGGCATGTAGTCCTTGTGGCGGGGATCGATCGGCGGGTGGCCGATGCGCGCCTTGTCCAGGTTCTTCTCCTTGACCACCTCGGCCAGCACCTCCCCGAACCGGCCGCCGCGCGAATGTCGCACGTCCGCGACGGAGACCTCGCGACGGGTGGCCTCCAGATGGGTCCCGCCCATCGAGTACACGAGCGTGGGGTCTCCCTCGCGCGGCACCAGCAGGTAGCACGCCATGCCGTGCCACTCCCAGTGCCCGGTCAGCCAGAGCATGCCGCCGCCGAACGTCCAGTGGTTGGGGCCGCCGCCGACGATCATGGCGTCGACGCCGAGCGCCGCCATGCGCTCCCGCGTGGCCGCGTAGCGTCGGTCGTACTCGGCCGCGCTGAACCGCTCGTAGACCGCGTCGTCGTACCAGCCGGTGCCGGTGATGTCGGAGAAGACCTTGCTGCTGTCCAGCGAGTCACGGAACTCGGTGAAGGAGTGGCCCACGACGGTGTCCCTTCGCGCCGGGTCAGAGCAGGTTGAACTTCGTGAAGGTGCCGAGGTCCGTCGACGGCGGCCACATGCCCATGCCCAGCGCCTGCTGCGCCTGGTGCAGGCCCGTGAAGTCGGTGAAGTCCTGGTACTTGAAGTCCGGCCCCACGACCTTGTCCTGCTTCATCTCGTGGATGAACTCCTCCATCTCGGCCATCCGGAACCCGCCGTTCATGGACCATTCCTCGACCTGCGAGGGGTGACCGGGGATGAACGAGTCGGGGATGTCGAAGTGGTTGTCCTTCATGAGCTTGATGACGTAGTCGAACTGGTTGTAGTCGTAGTAGACCTGCACGCCCTTCAGGTAGGCGATGAACATGTGCGCCACGGTGTTGGGATTGGACTTGACGAAGTCCTGCCGGGCGATGATCGCCTCCTGGGGGACGTTGACCTCCTTGGGCGGCAGGACCGTCGCCCCGGCCTTCGTCAACATGGGGATGTGACGCAGGAACACGGCGGAGACCGCGACCTTCTTCGACAGCAGCGCCTGCACCCACGCGTCGGAACCGCCCGACAGCTCGACGATCTGCATCTGGTGGGCGGGGTCCTGCATCCCCCACGCCTTGAGTATCTCGGCCCGGACGGCGAAGTTCCGCGTGCCGGGCGTGTACATGATCGCCTTCTTGCCCATGGCGTCGGCGGGCGTCTTCACACCCGGCCCGAGCGCCATGATGATCGACTCCCGGTCGCGGTCGCAGCCGATCATGCGCAGCGGCGTCCCCTTCGTCACCGCGGCGGCGGTGGCGTCCGTGTCGTCGATCCCGAACTGCGTGCCCTTCGCGACGACCGTCTGGATGGGCTGGTCGACGTTGCGCACGCTGAAGTTCTTGAACCCCTCCGCCTTCCAGTAGCCCTTGTCGAGCGCGATGTAGAACGGTGCCTGCGACGCGTAGTTCGGGTTCCCGATCGCGAAGCTGATGGTGTCGACCTCCGGCGGCCCGAGCTTCGCGGGTGCTCCCGCCTTGCCCTCCTTGGTCGTGGCCGACGTGTTCGAGCCGCCACCGCCCGTGCACGAGGCCAGGGCGAGGCCCATCGCGGTGAGGCCACCTCCGGCGAGGAGATTCCTCCGCGAGAAACGGTCGTGGGCGACGTGGGCCGCCCTCTCGGTGCTGTCGGACCGCGCGGTCATATCTGTATCTCCTGACTCCACGGAGTGAACTTGGCTTCCAGGTAACGGAAGAGCTGGACGAGCAGGACCGACGAGATGACCACGATCAGGATGACCGAGTACGCCGTGGCGGCGTCGCTGACGTCACTGGCCTGTCGGATCAGGTAGCCCAGGCCCTGCGGGCTGAAGAACACCTCGACGAACACCATGCCGAGCAGTGCGCGGGTGACCGCGATGCGCAGGCCCGTGAGGATCCACGGCAACGTGTACGGGACGACGACGCGCCTCAGCACCTGATAACGGCTGGCGCCGAACACCCGCGCGGCCTTGACGAGGTTCTCCTCGACCGTGGCGACGCCGTCCATCGTGTTGATCGCGAGCGGGAAGAACGCGTTCATCGCGATCACCAGGATCGTGGCCGGGGCACCGATGCCGAGGATGAGGATGACGACGGGCGCGATCGCGATCGTCGGCGCGGCGTAGAGCGCCCACATGTACGGGCCGAGCAGCATCCGGAACGTCCGCGAGACGCCCATCACCAGACCAAGTGGGACGCCGACGAGGACGGACAACAGGTAGGCGATCAGCATGTTGGTGAAGCTGTACCTGGCCTGCTCGAGCAGCACGCCGTCCGCGAGGTTCTCGTACAGGTCCTTCAGGATCGCGGTGGGCGTCGGCACCCACTGCGTGTCCACGACGGGTGTGTAGGTCTGGACGAGCTGCCACACCACGAAGAAGACGAGGAAGTTCAGCACCCCGACGACGGCGAGACCGTGCCGCTGTCGGAAGCCCTTCCAGCCGGTGACCTCGGTCTCCCGTGGGCGCGGCGCGGTCCGTTCGCGCCCCTGCCGCTCGTCCGCCGCCTCGGCCCGCGTCTTCGACTGATGCCCGCGCGAACCGGCGAGACGCCGGAGGACGTCGCTTCCGCGGCCGCCGCTCATATCTTCGCCTCCCGCGTGTAGGGCAGGAAGCGCGGTATCACCTGCAGCGTCTGCACGATCGCGATCGACAGCACGATCAGGAGCAGGACACCGGCGAACGCGACGGGCGTCTGGAACCTGTGCGTGGCCTGGAGGACCATGTACCCGAGACCACTTGTGCTGCCGTAGATCTCGCTGATGTACATGTACAGCAGCCCCCTCGTGGCACCGAGGCGCAGGCCCGTCATGATGAACGGGACGGTGGAGGGAACGGCCACCTTGAGGTAGAGCTGGAGCCGGCTCGCGCCGAACACCCGCGCCGCCCGGATGAGCGAGCCGTCCACCTTCTCCACGCCGGCGACCGTGTTGACGATGATCGGGAAGATCACCCCCGAGATGATCATGATGATCTTCGGGAGCGGGGTGAACCCCAGCGCGACGATCAGGATCGGCTGGAACGCGATGTTCGGCGTCGAGTAGAGCGCCCAGATGTAGGGCGTGAGGATGATGTTGACCTTCCTGATGCCTCCGGTGACAAGGCCGATGGCGACGCCGGCGGACGCCCCGATCGCGAGCCCGACACCGTAGTTCTTGAGGCTGTAGGCGATGTTCTGCTGGAACTGGCCGTTCTCGAAGTTCTGCACCAGCGCGTGCCAGATGTCCGACGGCGGGGGGAGATACAGCGGCGGTATCGACTTGACCTTCGTCTGCGCGTACTGCCATACGGCGATCAGGACGACGAGGCTGACGACGAGCAGGACGACGCCCGGCGCGCCGCGCAGCAGCCGGCCCAACCGCTGCCTCGGCCCGGCCTTTCGGACCCGCTGGACCGGCGGTGACGTGGGCTCGGCGTCCGGACGAACCGGTACGCCCGCTTCCCCGGTCATTCCACGCCCGACCTGAGGTTCTGGCTGACCTCCTTCTGCAGGAGGCTCCACACGTGCTCCCGCAGTTCCTGGTAGCGCGGCGACGCCTTCACGTCCTTCTCGTACCTGGGACGCGGCAGGTCGACCTCGATGACCTCCCGCAGGCGGCCGGGCCGGGAGGTGATGACGGCGATGCGGTCGGCCAGGGTCAGGGCCTCGTCGATGCTGTGGGTGACGAACACGACGGTCTTCCCCGTCTCGTGGATGATCCGCTCGAGCTCGCCCTGCATGATCTCCCTGGTCATGGCGTCGACCGCCGCGAACGGCTCGTCCATGAGCATCACCTTGGGATCGACGACGAGAGCACGGGCGAGCCCCACCCGCTGGCGCATGCCGCCGGAGAGCTCGTGCGGGTACGACTTCTCGAAGCCCGCGAGGCCGACGAGCTCGATGTACCTGCGCACGTCGTCGGTGTGCTGCCGCGCACGGCTGCCGGCCATCTCGAGGCCGAAGCGCACGTTCTTCTCGACCGTGCGCCACGGCATCAGGGCGTAGTCCTGGAACACCATCGCCCGGTCCGGCCCCGGCCCGCGTACGGGCGCGCCCTCGAACCTGACGGTTCCCGACGTCGGTGCCACCAGGCCCGCGACCGCGCTCAGGAACGTCGTCTTCCCGCATCCGCTTGGGCCGACGATGACGAGGAACTCGCCCTCGGGCACGGTGAGGGTGAAGTCCCACAGCGCGAGCAGGCGGCTCCGGTCGCGCGCCTTCTCGTACTCGATCGCGAGCCCGTCCGCCTCGATCAGCGCAGAGCGGGTGGCCTCGCGCCTGCCGGGCATGCGCTCGACGGAGGGACCGACGGCATCTGTCATCTCGCTCCACCCCCTGTACCTGTTCCGAGGGCGATCGATGCGCGATCCAGATCGACGCACGCGTAGCACAAACGATTGCAACGTAACGGAAGGCCAGAGCGGCTGTCAAGACTCAAGGACGCCGCCTCCCGCCCGCAGGAACTCGACCGGGCACCCGTGCAGCGGCTCCGCGCCGGTCTCGGTGACCAGCATCAGGTTCCCGAGCTGCACCCCCGCCGTCCGGTCCCTGGTCACCACGTTCGGCTGCACGACCACCGTCATGTCCTTCCGGAACACGAACGGCCGGCCGCCCTGCCCCGGCATGCGGACCGGGCGGGACAGCCCGGTCGGGTAGCTCTCGCCCGGTACCGACGGCGGGAGCAGGCCGACCGCGTAACCGTGGAGGAGGCCGTCGATGATCTCGAAGCCGGCCCGGTCGATGACCTCCGCGGCGGCCAGGACGTCGTCGGTGGTCGCCCCCGGCTCGAGGGCTGCGCACATGCCGAAGTAGGCGGCCTCGGCGGTCTGGTGCAGTCGCGAGTACAAGGCGTTCGGAGTCCCGTCGAGGATCATCGTGCGCAGCGTCTGGCCCGCGTATCCGTGGTATCCGACACTGAGCTCGATGGCGATCACGTCGCCGCGCTCCAGCACCCGGCGGGCGGGCGTCTGGGCCGGCACGCACCTGTCCGAGGCGTCCTGCGGCGTCGAGCTGATGTAGTGCAGGACGTCCTCGCCGCCCTGCTCGCGGTAGCCGTCGGCGAGGAGCGGGCCGAGCTCGTACTCCCGCATCCCGGGCCGCATCCCGGTCACCATGCTGGTCAGCGCGGCGTCGGTGAGTGCCGCCCCGCGCCGCAGCCATTCCAGCTCCTCGGCGCTCTTGGTGAGGCGCAGCAGCCGGAACACACCGGTGAGATCGGCGGCCTCGGCGCCCGGCAGGCCGGCGAGCAGCGGGTTGTAGACCTGGTACGGCATCGCGCCGACGATCCCGATGCGCTCGCACCGCGCGTCTCTCGACCGCAGCAGGTCCAGCAGGGTCTGCGCGAACCTCGACTTCGGCCCGCCGTAACGGGTGTCCCGGACCACGGACTGACGGAGCGCGTTGGGCACGTGGTTGAACGACTCCACCAGCAGGACGGGCTCCTGTCCCGCGATGAAGACGAGGATGTTCTCCTGGCGCCCCATGTGGTGCGAGAGGTAGTAGATGTCCGCCTGGCCCGTGCCGCTGCCCGCCGACGTGCCGAAGAAGATCAGCACGTCGCAGCCGTGTTCTTCCATCAAGGCGTACGTGGCCGCGTGCCGGCGCGCGAATTCCTCCGGGGAGAATCTCGGGTATATGTCGTCCGTCGGCACGGTCGGCTCCTTACAGGTACTTCTTGAGGAACTGCATTTGACGAGGGGTCACCTTGTACGGGATGTTCTGGCAGGAGTGGTTTCCCTCGTCGAAGACGTACAGCTCCTTGGGCCCGCGCGCGGCGTCGTAGAGCAGCTTCGAGTTCTCCCAGTGGACGAGCGGGTCGCGTCTGCCGCCTATGGCCAGCAGGGGGCACTCGATCCGGTCCGCACAGTGCTCGAGCGTGAGCGCGCCGGCCATCTCGTCGGCCTCGTCCGCGCTGCTCGCCCCGAGGTAGTGGATGTAGGCCTCCCGGGTGACCGGCATCATCTCCCGCCGTCGCTCCGACTGCTTGAACGGCCCGGAGACGGCGACGCAGGCGGCGACCCTGCGCTCGTAGGCGGCTGCGCGCGGCGCGTAGTAGCCGCCCAGGCTGGAGCCGACGAGCGCGACACGTGAGGCGTCCAAGTCGGTCCTGGTCTCCAGGTGGTCGATCGCCGCCGCGACCGGCGCCTCGTAGTCCGCGCGGATCTTCGTGGTCAGGCTCATCTCGCCCTGTCCCGGGCCGTCGATGCTGAACACGGCCAGACCGCGCTCGAGGAACGCGCGCCGGCCCGCGTGCCGTCCCTCCTTGGTGCTGTCGAGCCCCGGGATGAGGATCACGACGGGCGGGCGCTCGACCCCGGCGGGCTTGGACAGCAGCCCCACGAGCTCGATGTCCTCGAACGGGAACCTGACCTTCTCGATCCGCCCCGGCACCAACTCGAGCGACCGCTCGTAGGTCTCGACCATCTTGCGATAACCGTGGTCGTGCAGGTCGATGTCGCGGAAATAGACGAAGGCCGCGACGTGATAATAGATGCTCGCCCGCTGGAATGCCTCGGCGGCGCTGAGTTCGTCGTCGAGTTCGAGCCATTCCGCGGCGAGCTTCTCGTGCTCGGCCGCCGTCTCGAGCCACCGGGGGCACCAGTCGTCCCAGGTCTCGATGCGCGCCGCGGTGGCGGCCAGGTCCGTCGGCTCGACACCCACACGGAGGAACCGGGGTGTCCACACGTCGAGCACCCGCTCGACGAGAGGATCCGCCATGGCCGCCTCCCGGTTGTCCCCCGCGAGCGTCGGATGTAGGATGCAATCGTTTGTGGCACATGATCGCCCCACCAGCGGCGGCCTGTCAACCCGCACGAGGTATATGCGCGCCGACTGCGCCGCCACTTACGAGAGGAGCGAGACAGGGTGTCCGCCACCGTGGCCGTTCTCGGCACCCGCTACGACAGCCTCGCGATCGAGGAGGCCGTCCTCGGCCCACTGGGCGTACGGCTCGTCGTGGCCGACGGCGGCGACGCCGCGCAGATCCTGGCCGTCGCCGGCGACGCGGAGGTCATCCTCGCGGGCTCGCGGCCGCGGTTCGACGCCGCCGTCATCGAGCGGCTGTCCTGCCGCGGCATCGTGCGTTACGGGATCGGCACCGACTCCATCGATCTCGCGGCGGCGCGCCGCGCCGGCATGTGGGTGGCCCGGGTCTCCGACTACGGCACCGAGGCGGTGGCCACCCACGCCCTCACGCTCGCGCTCGCCGGCGTGCGGCGGCTGCGCGAGGCCGACGCGCGCCTGCGGTCGGGTGACTGGGGTTTCGGCGAGCTGCGCCCGCTGCACCTGCCCTCGGTCATGACCGCGGGGGTCGTCGGTTTCGGCCGCATCGGCCGGTACGTCGCCCGGCTGCTGGCCGCCGTCGGCTTCCGGGTGCTCGCGCACGACCCGTACGCGCCGGCGACCGGCGACGACGTAACCGTCACGGCGGCCGGCCTCGACGACCTGCTCGCCGCGAGCGACGTCGTCACGCTGCACGTCCCCGCACTGCCCGGCGACCGGCCGCTGCTCGACCGCACCTCGCTGGGGCGGATGAAGACGGGCTCGCTGCTGGTGAACACCGCGCGCGGCTCGCTCGTCGACCTCGACGCGCTCGGGACCGGCATGCGGGCGGACCGGCCCAGGATCGCCGCGTTGGACGTGTTCGCCCCCGAGCCGCCCGACCTGTCCGGTCTCGCGGACGTCGCCGACCGGCTGATCCTCACGCCGCACATGGCCTGGTACACCGAGGAGGCCGAGACCGACATGCGGACGAAGGCCGCGCACGAGGCGGCGCGGCTGCTGCGCGGCGAGCACCCGCTCGACGTCGTGGTCGGCCCGCCCGCGCGCCAGGAGGCCGAGGCATGACCGGCCCTGCGTCACGCCGGTCACCTGTGCGGGGCACCCGCACGGGTCGGGCCCTGCCCGGGAGGGGCGGACGCCGGTGACCGCCACGATATGCGACCTCACCAGCCCGGACGTGGCCCGGGCGCTCGCGCGCAATCCCACGGTCGTGCTGCCGTTCGGCAGCGTGGAACAGCACGGGCCGCACCTGCCCTGCGGCACCGACACGATGGCCGCGGACCTGGTCGCCCGGGCGGTGGCCGCACGGCTCGACGCGCTGCTCGTGCCGTTCGGACCGTACGGCGTGACCCCGATCCATGCCGGCCACCCCGGCACCGTCTCGCTGTCCCGTCGGACCTTCGAGGCGCTCGCCCGCGACGTCTGCCAGGAGGTGATCCGGATGGGCGCCCGGGCGCTCGTGCTCGTCAACTGGCACGAGGGCAACACGGCCTCGCTGAACGCCGTCGCCACCGACCTGCAGGACCGGCTCGACGCCGCGTTCGTGGTCGCGCAGGCCTGCTACGTCGCCCAGCGCCTGTACGCGGAGGACGGCGGCGAGCTCACCCACGGCGGCGGCATCGAGACCCTGGCGGTCATGGCGTACGACCCGTCGCTGCTCCGGCTGGACCGCGCCGGCGAGCCGTCCCGCCCCGACGGCGCGGCGGAACTCGACGACATGCGCCGCTCCAACGAGGTGTACGGGTTCGTCACCGACGTGACGGAGCTCGCCGGGGACGGCTGGTACGGCGACCCCGGCTGGGCTACGGCGGCGCGCGCCGACGGGTTCGCCGAGAAGGTGGCCGCCGAGGTCGTGCGGCAGGTCGAGCGCGTCCTCGCGACGCTGCGGAGAGGTGGACGGGCATGACCGAGCGTCAGCGAGGGAATCATATGCACTGCTTGTCATGGGCTCACCGATCCACCGCTGGCGGAACTGCGGACCATCCGGCGGCGGAGGTGGCCGCATGAACGATCGGGTACGGCTCGCGCCGGTCGGGCTCGGGCGCTGGGCCCGGGTGCTGGCCCGCGCCGCCCGGCGGGGTGAGGTCATCGAGCTGGCGAGCTGCTACAGCCGCGACGAGGCCAGGCGGCGGGCGTTCCAGGAGGAGTTCGGCATCGCCAGGTCCGCGTCGAGCTACCAGGACCTGCTGCGCGACGACACGGTCGAGGGCGTCGTGATCACGACTCCGAACGACACCCATCTCCCGCTGATCGAGCAGGCGCTCGCGGCCGGCAAGGGCGTCTACACCGACAAGCCGATCGCACACACGGTCGAGGACGCGATCGCCGTCGCGAAGGCGGCCGGCGAGAGCGGCCGGGCGTTCGCCGTCGGGCACGCGGCGCGCCGGCTCGCCGGCTCCCGGGAGATGAAGCGGTGGGTCGACGACGGCCGCCTCGGCGCGGTGTCGCTGGCCGAGGCCAACTTCTCCAACGAGCGCGGGCTGGAGCTGACCCCGCGGACCTGGCGCTGGCACGCCGACCGCAGCCCGGGCGGCTCGTTAATCCAGCTGGGCGTCCACCACGCCGACAACCTGCAGTACCTGCTCGGCCCGGTGCGGTCCGTGACGGCGCACGCGCGCAGGCTCCACACCAGGGCGGAGATCCCGGACGCGGTCATGAGCATTCTCGAGTTCGAGTCGGGCGCGCTCGGCTACATCGGTGCGGGCTGGGCGTCGCCCGGCGTCTACACCCTCAACCTGCAGGGCACGAAGGCCAACCTGCGCTACGACCTCGACTTCACCCACTGGGACGAGTCGCAGCACGCCGACGACTACAGCACGCTGCAGTCCCAGGGGTACGGCGAGTCGGAACGTTCGGCCGTCGGCCTGCCCAGGACGGACATGTTCCGCGAGCAGCTCGACGAGTTCGCGCTGGCGATCCGCGGCGCGGCCACGGTCGAGGTGGGGGCGGCGGAAGGTGTTCGCGCCCTCGCGATCGTGCACGCCGCTCTCGCGTCGTCGGAGCGGAACGGAGCCGCCGTCGCCGTGGCCGAGATCCTCGAGGCCGCGGGCGGCCGGACCGTGGCCGAGGCCCGGCCGTGATCGTCCGGCGCCTCGCCGACGCGAGCTTCCGCGAGCTGCCCGGACGCCTGTCGGCCGACCCGCTCGCCGGTGTCGACGACGCGGGGGCCGGCGTGCGGCTCGTCCGCCTCGCCGCGGGAGCGGAGCGCCGGCCGCACCGCCATCCGCGCAGTCCGGAGATCGTCTACGTCGCGGAGGGCTCCGGCCGGGCGTGGCAGGACGGCGAGGTCCAGCCGGTGTCGGCCGGCGACGTGGTCCTCGTCCCCCTCGGCGTCCCGCACATGACCGTGCCCGACACCGCGATGCTGCTGGTGTGCTTCTTCCCGGACCCGGACGTCGCGACCAACATGGAAGAGCTGGACACCCCGGCCTAGCCGCGCCGCCGGGAGGTCGTGCGCCTACCTGCGCACCGCCGCGAAGAGCCGGTCGAGGTTGCCGCGCAGGATGAGCTGCCGGGCGGCGTCGTCGAGACCCGGGACGGCCTCGACGGTCGCGACGGGGTCGGGATCGCCCATCTCGAACGGGTAGTCGCTGCCGAGCACGACGTGCTCGGCCCCGACCAGGTCGACGAGGACGCGCAACGCCTCCGGCGTGTGCAGCACGGAGTCGAAGTAGAGCCGCCGCAGCCACTCGCTGGGGGGCCTGGTCAGCTGTCCCGCGGTGAGCCGCGGCTCGGCGTGATAGCCGCGGTCGAGCCGCCCCCACTGGTACGGCAGGAAGCCGCCGCCGTGCACGACGCAGATGCGCAGGTCGGGGAATCGTTCCAGGACCCCGCCGAAGACGAGGTGTGCGACCGCCAGCGTCGACTCGGCCGGGTTGCCGACGAGGTTGCCCAGGAAGTACCGCTTCATCGGCCTGCCGGCCAGCGCGCGGTACGGGTGCACGAGGACGAGGCACCCGAGCTCGTGCGCCGCCCGCCAGAACGGGTCCAGTCCGGGGTCGTCGAGCTCGGTCCCGTCGACGGTCGTCGCGATCTCGACGCCGACCATGCCCAGCCGCTCGACGGCGTGCCGCAGCTCCCGCGCCGCGTTTGCGGGTGACTGCAGCGGGACGGTGCACACGGCGAGGAACCTGTCCGGGTGCAGTGCCGCGGTCGCCGCGAGGTGCTCGTTGAACATCCGGGCGTAACGGCCACCGGCGTCCTCGGGCAGGGCGTAGGCGGTGAGGTCGATCCAGCTCGACAGCACCTGCACCCGCACCCGGGCGCGGTCCATCGCCGCGATGCGCGCGTAGACGTCACCCAGGTCGGGCCGCAGCGGAGGCGTCTCCACCCGTCCCGCGATGCGTGCCCTGCGGGTGCCGTCCTCGGTCGTGATCTCGACGCCGTAGCGTCCGCTCTCCCGCCCGAGCGTCTCGAGCAGGCCCACCGGGACGCAGTGGGCGTGGACGTCGACGCTCATGCCGCAGCCTCACGGCGACGAAGATTCGCAATCGATTGCGGCATTCCATGATCGTATCCCACGCCGCGATCGGCCACAACCACTCGGCTCGGCGCCCTGCACCGCTCCCACGTCATCGGTCGTCGACTCAGGTCACATATTCGCGGGGTGGCCCCGCCGATCCGCTGGGTAGCCACTGGACCTTGACACTGTGAAGACGGCTCGACTACCGTGCTAGCAATCGATTGCATCGAATGCGCGGCAAGGAGACCGGTTCGATGACCGACGGGAAGCTGCCGCCGCTCCGGGTCGGCTGGATCGGTACCGGGCGGATGGGTGCCCCGATGGCCCGTCGCCTGGCCAGGGCGGGCGTGGACCTAACGGTCTGGAACCGCACCCGCGCCAAGGCCGAACCGCTCGTCGAGGACGGCGCCGTCGTCGCGGACCGCATCACCGACCTCGCCGACCGCGACGTCGTCTTCACCATGGTCGCCGCCTCCGCCGACCTCGAGCAGGTGCTCACCGGCGACGGCGGCCTGCTCACCGCCCCGGGCGCCGCGCCGTCGGTCCTGGTCGACTGCTCCACCGTCGCCACCGAGACGGCTGCGGCGATGCGGGCGGCGGCGCGCGAGCGCGGCGCGGACTTCCTCGCCGCACCGGTCAGTGGCAACGGCAAGGTCGTCGCCACCGGCAACCTCAGCCTCGTCGCATCCGGCCCGGAGACGGCGTACCAGCGCGTCGAGCCCCTGCTGACCACCATCGCGCGGTCGGCGACGTACGTCGGCGAGGGCGAACTCGCCCACCTGGTGAAGATCTGCCACAACCTCATGCTCGGCGTCGTGACGCAGTCGCTCGCGGAGATCACGGTGCTCGCGGAGAAGGGCGGCGTCTCGCGGTCCGCGTTCCTGGCCTTCCTCAACGACAGCGTCATGGGGTCGATGTTCACCCGCTACAAGACGCCGGCGTTCGTCAAGCTCGACTACACGCCCACGTTCACGCCGGTGTTGCTGCGCAAGGACTTCGACCTCGGCCTCGCCGCGGCACACGAGTACGGCGTGCCGATGCCGGTCGCCGCGCTGACCCAGCAGCTCGTGCAGGCAGCCATCAGCGCAGGCCACGAGGACGAGGACTTCGCGACGCTCCTCGACGTGGAGGCGAACGCGGCCGGGCTCGAGCTCAAGCCCGAACCCGGAGAGGTGGACGACGGCCTCGGGTCCTAGCGGCGGCGGGGCCGGACGAGCCAGCGAGCAAGGAGAGTGAGATGGCAGCCAACCCGGCGCTCGTACCGTCACCCGGACGGACGGGCGTGGACTTCGAGGAACGCGTCGAGTTCGGGCGGCTCCGTGACTACCGCCTGAGCCGGGCACGTGCCGCGCTGGACGCGTCCGAGCTCGGCGCGCTGCTCGTCTTCGACGTCAACAACATCCGCTACCTCACCGCGACGATGATCGGCGAGTGGGCGCGCGACAAGATGTGCCGGTACGCCCTGCTCGCCAGGGACGCGCAGCCCGTGGTGTGGGACTTCGGTTCGGCGGCGAAGCACCACCAGCTGCACGCCCCGTGGCTGCGGCCGGAGAACTCCCGCGCGGGCATGCTCGGGATGCGCGGGTCGGTCGCGCCCGACGCCGGCCTGTTCGACCGCGCCGCTCGCGAGATCAAGGGCATGCTCGAAGACGCCGACGTCGCCCATCTCCCCGTCGGCGTCGACCTCGTCGAACCGCCCATGCTGTTCGCCCTGCAGCAACAGGGCATCGACGTCTGGGACGGCCAGCAGGTGATGCTCGACGCCCGCATGGTCAAGTCGCCGGACGAGATCGCGTTGCTGTCGACCGCGGCGTCGATGGTCGACGGCGTCTACCAGGACATCGTGGAGGCGCTCAAGCCGGGCATACGCGAGAACGAGGTCGTCGCGCTCGCGAACAAGCGGCTCTACGAGATGGGCTCGGACGACGTCGAGGCGATCAACGCGGTGTCCGGCGAGCGGTGCAGCCCGCACCCGCACAACTTCACCGACCGCATCGTCCGCCCGGGCGACCAGGTGTACTTCGACATCATCCAGTCGTTCAACGGCTACCGCACCTGCTACTACCGGACGTTCGCCGTCGGCCGGTGCACGCCCTCACAGCGTGACGCGTACACGAAGGCGCGGGAGTGGATCGACGCCGCGATCGCGATGGTGAAGCCGGGCGTCGGCACCGACGAGATCGCCCGGCTGTGGCCGCGCGCACAGGACTTCGGGTTCGCCGACGAGATGGCGGCGTTCGGCCTGCAGTTCGGGCACGGGCTCGGTCTCGCCCTGCACGAGCGGCCGATCATCAGCCGGCTCAACTCGTTCGAGCACCCGGTGGAGCTCGTCGAGGGCATGGTCTTCGCGCTGGAGACCTACTGCCCGGCGTCCGACGGCTTCTCGGCCGCGCGCATCGAGGAGGAGATCGTCGTGACCGCGGACGGCCCGCGGGTCATCACCCTGTTCCCGTCTGAGGAGTTGTTCGTTGCCAACCCCTACTGAGCTCGGTCTGCCGGAGACGCCGCTGTTCGCGAGCCGCGTCGAGGACGGCGTGGCGCTGCGCCTGTACCGGTCGATGCTGCGCATGCGGCGGCTCGAGAAGCGTGCGTACGACCTGTTCCTGCAGAACCTCGTGAAGGGCACGAGCCATCTCTCGCTCGGCCAGGAGGCGATCGCGGCGGCGTTCGGCGAGGCGATGCGCGCGGACGACTGGACGTTCGCGACGTACCGCGGCCACGCGCACACGCTCGCCCGCGGCGTCGCGATGGAGCCGGTGATGGCCGAGCTGCTCGGCCGGTCGACCGGCCTGCTGTCCGGCAAGGGCGGCTCGATGCACCTCACCAGCGTCGAGCACCACATGATGGGCTCCTACGCCATCGTCGGCGCGCACCTGACCGTCGCGAACGGCGCCGCGTGGTCGGCGCAGCTGCGCGGCACCGACCAGGTGGCCGTGTGCTTCTTCGGCGACGGCACCACCAACATCGGCGCGTTCCACGAGGCGCTGAACCTCGCGGCGACGTGGCGGCTGCCGGTCGTGTTCGTCTGCGAGAACAACCTCTGGATGGAGTACACGCCGATCGACACCGTCACCGCGGTGCCGCGGCCGGCGGCCGACCGCTCGGCGGCGTACGGGCTGGAGCCGGTGTTCGTCGACGGAAACGACGTGCTCGCGGTGTACGAGGCCGCGTCCGCCGCGCTCACGCGGGCGCGGTCGGGCGACGGGCCCACGCTCGTCGAGGCGGTGACGTACCGGCACGGCGGGCACTCGCGCGCAGACCCGGCCAAGTACCGCGCCGACGACGAGGTGAAGGCGTGGCTGGCACGCGACCCCGTCGACACCTACCGGGCTCACCTCGTCGCCACCGGCGCCGACGAGGCGCGGCTGAAGGAGATCGAAGACGAGGTCGCCCGCGAGCTGGACGAGGCGACCGAGGCGGCCAAGGCGGCGCCGCCGCCGGACGTCGATCTCGTCGAACGCGACGTGTGGGCGGACGGGAGCGCGTCGTGGCGCAACTAGTCCCCGTGATCATGAAACATCCGACCCCCTGTCAGGGGTCGAAACCTTCATGATCATGGAAATTGGAAGCAGGCGCGCATGTTGCTGACGTATCGAGAGGCTGTCGCACGCGGGATCGCGCAGGAGTTGGAGCACGACGAGCGCGTGGTGTTCTTCGGCGAGGACGTCGCGTCGGCGGGCGGCGTGTTCAAGTCCACGGTGGGCCTGCTGGACCGGTTCGGCCCGCGCCGGGTGCGCGACACCCCGATCTCCGAGCAGGCGATCCTGGGCGCCGCGATGGGGGCGGCCATGACCGGGCTGCGGCCGATCGCGGAGATCATGTTCTCCGACTTCCTCGCCGTCTGCTGGGACATCGTCGCGAACGAGATCGCCAAGACGCGCTACATGACCGGCGGGCAGGTGACGCTGCCGCTGGTGATCCGCACCGCGAACGGCGGCGGGCTGCGCTTCGGCGCGCAGCACTCGCAGGCCGTGGAGAACTGGGCGATGGCGGTGCCGGGGCTCAAGGTCGTGGCGCCGGCGACACCGCGCGACGTCGTCGGCCTGCTCGCCGCGGCCGTGCGCGACCCCGACCCGGTCGTGTTCTTCGAGGCGAAGGGCCTGTACCCGACCAAGGGCGAGGTGCCGGACGGCGAGATCGTCGACGAGCTCGGGAGAGCCGAGGTACGCCGCACCGGAAGGGACTGCACGATCGTCGCCCTCGCGGCGATGGTGCCGAGGGCACTGGACGCCGCGGAGACGCTGGCCGGGCTCGGCATCGACGCCACCGTGATCGACGTCAGGTCGCTGGTGCCGCTCGACACCAGGACGATCCTGGAGAGCGTCTCGGCCACCGGCCGACTGTTCACCGTCGAGGAGAACCCGCGGCTCGTCGGCTGGGGTGCCGAGATCGTCTCGATCGCCGCCGAAGAGGCATGGTCGGAGCTCACCGGCCCCGCGGTCCGGATCACGACGCCGCACGTGCCGTTGCCGTCCGCCGACGCGCTCGAGGACACCGCCAGGCCGTCGGCCGCCCGCATCGTCGAGACCGTCCGCAAGACGCTCGGCTGAGCGTCGCGATGGACTCGTCCGGGCTGCACCTCGTCGGGCACAGCGACCTCGGCGGGTGCGGCGACGGGATGCAGGTCCTGCGGCATGGCGACGCGCTGTACGTGGGGCACACGGGCACGAGCGGCGCCGGCACGTCCGTCCTCGACGTGAGCGAGCCGTCCCGCCCGCGCCTGGTGCGGCAGTGGCCCGCGCCCGAGGGCACGCACAGCCACAAGGTGCAGGTCGCCGACGGGCTGCTGCTGACGAACGAGGAGCAGTTCCCGTACGGCGGCGAGCCGGACGACGGCGTCCACCGCGGGGTCGTCGTGCACAGCCTCGACGACCCGTTCGACCCGCGGCCGGTCGGGCGTTGGCGGTGCGGCGGCCGCGGCGCGCACCGGATCGTCTACACCGGCGGCCGCCTGGCGCACCTGTCGGCGACACCGACCGGGTTCACCGACCGCATCTGGGTCGTGCTCGACGTCTCCACGCCGTCCGCACCGTTCGAGGTGGGCCGCTGGTGGTGGCCCGGCCAGGGCCCGGGCGAGATGCCGGACTGGCCGGCGGGCTCGCGCTACGCCGCCCACCACGCGCTGGTCGACGGCACCGTGGCGTATCTCGGCTACGGCGACGGCAACCTCGTGGTGCTCGACGTCGCGGATCCCTCGCGGCCGCAACGGATCGGTGGCCTGCGGTGGAAGGGCGGGGAGACGCACACCTGTCTCCCGCTGCCGGGACGCCGCCTGCTCGTGTGCACCGACGAGCAGGTCCGCGGCGGCCGGGACGCGCCCGAGCGACGGATCCGCGTCGTGGACGTCGCCGACCCGCAGGCGCCGCGAGTTCTCGCCGTGTGCCCCGCTCCGTCCCGCGACCACGCGGTCGACGGCCTGCGGTTCGGGCCGCACAACCTGCACGAGAACCGGGCGGGCACGTACCGGAGCGAGTCGCTCGTCTTCGCCACGTACTTCAGCGCGGGCCTGCGCGTCTACGACGTGTCCGACCCCACGACCCCGACCGAGGTGGCCCACTGGGTGCCGGACGCGCCAGGTCCGCAGCTCAACGACCTGCTGGTCGAGGAGAGCGGCCTGATCTGGGTCACCGACCGCACCGGCGGTGGCCTCTACGTGCTCGCGCCGGAGCCCGCACTGGCCGCCCTGATGCGCCGACGGCAAACGCGTGCAGTGGCAGGGCATAATGCGCGCCATGAGTGAGTCGGACCCCGTACCCGGGCGCGCCGTGACGCTGCGCGACGTCGCCCGGCTGGCCGGCGTCCACCCCGGAACGGCGTCCCGGGCGCTGAACGAGCAGACCCGGCCGCTGGTCAACGAGGCCACGGCCCGGCGGGTGCTCGACGCGGCCGAGCAGCTGCGGTACCGGCCGAACCCGATCGCGCGCGGCCTGAAGACGAACCGGTCGCACACCGTCGGCGTCATCGTCCCCGACCTGACGAACCCGTTGTTCGCGGCGATCGTGCGCGGTATCGAGGACCGGCTGGACCGCGCCGGCTACACCCTGCTCATCACGAACACCGACAACGACCCGGATCGCGAGCGCACGCAGTTCGAGGCGATGCTCGCCCGGCAGGTCGACGGGTTCATCACGGCGACGGCGCAGCGCGACCACCGGCTGATCACCGAGGTCGTCGGCCCCGAGGCGAAGGTGGTGCTCGTCAACCGCCGCGCCGACGACAACGCGCTGCCCGCGGTCGCGGCCGACGACGACAGGGGCGTGCGCCTCGCCGTCGCGCACCTCGTCGAGCTCGGCCACCGGCGCATCGCGCTCCTGGGCGGGCCGCAGCGGCTCTCGACCGGCATGCGGCGGCAGCAGGGCTTCCTCGCCGCCATGTCCGAGCGCGGCCTGGCGGTCGACCCCAAGCTGCTCGACAACAGCGACGCGTTCACCGAGGTCGAGGGCGCCCGCGTCTGCCGGGACCTGATCGGCCGCGGCGTGCCGTTCACCGCGATCGTCGCCGGCAACGACCTGATGGCGCTCGGCTGCCTGGACGCACTCGACGAGGCGGGGCTGCGGTGCCCGGAGGACGTGTCCGTCGTCGGGTTCAACGACATCCCGTTCGCCGACCGGTTCCGGCCGCCGCTCACGACCGTGCACATCCCGCACTACCAGATCGGCGCGACCGGCGGCGACCTGATGCTGGACATGCTCCGCGGGGCGGACGTCGGCCGGCGGCAGATCCTGCTCGACCCCGAGCTGGTCGTGCGGGAGTCCACCGCGCCGCCCGCGTCCTGACCGCCCATTAGGCTGAGCGGCATGGCCGAAGTCGTACCCGAGTCGCCGACGCCCGGCACCACCGAGCCGCCCGACGCGGGCGGGCTGGACGTGCACACCTCGGCGGGCAAGCTGGCCGACCTCACGCGCCGGCACGAGGAGGCGGTGCACGCGGGCTCGGCGCGCGCCGTCGAGAAGCAGCACGCGAAGGGCAAGAAGACGGCGCGCGAGCGCATCGAGATGCTGCTCGACGAGGGTTCGTTCGTGGAGCTCGACGAGCTCGCGAGGCACCGTTCCACCAACTTCGGGCAGCAGCAGAACCGGCCGTACGGCGACGGCGTCATCACCGGCTACGGCACCGTCGACGGCCGGCCGGTGTGCGTGTTCGCGCAGGACTTCACCGTCTTCGGCGGCAGCCTCGGCGAGGTGTTCGGCGAGAAGATCGTCAAGGTCATGGACATGGCGCTCAAGACCGGCTGCCCGATCATCGGCATCAACGACTCAGGCGGCGCGCGGATCCAGGAGGGCGTGGTCAGCCTCGGCCTGTACGGCGACATCTTCTACCGCAACGTGCAGGCCAGCGGCGTGATCCCGCAGATCTCACTCGTCATGGGCCCGTGTGCGGGCGGCGCGGTGTACTCCCCCGCGATCACCGACTTCACGGTCATGGTCGACCAGACATCGCACATGTTCATCACCGGGCCGGACGTCATCAAGACGGTCACCGGCGAGGACGTCGGGTTCGAGGAGCTCGGCGGGGCGCACACCCACAACACCAAGAGCGGCAACGCGCACTACCAGGCGTCCGACGAACAGGACGCCATCGAGTACGTGCAGACGCTGCTGTCGTTCCTGCCGAGCAACAACCTCGACGACCCGGTGGTGTACGACACCGACGTCTCCCTCGAGCCGACCGACGAGGACCGCGAGCTCGACGCGCTCGTCCCAGACTCCGCGAACCAGCCGTACGACATGCACACGGTCATCGAGCACGTCGTCGACGACGGCGAGTTCTGCGAGGTGCAGGCGCTGTTCGCGCCGAACATCGTCGTCGGCTTCGGTCGCGTCGAGGGCCACAGCGTCGGGGTCGTCGCGAACCAGCCGATGCAGCTCGCCGGCACTCTCGACATCGACGCGAGCGAGAAGGCGGCCAGGTTCGTCCGCTGCTGCGACGCGTTCAACATTCCCGTGCTCACGTTCGTCGATGTGCCGGGGTTCCTGCCCGGCACCGACCAGGAGTGGAACGGCATCATCCGCCGCGGCGCCAAACTGCTCTACGCCTACGCCGAGGCGACCGTGCCGAAGGTCACGGTCATCACGCGCAAGGCCTACGGCGGGGCGTACGACGTCATGGGTTCCAAGCACCTCGGCGCCGACCTCAACCTCGCCTGGCCGACCGCACAGATCGCCGTGATGGGCGCGCAGGGAGCGGTGAACATCCTGTACCGCGGCCGCCTCGCCAAGGCGGCGGAGGCCGGCGAGGACGTCGACGCGCTCCGGGCCCAGCTCATCTCGGAGTACGAGGACACCCTGGCCAACCCGTACATCGCCGCCGAGCGCGGCTACGTCGACGCCGTCATCGCGCCGCACGAGACCCGCGGCCACGTCGTGCGCGCGCTGCGCACGTTGCGCACCAAGCGGGAGAACGTGCCCACGCGCAAGCACGGGAACATCCCGCTGTGAGCGCAGGAGCCGACGAGCGAACCGGAGGCAGGGGCCGCGGACGCCGACCGCACCACCGGCCGACGCCACCCGCGGCACCTGCCGGAGGAGAGCGAGGAAGCGGGCGCGCATGTCCTTGAGCGCAGGAGCCGACGAGCGGCCGCTGCTGCGGGTCGTCCGCGGCGACCCGTCGCCCGTGGAACTGGCCGCGTTGGTCACCGTGGTCGCCGTACGCCGGGCCGCCGGTGGCGAGCCCCCGCGCCCGCCGCGGTCGCGGTGGGCCGACCCCGCCGCCCGCATGCGCCGTCCCCTCGCCCACGGCCCGGGCGCCTGGCGTACCTCCGCCCGCCCGCGTTAGTCGACCGCTTTACACGGCTGGTGGTGGGGTT
>DASUWX010000188.1:0-2536 GCA_036378185.1 Streptosporangiales bacterium | reverse complement strand
GCGAGTGGTCCGCCGGTGAGCTGTTCCTGCTCGCTGCGCGGCTGACGACAGCCCTGCCGGACACGCTCGACGCGCTCGAGTCCGGCCGGCTCGACCTCACGAGAGCGAAGGTCTTGGAGAAGGAGACAAGAGACCTGCCCGAGGATCTCGCGCGTCGCGTCGAGGCGCTGCTGCTGCCCGGTGCCGGCGGGACACCGTGGGACGGCCCGGCACCGCGCGCCTGGCGGCAGCGGGTTGACCGTGCCGTCGTCCGGGCCGACGCGGACGCCGCACGCCGCAGACGCCGGGAGGCGGCCCGGCGGCGTCTCGTCCGGAGCTGGGTGTGTGATGACGGGAGCGCGGAGCTGCTTGTTGCCGCCGCGGCCGAGGATGTCGCGATGGCCGAGGCCGTCATCACCGATCTCGCGCACGCCTGGCCCGCTGCGGGCCTGGATGGTCAGCGACTCACCATGGACCAGCGACGCGTCGACGCCCTGATGGAGGTCTTCCGGCGCATCCGCGACGGGCGCGACCTTCCTGCCCTGCCGGTCCGCCGGCAGCGGGAGATCGGCCTGGTGCTGCACGCAGACACGCTGTTCCCGGTCTCGTCCGGCGAGGTCGGTCAGCAGCGTGACCCCCTCGGCGACCCGGGCGAGATCCGCGGGCTGGGCGACACGGTGGCCGTCGACCCGGTGTCCGCCGCTGAGATCGCGAGAGCCGAAATGGCCCGAGGGGTCGCACTCAACGTGCTTCTCGTCGACGCGGCCGGCGCTTTTCAGCGGCTGGTGCGGCTTCCGCGCACGCCCGCGGGCGGCTGGACCAGGGAGTCCGTGGGCACCGCGGTCCGCGACGCACTCGGCGACCTTCCGGAGCTGACAGCGCAGGGCTACAGCCCGACCGTGGCCATCTCCGAGCACGTGCGCGCCCGGCATCCCCGATGCGTGTCCTACGACTGCGCCCGCGGCTCTCGACGCTGTGACCTCGACCATGACCAGCCGTGGCCGCGGGGTCCGACCTCGGTGACGAATCTCGTGCCACGGTGCCGGCGAGACCACGAGACCAAGACCCGCCGTCTCGTCCGGAGTCGACTCGATCCCCAGGGCTCACTGACGACGACGATGCTCACCGGCCTTGTCGTGACCACGCGTCCCGAGCCGCTGCCTGGGTTCGGCGTGGGCGAAAGCTACGGCCCAGGTTGCACCGAGGCGGAAAGCTCGGCGCCGGCCGCTGCGTGAGCTTCGCGGCACCGTGGGCGACGCGCGAGCGACGTGCGACGTGAGCGACACGCGAGCGGGGGCGACGCGCGACGCTGAGCGGCGCGCTACGCCGCTCAGCGCAGCCAGTCGGCGAGCACCTCGTCGGTGTGCTCACCCGGTGAAGGAGGCCGGCGACCCAACGCCGCCGTTGTGCGTGAGAAGCGCGGGGCCGGCGCCGGCTGCACTACCCCGTGGTGCTCGGTGAACGTGCCACGTGCCGCGAGGTGCGGGTCGTGCTGGGCCTCCGTCATGGACAGCACGGGGGCGACGCAGGCGTCGGAGTCGGCGAACACCGCGACCCACTGCTCGCGGGTGCGTGAGGAGAAGGCGTCCGCCAGCCGCCCGCGCAGCGCCGGCCACGTCGACGGATCGCTGCGATCGGCCGCCTCGACCGGTATGTCGAGGAGACGGAGCAGCTCGTCGTAGAACGGCGGCTCGAGCGCGCCGACAGCCATCCATCCGCCGTCGGCGGTCAGGTAGACGCCATAGAACGGGGCGCTGCCGTCAAGCAGGTTCACCCCGCGCTGGTCGCGCCAGGCGCCGTTCGCCATCAGCCCGTGGAAGACCGTCATCAGGTGGGCCGTGCTGTCGACCATGGCGGCGTCGACCACCTGCCCGCGGCCGGACGTTGCCGTCTCGCGCAGCGCCGCGAGCAGTCCGGTGGTGAGGTACAGCGCGCCCGCGAAGTCGCCGATCAGGTTGAGCGGAACCTGGGGCGGTCCCTCCGCCGCGCCGATCGCGTGCAGGGCTCCGGCCACGGCGACGTATGTGATGTCGTGACCGGCCTGACCGGCGTACGGCCCGTCCTGGCCCCAGCCGGTCATCCGGCCGTACACCAGCTGCGGGGCACGCGCGAGGCAATCCTCAGGGCCCACGCCGAGGCGTTCGGCCACGCCGGGTCGGAAGCCCTCGACGAGCAGGTCGGCTCGCTCGACGAGCGTCAGCAGGCGCTCGACGGCTGCGGCGTCCTTGAGGTCCAGGGCGACCGAGCGCTTGCCCCGACCGAGCAGGTCCTGCTCCGGCGGGATGACCTGCAGCCCGCCGCCGCCGGGCCGGTCGACCCGCACCACGTCGGCGCCGAGGTCGGCGAGCAGCATCGTCGCGAACGGCCCCGGGCCGATGCACGGCAGCTCGACGACCCGCAGGCCGGCGAGAGGGCCGCTCACCGGTGCAGCTTCGGCAGCACGTCGCGGCCGAAGACCTCGATCCACTCCGCCTGGTTGCGGCCCACGTTGTGCAGGTAGACACGGTCGAAGCCGAGGTCGACGAACCGCTGGATGTGCGCCCGGTGCTCGTCGGGG
>DASUWX010000187.1:0-11007 GCA_036378185.1 Streptosporangiales bacterium | reverse complement strand
GGTCGTCGGCGTCACCGCGGCGCTCGCCGGTGTCGACGCGATGGCGGTGCTCGGCCGGGCGTCCCCGCCCGTCCTCACGGTTGCACTGATGCTCGCGGGCTACCTCTCCTGGTCGATCCTGACGCCGCAGCAGCACCAGTTGGTCGCGGACGAACCGGACCACGCCGCCGTGCTCATCTCGTTCAACGCCGCGGCCGGATACCTGGGCATCAGCCTCGCCGGAGGGCTCGGCGCAGCGGCGATCTCGGCCGTCGGGCCGGGACGGTTCACCCTGCTGGCCAGCGTCCTGCTCGGCGTCGCGGCGGTCTGGCGGGCCGTTTCCCCACGCCCGGTCGCGCAGGGGGCTACGCGTCGAGCAGGCCGGTCTCCCAGGCCCACGCGGCGCTCTCGACCCGGTTCCGCGCACCGAGCTTCTGCTGGACGTTCGCGACGTGCGTCTTGACGGTGCCGAGCGAGATGAACAGCTCCGTCGCGATCTCGGCGTTCGTGCGGCCGCGGGCGAGCAACCGCAACACCTCGGTCTCGCGGTCGGTGAGCGGTTCGATCGGCTGCCGCGAAGACGACGTCGCTTTCGCCTTTCCCAGCCGACGCAGTAGCCGCACGGTCACGGACGGGCTGATGAGCGTGTCGCCGGCGACCGCCGCCCGGACCGCCTCGACGAGCAGCGCCGGCCCGGAGTCCTTGAGCAGGAAGCCGCAGGCGCCGTTGCGCAAGGCCGTGTACACGTACTCGTCGAGGTCGAAGGTGGTGACCACGACGACACGCATCGGGTCGACGGCCCGGGGCCCGGCGAGCTGCCTGGTGACCTCGAGCCCGTCGAGGCGCGGCATCCGGATGTCGCAGAGCACGACGTCGGGCCGCTCCCGCCGCGCGATCTCGATCGCCTGGACGCCGTCCGCCGCCTCGCCGACGACGTCGATGTCGCCCTGGGCGCCGAGGATCATCCGGAAGCCGGTGCGCACCATCTCCTGGTCGTCGGCGATCACCACGCGGGTCATGACCGGGATGCTCTCACGTCCGCGCGGGGCCGGCGGGCAGCGGCAGGACGGCGCAGACCGTCCAGCCCGAGTGCTCGTCCGGGCCCGCGTGCAGCGTCCCGCCGATCGCGGACACCCGCTCGCGCAGTCCGACCAGCCCGAACCCGCCGCGGCGGGCCTGGCCGTCCACCCGCTGCGGCGGGGACGTTTCGTCGTGCACGGTGACGCGCAGGGCCGGTTCCTCCGGGCCGGACGTGCGCAGGACGGCCACGCTGACCTCTGCCGCGCCGGGCGCGTGCCGGCGCACGTTGGTGAGCGACTCGAGCACGACGCGGTAGGCCGACGTGGTCACCTCGGGCGGCAGCGTGTCGTCCACGCCCTCGCCGATGTCCAGCCGCACCGGCGTGCCGGCCGCGGACCGGAACCGCTCGGCCAGCTCGGTGAGGTCGGCGATCCCCGGAGTGGGCGTGGCGGGCGCGGTGTCCGGGCCGTCCTCCCGCAGCATGCCGACGGTGCGCCGCATCGACGCGAGCGCCTGCTGCCCGGCCTCCTCGATCCGCCGCAGCGCCTCGACCGCCTGGGCCGGGTCCCGCTCGGCGACCACCTGCGACGCCTGCGCCTGGACGACGATGCCGCTGACGTGGTGCGCGACGAAGTCGTGCAGGTCGCGGGCGAGCTCGAGGCGCTGGCTGCGGCGGACCTCCACCAGGCCGCGTTCCCGCGTGGTCTCCTGGTGCCGCAGGTACGCGCCGAGCACCGCCGCCGCAACCGCGCCGAGGGCCCAGATCAGGCACATCGTCGTCGCGCCGCCGATACCCGCGCCGTGCACGAACCGCAGCGGCAGCACCGACGCGGCGGCGCCGGTGAGGCCGCCGAGCCACACGGCCGCGTGCAGCGGGGACCAGCGGACCACCGCGAACAGCAGGGAGAGCAGCGCCGCCGACTCGGCGAAGACCCAGGTCGTCGCACCGTCGACCGCGCAGGCGACGGTGACGGCGATCGAGAACGCGTCCACGGCCAGGACGAGCACCGGGAACCGGCGCGGCTCGCGCGGCCACGACGCGGCCGCCAGCCACAGCACGGCGAGGCCAGGCACGACGACGGAGAGCCAGAACGCCGCGCCCCGGCCGATGCCGGAGATCGACAGCACGTTCCAGTCGAACAGCGTCAGCACCAGGCCGCCGACGCACACGCCGGCGACCAGCCCCCGCCGTTCCCTCGCGATCACGCAGGCAGGCTATGCGACGCCGGGGCCTGCCGGTATCGGCCGAACGGCCGACGGCGGTCAGCCGTGTGGCGTCCCGGCCGGGCGCTCAACGGGCCATGGCGTCCGGCAGCGCGCCGGTGTGGACGACGCCGAGGCGCTTGGTGGCGCGGCTGAGCGCGACGTAGAGGTCGTGCGCACCGCGCTCGCCCTCGGCGAGGATCCGGGCCGGCTCGACCACGATCACCGAGTCGAACTCGAGGCCCTTGGCCTCCACGACGTCGAGGACGACGGCGGGGGAGTCGAGCTGTGTCCGCCGCGGGGAGACGAGGTCCGGTACGAGCTCGGCGAGGGCGCCGTCGAGCTCGGCCCGCAACGCCCGCGGCACGACCACGCCGACCATGCCGTCGCGGTTCGCTGCCGACTCGTCGGTGACGGCCTTGACCAGGGCTTCGACGAGCCGGTCCGGCTCGACCTCGGCGTACCACGGGTCGGTGCCTGCCGACCTGATCGACCGCGGCACCACCGCGTCCGGTTCGACCGAGTGCAGGACGTCCCCGGCCACCGCCATGATCTCGGCCGGGGTGCGGTAGTTGACGGTCAGCTCCTCGACGTGCAGCTGCCCGCGCGCGTACTCGTCCAACGCCGCGGCCCAGCTCTCCGGGCCCCACGGCGAGCTCGCCTGGGCGAGATCGCCGACCACCGTCATGGACCGGGCGGGGCAGCGGCGTTGCAGCATCCGCCACGCCATCGGCGAGAGCTCCTGTGCCTCGTCGACGATGACGTGGCCGTAGGTCCACTCGCGGTCCTCGGCGGCGCGCTGCGCGACGGTGCGCCGCTCGCCGGGCCCCCGGTAGCGTTCGGCGACCGCCGCGGCGCTCACCGGCATCGGCAGGTCGAGCAGGCTGAGGGTGTCGGCGGCGAACCGCTCGGCCTCGCGTTCCTCCTCGGCCCGCCGGTCGGCGACCGGGTCGCGCGCCGGCACCGGCCCGATCCGCCGGGCGAGCTCGTCGAGCAGCGGCACGTCCGCGGCCGTCCACCCGTGGTCCGGCTCGCGGGCGAGTGCCGCCCGCTCGTCGGCGCTCAGCCCCCTGGCGACCCGGTCGCGCAGGTCGGCGGACGCGTACAGCCCGGCGAGCAGCCGTTCCGGCGTGAGGATGGGCCAGAGCTTGTCGACCTCGGTGACCAGCTCGTCGGTGTCGAGCAGGTCGCGCGCCACGTCGGTGAGCTCCTCCTGGCCGGGCCGCTCGACGCCGATCGCCCGCAGTGTCCGCACCGCGAGCGTGCCGAAGACCATGCGCTGGAAGATCGCCCGCGCCTGGTTGTGCGGGCGCCGGCTGCGGCGTGCCTTCGTGCGGGCCTTGGTAACGAGCTCCGGGTCGACGGTCAGGCGGTGCCGTCCGTAGGCGACGTCCAGCGGCTCCTCCGGCACCCGCTGGAACGCCTTCACCAGCTCGGCCGCCACCTGCGTCATGCGGGTGTCGCCCTTCACCGCGGCGACCGGCGTCGGCTCGTCCGCCGTCACCGCGACGCCGGGATACAGCTCGGGTACGGTCGCGAGAACGACGCCGGTTTCGCCGAGGGACGGGAGCACCTGCTCGATGTAGCGGAGGAAGACCGCGTTCGGCCCGACCACGAGCACGCCGCGCCCGGCCAGCCGGTCGCGGTGCTCGTAGAGCAGGTAGGCGGCCCGGTGCAGCGCGACCGCCGTCTTGCCCGTGCCCGGGCCGCCCTGCACGACCAGCACGCCGGGCAGCTCGGCGCGGATGATCCTGTCCTGCTCGGCCTGGATGGTGGCGACGATGTCGCGCATCCGCCCGGTGCGTCCCTCGGTGAGGGCGGCGAGCAGCGCCGCCTCGCCGGACAGGTGGACGCGGTCCGCGTCGTCCAGCCGGGCCAGGTCGAACACCTCGTCGTCCACCCCGAGCACCCGCCGGTCTCGGACGCGGAGGTGACGTCGCCTTCTCAGGCCTTCGGCCGACCCGGGCGTGGCGGTGTAGAAGGGGCGGGCCGCCGGCGCGCGCCAGTCGACGAGCAGCCGCTCGTACGCCTCGCTCGAGATCCCGATCCTGCCCACGTAGAGCGCCTCGCCCGAGATCCGGTCGATCCGCCCGAAGACCAGCCCGTTCTCGACGGCGTCGAACCGGGCGATGCGGTCCTCGAGCATCGCCGCCCGGGCGTCCCGCTCGATCCGCGCCGCGTGCGTCCCGGAGGCGCCGGCGGCGCGGACGGTGCGCAGTTCCGCGGCCGACGAGTCGCGCAGCTCGTCCAGCCGGGCGTAGAGCCGGTCGACGTAGCTCTGCTCCGCCGCGGTCTCCGACGGTGCCGGGTCGGGTGGTGTGGCGTCCGAAGCAGCGGCTTCGGGCTGCGTGTCGTGGAAAATCGGCGCACCTCTTTCTCGGGCCGACCTACAAGTCTCCCTCATCGGCGCGCGGTGTGCGGCGGGTACGCGCGAACCCGGTGCGGCGCCGTCGGTGCGTGGACGTATCGTCTGGCGGGCAGGACCGCGAGTGGACCGGGAGGACGAGCATGCGGATCAACGCGCAGACCGCCGAACTGGCACGGGCCGCGGGGTTCGCCGCGCGGCACGCCTCGGTACGTCCGGTGCTTCCCGTGCTCTCCGGCCTGCGGCTGACCGCACGCGGCGACGACGTCACGGTGACCGGGTACGACTACGAGGCGAGCTCGGTCGCGACCGTGTCGGCGGACGTCGCGATGCCCGGAGACGTGCTCGTGCCCGGCCGGGTCTTCGCCGAGATCGTGCGCGCGCTGCCCGACGCCGAGGTCACCGTCGCGCGCAAGGACGCGAGCGTGCGCATCGAGTCGACGGAGACCGAGTTCACCCTGCCGCTGCTGCCCATCGAGGACTACCCGAACGTGCCGGGCACCGCACCCGCCGTCGGCACGATCGACGCCGGCACCCTCTCCGCGGCCGTCGCCGCGGTCTCGCGCGTCGCGCTGCGGGACGAGTCGGTGCCACTGCTGTCCGGCGTGTCGATCCGGATCTCCGCCGACGCCGTCTCGCTGATGACGACGGACCGGTACCGCATCGCGCTGCACGAGCTGCCGTGGACGCCCGGGGAGGTCGCGGGCACGAGCGCCGTCGTCCCGGCCCGGCTGCTCGCCGACGCGGTCAAGGGCATCGGCGGTGCCGGCGAGTTCACGGTCGGCCTCGCCGGCACCGGGGAACGCCGGCTGAGCCTGAGCCGCGGCGGCGCGGCGTCCACGATCCGGCTGCTCGACGGCACCTACCCGGACGTGCTCCGGGGGATGCCGACGACGTTCGCCGGCGAGCTGGTGGTGGAACGTGAGCCGCTCGCCGCGGCCGTCCGCCGCATCGCGCTCGTCGCCGACCAGTACGCCGCCGTCGTGCTCGAGATCTCCGACGACGCGGTGGTGGTGAGCGCAAGCAGCGACGGCGAGATGGGCGGCCGCACCCGGCTGCCGGCCGTCCAGCGCGACGAGCCGGCGCGCATCGCGGTGAACTCCAGCTATCTGCTCGACGGGCTCGCGATGGTCGAGGGACCGTACGCCAAGCTGTCCTACCAGCGCACCGTCCGGCCCGCGCTGCTCGAGGGCTGCACCGACGCCGACGGCCGCGAGGTCAGCAGCCGCTCGCGCTACTACGTGATGCCCCGCATGCTCCCGGAGTGAGGGCGCTCGCCCTGTACCGGTTGGGGCCGCTTCACCCGACGAACGGTGACTCCACACGGGTCCTGCACCGTGTGAAGCCCCCGTCGATCACGTTAACGTGATCGGCGGGAAGCCCCACAGCGAGAACGGGCGAGCCGGCGGACCCGGGAGCCGAGTCCTCAGCGCAGCAGCAGCAGCCCGAGGCCGGCCGCGGCGACCGGCCCGGCCACGGCGGACACGCGTGCGGGCCGCACGTACCCGGCCAGGCCGTAGGGCACCGGCCGCGAGTCCGGCGCCGCCGGGTCGACGAGCAGCCGCAGCTGCGACGTCGGCCGGTGCCGGCGGTACACCAGCAGCCGGTGCCGGCGGACGCGGGCAGCCGCGTGGTCGGCCGGGTGGTTGTACACCACCTCGACGTGGTGTGCCGGATGCGGCGTGAACTCACCGTCCGTGTAGCCGGTGTACCTGGACGCCTGGTACGCGCGGACGACGGTCGCGGTGACGGGTACGAGACGGGCGCGGCGCCTGGCGGTGCTGGCTAGCCAGCCCAGCCCACCGACGGTGAGCGGGAGGCCGATCGTCGCCAGTGCTGCGCCTACGAGACGTTGGTCGGGCATGCGGGGTCGGACGCCACCTTCACAGGTCAAGTTCCGCAACGCTTTGGGTAAAGACCCCCGAGCGCTGAGAGGATACGCCATGTGACCCGCTCGCCACACCCCGCCGACCACATGCCGGTCGACGCCGTCCTGCTCGACGCGGGCGGCGTGCTGATCCTGCCGCACCACGAGACGATGCGGGCGCGGCTGGCGGCGTTCGGACGCACCGCGACCGACGCCGAGCTCACCCGTGCCCACTACCTCGGCATGGCGGCACTGGACCGGCATCCCGAGCACGACTGGTCGGCCTACCGCGAGGCGGTGGCGTCGGCGTGCGGGATCCCCGCGGCGGATCTCCCCGCGACGCAGGCGGCGTGGGCGGCCAACCCGTGCGAGTGGACGAGTCCCGCGGAGGACGTCGTGGCGGCACTGCGTGCGCTCGCCGAACTTGACGTCGCGATCGCGGTGGTCTCGAACGCCGCCGGCCGGGTGGAGCAACAGCTCGCCGAGGCCGGCGTCTGCCAGGTCGGCGACGGCCCCGGCGTCCCCGTGCTCGCGGTCATCGACTCGCACGTCGTGGGCGTCGAGAAGCCGGACCCGCGGATCTTCCAGCTCGGCCTGGACGCCGTCGGCGTGCCGGCCGAACGCGCGATCATGGTCGGTGACTACGCACACGCCGACATCCGCGGCGCGGAGGCCGCCGGCATCCGCGCCTTCCACCTCGACCCGCACGGCGACTGCCGCACCCCGCACCGCGGTCCGCACCTCGACCGACTCAGCGCCGTCGTCGATGTCGTCCGGCGATCAAACCTCGAGCCGGAGCCGGTGCCGGAGCAGGCTCCCGACGGGCCCGAACGCGGCGAGCCGCAGCGGTAGGTCGCCGGGGAACAGGCGAGCCAGGGTCACGCACCAGGCGGCGGCGCCTCGCCGAGATGCGCGATCTCTACCAGTACACGGCCGCCGAGCTGCCCGCGCTCATCGAACGCCGGCGGGAGCGGTTCCACGGCGCTACCGCGCCAGCGGGAGCCGGCGGTCCGGGCCGTCGTCCTCGGAGAGCACCCACTCCTCGGTGACGGTCGCACGGTAGAGCCGGAGCGGCGCGTCGCCGGTGACGCGACCCACGTCCCATGCGCCGATGCCCTGCGCCTCCGCCTCGCGGGAGAAGATTGCCATGCCGGCCGCGACCTCCTCGGCCGGCAGCTCCGCGGCCCGGGCCCGGGCGTAGAACGCGCTGGCCTCGCCGACGGGCACCTGCGAGTCGAAGACGACGAGCGCGACGTCGCCGCGTCCCGCTATGTTCCGCGAGTGCCGGGTCCCGGGGCGGGAGACCCAGTAGAACCGGGTCCGGCCCTCGCGGGCGAACCAGACCGGCGTGGCCCAAGGGCGGCCATCCTCGTCCGCAGTGGACAGG
Source organism: Streptosporangiales bacterium (assembly GCA_036378185.1). Classification (GTDB taxonomy): domain Bacteria; phylum Actinomycetota; class Actinomycetes; order Streptosporangiales; family WHST01; genus WHST01. The sequence continues at coordinate 3,186 of DASUWX010000187.1, read as the reverse complement.
ACGACGTACCGCGTGCCGGAGAGCACGCGCTCGGCTGCCTGCGCCGTCATCTCGATCCTCGCTTCCGGTCCAGCACCTCCGGGTTGGCGCAGTGGGCGAGCGGCTCGCCGCGCAGGAACCGGCCGACGTCGCCCGCGACGATCCGCGCGGCCTTGTGGGCGGTCTGCCTGCTGGCGCCGGCGACGTGCGGCGTGATGACCGCGTTCGGCACGGTGAGCAGGCGGGAGCCTGCGGGGATCGGCTCGTCGGGGAACACGTCGAGCCCGGCGCCGAACAGGTGGCCGTCCTCGAGCGCGTCGCAGACGGCGTCGTAGTCGACCAGACCGCCACGGGCGCAGTTCACGAGCACAGATCCGGGCGGCATGGCGGCGATCTGCGCGCGCCCGATCATCTGCCGCGTCTCGTCGGTGAGCCGGCTGTGCAGCGAGACCACGCGGGACCGGGCGAGCAGCTCGTCGAGCGACACCGGCTCCGCGATCCCGGCGACGGCGTCCGCGGGCACGTACGGGTCGTGTACGACGACGTCCGCGCCGAACGCCCGCACCATGCGTGCGACGCGGCTGCCGATCGCGCCGAAGCCGACCAGCCCCACGGTCGCGCCGTCGAGCTCGATGCCGCTGTTGTCGTAGGTGTAGTAGTCGCCACGCCAGTTGCCGTGCCGCAGCTCGGCGTGCAGCTCGGGCACCCGCCTGGTGACGGCGAGGATCAGCGACACCGTGTGCTCCGCGGTCGCGGCGGCGTTGCGCCCGGGCGCGTACGAGACGGCGACGCCGTGTTCGGTGGCAGCGGCGACGTTCGCGTTGACCGGCCCGCCGCGGCTCACGCAGAACAGCTCGAGGTCCGGGCAGGCGTCCAGGATCCGCGTGGTCAGCGGACCCATCTCGGTGAGACACACGCGTACGCCGGCGAGCGCCTCGATCATGGTGTCCTCGTCACCGGATGCCTCGTCCACCTCCGCCAGCCGGCCGAACGGCTGGAGCGGCCACGGCAGGGTGAGCTCACGCACGTCCAGCTCGTCGGGCACCTCGGCGCGGACGGCGTCCGCGAGCAGCGACGGCAGGACGAAGTGGTCACCCGCGGCGAGGACGGGGACGGGCATGGGCGCTCCTTGCTCAGCGGTCGGCGGACGGGAGGGGGCAGTTGAACTCCAGCAGCGCGGCCCTGCCGTCCTCGAAGCGCACGACGGTCAACCCCGTGTTGCGAAGGGACGGGAACACCCGGCGGTAGTCGCGCAGCGGGATGCCGAGCAGGCGGCACAGCACCAGCCGCAGCAGCGTCGAGTGCGCCACCACGAGCACGCGGCCCGCCGGCTCGGCGGCGGCGATGTCGCGGACGCATTCGACCGCGCGCTCCACGGCGGCGTGCGGGTCCTCGCCGCCGGGCAGGTGGCCGGTGACCGGGTCGCGGCGGAAGGCCTCGACCGCGGCGGGGAAGTCGGCCGCCAGCTCCGCGACGGTGCGTCCCTCGCCCTTGCCGAAGTCGAGCTCCCGCAACCGCGGGTCGACCTCGGGCACCAGGCCCGTGGTCTCCGAGACCGGCTCGGCCGTCCGCATGGCCCGGCTCGCGGGCGAGCACCACAGCGCGGTGAGCCCGGCGGTACGCGCCCACTCGCCGAGGCGGGCCGCCTGGGCGACCCCCTCGTCCGTGAGCGAGACGTCCGACGAGCCCGCGTACCGGTTCTCGGCGTGCCACACGGTCTCGCCGTGCCGCACCAGCACCAGCTCCGTCACCGATCCACCTCCGCCCGTTCGCGTGCGTACGCGGCCATCGCCAGGTCGAGCCAACCGCGGCCGGCGAGCTCGTCCACCAGCCGCAGGTACGCCGCCGCGAACCGGCCCGCCGCGCCGGGACGCGGGTCGAGCGTCTCCCTGACCCGGACCATCCGCCCGGCCGCCTCGGCCACCGACCCGCCGGACGCAGCCGCGAGCACCGCCATGCCCAGCGCGGGCTCCGCGTTGTCCGGCAGCCGCACGGGCCGGCCGAGCACGTCCGCGCGCAACTGGCACCAGTAGCGGCTGCGGGTCGCGCCGCCGGTGAGGCTCAGCGGACCGTCGACGGGCGCGCCCAGCCGGTCCAGGTGGTCGAAGCACAACCGCTCCACGAACGCGACGCCCTGCAGGACGGCCGCGTAGTGGTCGGCCTCGCCGGCCGGTCGCCCGCACACGAACGGCTCCGCCTCGGGCGCCACGAACGGGAACCGTTCGCCGCGCGAAACGAGCGGGTACACGACGACGCTCGCCGGCTCGTGTTGCGCGGCCGCGGCGTCGAGCGCCGCGAGGTCGCGGCCGGGGAACAGCCTGGTGAGCACGCCCGCGCCGGTGCTCGACGCACCGCCGGGCAGCCAACCGCCGTCGGGGGAGCGGTGCGAGTAGACGACGCCGGTGGGATCGGCGAGCAGCTCCTTCGTCACGCCCTTCAGCACGAGCGTGGTGCCGAGCACGCTGTTCCAGGCCCCGACCTGCAGCGCGCCCGCGCCGAGCTGTGCCGCGCACCCGTCGGTCATGCCGGCGACCACGGCCGCGCCCTCGGGCAGCCCGGTCTCCGCCGCCGCCTCCGCCGACACCGTCCCGAGCCCGGTGCCCGGCCGCACGACGTCCGGCAGCACGTCCGCGGGCACGCCGAGCGCGTCGAGCACGTCGCCGGGCCACCGCTCGTCGACGAGGTCGTAGCCGGTCTTCAGCGCGTGGCTGGAGTCGGCGGCGACGGGGTGCCCGGCCAGGCGCGCGGTGACGTAGTCGGCCTGGTGCACGAGCCGCGCGCCGGCCCGGCCGTGTTCGCGGAGCAGCCAGAGCAGCTTCGGCAGCGCCCACGACGGTTGCATCCGGCGGTAGCCGAGCCGCGTCCAGAGCGCGGCGCCGGCCTCGTCGACGCGCTCGGCCTCCGCACCCGCGCGGGCGTCGTCGTACATCAGCGCCGGGGAGATCGGCGTGCCCGTGCCGTCCGCGAGCAGGATGGTGCCGGACGTCGCGTCCACGGCGACGCCGCGGACCCTGGACGCGTCGGCGTCGCGGAGCGCCGCCCGCAGCGCGGCGCGGACCGCCGTCCACCAGGCCGCCGGATCCTGTTCGTGTCGCACGCCGTCGCGACTGCTCGTCAGCGGCGCCGTGCCGGCGCCCGCGACGACGCCGTCGGTGTCCACGACGAGGGCGCGGACGCGCTGGGTGCGGCCGTCGACGCCGGCCCAGA
>DASUWX010000186.1:0-65619 GCA_036378185.1 Streptosporangiales bacterium | reverse complement strand
CGCGCACACCGCGGCGCCGGCCGCCAGCGCCGCGACACCACCGAGCAGGCCAGGGCCGGTCACCGTTCTGCACCGCCGGCCACCGACCTGGCGAGCCGAGTGGTCCAGACGACACCCGCGACGTCCACGGCCACGCCGACGACGAGGCAACCGAGACCGTAACCCGAGCCGAACAGGAAGCTCAGCGGACGTTGCCCCAGCGCCGTGGACAGCGCGATGCCGAGCACCGGCAGGGCCGCCAGCAGCCGCGCGGTGGCACGGGGCGCGGCCAGTTGCGCCGCGACCTCGCGTCCGGCCCGCTGGTCGTCGCGGAGCGCCCCGGCCAGCCGCTCGACCGCGTCCGCCAGGCCGGCGCCCGAGTCGACGCCGACCTGCCAGCACGCCGCGAGCCACGCCAGCCCGTGCCAGCCCGGCTCGCCCGAGGCCACCCGCATCGCCGCCGGCACGTCACCGCCGCTGCCCGCGGCTGCGAGGACGGGACGCAGCTCCGCGCGCGCCTGCGCCGGCAACGTCCCCGCCGCCAGCCGCAGCGCGACGATGGGCGGCCGTCCCGCACGCAGCTCGGCGGCGAACCCGGTGCACAGCTCGACGAGTGCCTCCGCCGCCCCGCGCCTGGTACGCCAGGCGCGGAGCCGAGCGAGCCACCGCGACGACACCGCGGCCACGGCGCGGGCGGCACCGACAGGGGGAGGACCTGAGCCGCCGACGACCACGGCCACCCGGAGCGCGGGATCGGGCCGCCCGACCACCAGCCAACCGGCGGCCGCCGCGCACACCATCGCCAGGAGCGTCATGACGGCTCACCCCGGCCGGACAGCAGGGCGTGTAGGTCGTCGATCCCGGCACCGGGACGCGAGGCACCGGCACGGTCGAATCGCAGGGCGGGCCGCGCCTCGACCAGCCCGTCGGCGGCGCGGTGCAGCACGCAGATCTCCGCGACCCGGCGGACGCCGTCCCGGCCGCGCTCCAGGTGCACCACGACGTCGAGCGCGGCGGCCAGCTGGCTGTGCAGCGCGGAGCGGGACAGGCCGGCCGCCACCGCGAGCGCCTCCAGCCGCGCGGGCACGTCGGCCGCCGCGTTCGCGTGCAGGGTGCCGCAGCCGCCCTCGTGTCCGGTGTTCAAGGCACTCAGCAGGTCCACGACCTCGCCTCCGCGGACCTCGCCGACGACCAGCCGGTCCGGCCGCATCCGCAGCGCCTGCCGGACCAGGTCGCGCAGCACGACCGTGCCCGTCCCCTCGGCGTTGGCAGGCCGTGCCTCCAGCCGGACGACGTGTGGATGGTCGGGACGCAGCTCGCCGGAGTCCTCGACCAGGACGAGCCGCTCCCGCTCGTCGACGCGGCCGAGCAGGGCGGCCAGGAGGGTGGTCTTGCCGGTACCCGTGCCGCCGGTCACGAGGAACGCGAGCCGGGCCCGGACCACCGCCGCCAGCAGCTCCGCGCCGTCAGCCGGGACGGTGCCCGCGTCGACCAGCTCGGTGAGGCTGAAGCTCACCCGCCGCGGCACCCGCACCGAGATGCACGTGCCTGCCGGCGCCACCGGCGGTAGGACGGCGTGCAGGCGGCACCCGTCCGCGAGCCGGGCGTCCACCCAGGGCGCGGCGTCGTCGAGGCGCCGCCCCGCGGCCGCGGCGAGCCGCTGCGCGAGCCGGCGGACGGCGGCCTCGTCGGGGAAGGCGACGTCGACCCGGGCGAGCCCGTCGCCGTCGTCGATCCACACCTCACCGGGCCCGTTCACGAGGATGTCGGTCACGCCCGGGCGGTGCAGCAGCGGCTCGAGCGGTCCCATGCCGGTGAGGTCCGCGCGCAACGACGTGGTCAGGCCGAGCACCTCCACGTCGCCCAGGACCACCCCCTCGGCACGGAGCGCCTCGGCGACGCGCGCGGGCGTGGGCTCGGCCGCCGCTTCGGCGAGCCGAGTCCGCACCGCCTCGGTGAGCCGCGAGTCCGGTTGCGCGCTCATGCCGCCCGCCGTTCGTCGACCAGCCGCGCCAGGAACTCCTTGCAGAACCGGCCGAGCCCGCCGCGCCCGCGGCCGAGCGCGAACTCGCCCCGGTCGAGCGCGACGGGCAGACCGTGGTCGGCGGCGACGTCGCCGGCGAGCGGCAGGTCGAGGCTCGACGCGATCGTCTCCGCGGTGAGTCCGGTGGGCGCCGGGCCGCGGACGAGCAGTCGGACGTCGGCCGCGTGCGCGCGTACGGCCCTCGCCACCCGGGCCGCACTGGCGACGGCGCGCACCTCCGCCGGCACGACGAGCAGCGCAGTGGTCGACCCGGTCAGCGCCTCCGCGGCCGCGTCGTCGATGCGCCGCGGCAGGTCGGCCACGACCACGTCGCTGCACCGGCTGCCGGCCGCGAGCACGGCCCGCATCGCCTCCGGCGGCACGTCGAGCCGGTCGCCGCGGTCCCAGGACAACACGTGCAGCTCGTCGATTCGCGGCAGCGCCGCTCGCAGCGCGCTGCCGCTCACCCGGCCGCGCGTCTGCACGAGGTCGGGCCAGCGCAGGCCATCGGTGTCCTCGCCGCCCAGCACGAGGTCGATCCCGCCGCCCAACGGATCACCGTCGACGAGGAACGAGCGCATGCCCATCCGCATCGCGGTGAGCGCGAGCGCGGCCGCCGTGGTGCTCGCGCCCGCTCCGCCACGCCCGCCGACCACGCACACGAGGACGGATTCGCCGTGCGGCTCCTCCAGCACGTCGGCCAGCCGGCCGATGAGCCACGCCTCGCCCTCGGGCAGCACGCTGACCTGCTCGGCCTGCAGGCTCATGCCGCCCTGGAACAGTGCCGTGTCCGCGGTGTGGCTCACGACCACGACGCCGCGGCGCGGCGGCAGCCCGAGGCGGACGGCGTCCGCCACGACGTCGCCGCCGACGAGGACCAACGGCGCCGTCCGCCAGGACGCGCGCGCGTCACCCGGCGCCGCGGCGAGCTCGACCGACACCCCGGCGGCCGCGGCGAGCCGCAGCAGCTCGTCGACCAGCGGCTGGTCGTCGCAGATCAGCAGCGGACGCCCCGTCTCAGTTCGCTCCGACATCAGACCTCCCACGTCCATCTCTCGTGGAAGGCATCGGCACGAGGCGGTGCGTTCGACAGGGGTGCGTGCGGATCTGGGGAAAACCCGCGTGAGGGGCAGGGATCTCGTTCCGGGTCTTCCCTTACCCGGCGTCGAGTCGTAAGAATGTCCCTACGGAATCGGTAGTGCGCGATGGGCGGTCGAATCCCACCGTTCTCCCGATTCCACACACGACAACTGGGCACCCACGCGCGACCAGCCGCGGGAGGCGCACCGAATCGGGGGCCATGGCTCCGGGTCGGTGAGTGACGTGCACGCTTGGTAACCCAGGGCGCCGTGTAGAAGGGCGCCGGCCGCGGTCGGCGCCCTTTTGCCGCCCCGGCTCACCCGCGCCGCAGCGCCTCGCAGACGGCCAGCGCGTCCCGCGCGGCAGCCGTCACCGCGGCCGCGCAGTGCAGCAGCCAGGTGCCGACGTCGCCGGCGGCGTACGCGCGCAGGGCGGTCGCGTACTCCTCGCGGCGTTCGAGATGCCCGATCTCGGGCGCCAGCAACGCTTTCCGGTCCATCCCGCGGCTCACGAGGACGAGCCTGGCGGCGGTCCGCGCGACCACGCCGCTGCCCCACGCGAAGGCCGGGAGCGACGCCACCTCGCCGTGCACCACCGCGGCCACGACGAGTGCGGAGGCGACCGTCGGCCCGGCGAGCAGCCCGCCGAGTGCGTGCAGCCGACGCGCCGCGACCGCGGACGCCGGTCGGCCGAGCGCGTCCGGGCCGGCGACGTCCGCCGCGACGACGGTGTGCAGCCGGGCGAGCGCCTGACCCGGCGCGCGCCGCCAGGTGTTCACCAGTGTGCCGACCTCGCCGGTCGCGCGCAGTGCGCCCTGCACGACCGGATCTCCCGGCGGGCCCGAGCGCAGTTCGTCCAGCGGCACGTCCACGCCCTCTAACGCGGCGGACGCGCGGGCACCGCGCAGCGCCGACTCCGCGGCCACGACGGGCGCGTACCGGCGCAGCACACGGTGGGCGGCGACACGGTCGGCGGCCTCGCGCGCCTCGGCGACGGCGTCCGCCACGCCGGGCAGCGCCGCGAGTGCGGCGAACGGGTCGCCGGGCGCGGTGGTCATCGCAGCAGGCCTTCCTTCGCTCGGAACGAGCACGGTCGACGGACAAACCTACCCGTCGTGATCGTCCCGGGAACGGCGCTAGAGCCCGTGCGCGTACCTGCGGGCGTCGTCGTGCGCGGGATGCGTGCGTCCACACGGCCCGGCTGCGAACGCCCGCAGCAGCGTCGTCGTCACGCGCGCCACGAACCGCCACGCCGCGGGCGACACGCGATGGGAGTGCCCGAGGGCCGGCACCCAGCGCATCGTGCCGACGTCGACGACGCCGGCGCCCGAACGGGTCGTGTAGTACGCCGAGTCCGCCCACGTGGCCCGGCCACCGCAGGACAGCGAGGTGGCCGCGAGCACCTCCAGCGGCCGGGGCGTCGGGTCCTTCAGGTCGAGCCGGTCCGTCTCGGGCCCGACGAGCCCGGGGAACCGCGTCCCGCGCCGGGCGCCGGTACCGGCGAACAGCCAGTTGCCCGGGTCGGTGACGACGTACGGCGCGTTCGCGGGGAAGCAGTCGTACAGCAGGCCGAGCAGTGCACTCTCCGGCCGCGGGTCGGGCGGCAGCCGCCAGTCCTGGGTGGAGTCGGCGGGACGGGTCCGCGCGTCCGGGTCCTCCCCGGCCGACTTGTAGCAGATGACCACGCGCATCGGCCCCAGCGCGGACGAGCCGAAGCGGACGTGCCGGTTCACCGCGTTCGCACCGAGGAACGCGACGTTCGTCCCGGCGTCGCGCGCCCTCGTGACCTCGCTGCGCATCGCGAGGCTCCAGTACTCGGCATGGCCGAGGGTGACGAGCGCACGGGCACCGTCCAGCACGCCGGGCTGCCGCGCGAGGTCGGTGTCGGTGAGATACGCCAGGTGCAGCCCCAGCCGCTCGGCGAGCACGACGGCAGGCCGTTCGAAGGAGAGGAACCGGGCGATGCCGGCGCGGTCGTACGGGCGGTCGAAGCTGACGGCACGCGACCGGTCGGCGAACCCGTGCGGCCCGGTGTAGAGGTCGTAGCCGTCCCAGGTGTTGTAGGCCTCCCAAGTGGCGACGGAGTTGAGCAGCACCACCTTCCCCCGCATGGACGCCGACCGCACGGTGATCGGGACATAGCTCTGGTAGCCGCGCTCGGACGTGAGCTTGACCAGGTAGTCGCCCTCGGGCCAGCCCGTCGTCGGCACGGTCAGCGACGGTCGCCACGGCGCCGAGACGGTGTGCAGGCGCGCCGACACCCGCGCCGTCGGCTGGCGGCGTCCCGCGACCGGCCCGGAGCGCCACACCAGCCGGCCCTGCCGGCCTCCGTACCAGCCCACCCGGTACGCCGCCGCCGTGAGCCCGCGGGCCGTCGTCGACACGTACAGCCGGAACGACTCGCCGGGACGCACGCTCGTGTGGTCGGCGAACCCCTCGACCGCGCCGGCCGGCCCGCGTCTGGTGATACGCCACGCCGCGGTGCCCGGGCGGGCGTTCTCGGCCACGGTGGGGCTCGCCGTCGGGTGGGACGCCGACGGCGACGCCGTGCGCCGCGGTGGCGACGCACCCGAACAAGCGGTGACCCCGAGCAGCACGGCCACGACCGCCGCCGCCAGAGGCATGGAGCGAGCGCGCACGGTCTCACGCTAGGCACGGGAGCGTCGAGACCGGCCCTCGCGACCGTAAACAGTCGGGTTCATTCCGGGGCGGGGCGGAGCGACGGCTCGCCGGCAGGGCGCAGATGGGCCTCGGGGACGTGCAGGCGGGCCATCGTGCGGGCGACGTCGGCGGGCAGCCGGTGACGTGTGGCGAGCGACACCACGATCATCACGCCGAACGCGAGCGGGACGGTCCACGCCGCCGGTTCGTCGAGCAGCGCCCCGCCCCAGCCGGCGTGCTCGCCCGTGAAGATGGTGACGAGCACCGCGCACACCGCCACGCCCCCGCCTGCCAACAGGCCGGCGAGCGCGCCCGCGGCGGTCAGCCCGCGCCACCACACGCCGAGCACCAGCATCGGGCAGAAGCTCGACGCCGCCACCGCGAACGCCAGCCCGACGACGGATGCGACGCCGATGCCCTGCGCGCCGAGCGACAGCAGGTAGGGCACGACGACCGCGCAGATCGCGCCCACGCGGAACGCCGCGACGTGGCGTCGCCGCGGCCGCAGCACGTCCTGGGTCAGCGCCCCCGCGACGGAGATGGCGAGCCCCGACGACGTCGACAGGAACGCGGCGAACGCTCCCGCCGTGACCAGCGCGCCGAGCAGCCGACCACCCGTACCGCCGACGAGGCGCGGCGGCAGCACGAGCACGGTCGAGTCGGTGTCGCCCGTCATCAGCAGGTCGGTGGCGTTGCCGCGCCCGAGCACGCCGTACACCGTCGGCAGCAGGTAGAACGCGGCGAGCAGGCAGATGACGACGAACGTCGTCCGCCTGGTGTCGCGGCCGTCGGGGTTCGTGTAGAAGCGCACCAGGACGTGCGGCAGCCCCATGGTGCCCAGGAACGTGGCGAGGATGAGCGAGTACGTCGCGTACATGCTGCGTCCGTCGCGCTGCCCGCCGCGCAGCACGGCCGGGCTCGCCCACTCGCGGTTGGTGAGCGACGGCAGGCCGACGCGCACCGGCACCTCGGCCCCTGCCGGCAGTGTCACGCGGGTGCCGGCGGTCAGCGTGTGCCGTCCGGGACCGAGGACGACACGGCCGTCTCGCGGCATCCCGTCCAGCACGCCGTCCACCACCAGGGTCTCCGACCCGTGCAGCCGCACCGTTTCGGTCGCCGGCATGGTCACCTGCGTCGTGCGCGACACGGTCGGCGGCATGTCGCTCGTGACCGACGGCGCGGCATGGATGCGGTAGACCGCCACCAGGAAGAGTGCCGGCACCAGCAGCGCGCAGAGCTTCAGCCAGAACTGGAACGCCTGCACGAACGTCACGGACCGCATGCCGCCGGAGACCACCGCGAGCAGGACGACGACGCACACCACCAGGCCGCCGGCCCACGGCGGTGCGCCTGTCGTCGTGCGCAGGGTGAGGCTCGCGCCCTGCAGTTGCGGCACCAGGTAGAGCCAGCCGATCAGGATGACGAGGACGGTGGCGCAGCGGCGCACCGCGAGCGAGCCGAGCCGCGACTCGGCGAAGTCCGGCAGCGTGTACGCACCGGACCGGCGCAGCGGCGCCGCGATGAGCACGAGCAGCACGAGGTAGCCGGCGGCGTAACCGACGGGATACCAGAGCATGTCCACGCCGGACGACAGCAGCAGGCCGGCGATGCCGAGGAAGGACGCGGCGGACAGGTACTCACCGCCGATGGCCGAGGCGTTCCAGATCGGCGAGATCGTGCGCGAGGCGACGAAGAAGTCGCTCGTGGTGCGCGCGACGCGCACGCCGACCAGGCCGATGCCGATGGTCGCGGCCGCGACGAACGCGACGGCGACGACACCGAGCGACGACTGTCCCATCAGGACCGACCGACCAGATCGGAGAAGTCCCGTTCGTTGCGTTCGGCGTGCCGGACGTAGTAGCCGGCGGCGGCGATCAGCAACGGGTAGACGAGCACGCCGAGCATCAGCCACGGCAACGGGAGTCCCAGCACCAGCACGTGCTCGACGCCCGGCCACAGCAGGAACAGCAGCGGCAGGCCGCCGAGCAGGACGCCGACCGCGGCGCACACGAGCACGGCGAGCCGCAGCTGGCTGCGGACGAGGGACCGCACGTACACCTCGCCCACCTGCGTCTGCGAGTCGATCTCGTGGGCGGCGACGATCCCCCGCGACCGGACCCGGCGGCGCGGCCGCGTGACGGTCACCCGCCGGCGGGGCTGCTCGCTGGTCATGCGGGGTCCCGTGGGGAGCTCATCGGGACTCCCCGGCGGCGCGGCGCCGCAACAAGTCGCGCAGCTCCCGGGTGTGCCTCCGGCTCACCTGCAGCGGCGTCCCGTCCACCACGACCACCGCGCGCCCGCCGTCGAACCGGATCTCCTCGATGTGTGCGATCGACACCAGGGCACTGCGGTGCACCCGGACGAAACCGTTGGGGCGCCAGCGTTCCTCGAGCGTGGTCAACGGGACGCGCACGAGCGGTGCGTCCTTCGACGTGTGCAGGCGCGCGTAGTCGCCGTGCGCCTCGACGTACCGCACGTCGCTGACGCGGACGAACCGGGTGACGCCGCCGAGCTCGACGGGCACCGTCTCCTCCGCGTCGGCCGGCTCGCCGTGCCCGCCGCCGACGAGCTGGGACACCCTGCGGACGGCCTCGGCGAGCCGCTCCGCGCGCACCGGTTTCAACAGGTAGTCGACGGCGTTCAGCTCGAACGCCTCCACGGCGTGCTCCTCGTACGCGGTGATGAAGACGACGGCGGGCGGCGTCTTGAACCTGCCGAGCACGGACGCGAGCTCGAGGCCGGACAGGCCGGGCATATGGATGTCGAGGAAGACGGCGTCGACGCCCTGCCGGTCGAGCAGCCGCAACGCCTCGTCCGCGGAGCCCGCGGTGCGCACGATCCCGACGCCCGGCTCGCGGCGCAACAGGTAGCCGAGCTCGGCGAGCGCGGGCGGCTCGTCGTCGACCACCAACACGTCCAGCACGTCGTGAGCGTACGACTACCGGCTGTGGGGAGGCTACGTTTTCAGGCATTGGCGTGCACACCGGCGTGGTACTTCGGCACCCGCAGGCTCACCTTGGTGCCCGCTTCCGGTGCGGTCTCGACCTGCAGACCGTAGTCGTCGCCGAACACCTGCCGCAGCCGCTCGTCGACGTTCGCGAGCCCGGTGGAGCTGCCCTGCGCCTCGCCGGAGAGCAGCCGCAGCGCGAAGTCGGGGTCCATGCCGACACCGTCGTCCTCGATGCTGATGACGCAGTCGGTGCCCACGTCGTCCGCGACGATCGTCACCAGCCCCCCGTCGGCCTTGGGCTGCAGGCCGTGGCGTACCGCGTTCTCCACGATCGGCTGCAGGCACAGGAACGGGACGGCGACGGGCAGCACCTCGGGCGCGATGCGCAAGGTGACGCGCAGCCGGTCGCCGAAGCGGGCGCGTTCGAGCAGCAGGTAGCGTTCCACCGACCGCAGCTCCTCGACGAGCGTGGTGAAGTCGCCGTGCGTGCGGAACGAGTACCGGGTGAAGTCGGCGAACTCCGTGAGCAGCTCGCGGGCCCGCTCCGGGTCGGTGCGGACGAACGACGCGATGGCGTTGAGCGAGTTGTAGATGAAGTGCGGCGAGATCTGGGCGCGCAACGCACGGACCTCGGCCTCGGCGAGGCGCATGCGCGACCGGTCCAGCTCGGCGAGGTCCAGCTGCGTGCTCACCCAGCGGCCGACCTCGGTGACCGCACGCACCAGGCCCGCGGACGCGGCCCCGGCGAACGCGGCGAGCACGCCGACGACCCGCTCGTCGGCGGTGAGCGGGACCAGCACCGCGTGCCGGATGGGGCAGGTGGAGTCGTCGCACGCGAGCTGCCCGGCGTTGAGCACGACCGGCGTGCCGTTCTCCAGCACCGGCGCGGCGTGCTCGAGGACGCGGGCGGCGTGGCGCTCGTCGGTGCCCTCCCACGCCAGCAGGGCGTGCTCGTCGGCCATCGCGACGGCGTTCGCGCCGAGCAGGGCGCGCAGGTGCCGTACCGCCTTGGCCGCGCCGTTCGTCGTGAGCCCGGCCCGCAGCGGCGGCGCCACGAGCGAGGCACGGTGCAGTGTCTCGTACGCCGCACGCTCGGCGGGCGTCCCCAGATCGCGCCGGTTGCGCCGCACCAGCCACCCGGCCGCGGCGAGCACGACCAGGCAGCCGAGCGCGCCGGCGGCGACCGCGGCGAACTGCTGCATGCCCTGACGGTACTGCCGCGGCGTCCGGCCGGCGGCGTGCGGCGTCCGACGGGCCGGCGCCCACCGAGCGCCCCGCCCCCCGCTGGCCCCCCGCGGGCCCCACCCCCACGGGCATCGTTTACATGGCCGGTGGTGGCTTTACCAGGGGCCTGCCCCGTGTAAAGCCACCACGAGCATGGTTTACATGGCCCGGGAGACCGGCCGGACGGGGGCGCAGCGCCGGGAACGGGCGTGCGGATCGCGAACGTCGCCGGGCCGGTCGGGCCGGCTTGGGCGACCTCTCGTCGCGGACGAAGGTCCCGCCCGGCGCAGCGGACGGACCGTCCGCCGACCGGCGCCGTCCGGCGTCTCGTACCGCCGCGCGGACGGCACCTAGCGTGAACGGAGTCTGATGCGACTCGACCGGGGCGAAAGGAGTGCATCGTGGCTTCGACACACCGGCACCAGGAGGCGGAGGCGGTCACCTCACCGGCGCCGCAGCCGACCAGGGGGGCGGCAGCGCTCGCCGATCCCGGCCCGGTAGGGCTGGCGGCGTTCGCCGCGACGACGTTCTTCCTCAGTGTGGTCAACGCGGGGCTGCTGCCGACGACCGTCGAGCCGGGCGTGCTCGGTCTCGCGCTCTTCTACGGCGGCATCGTGCAGGTCCTCGCCGGCATGTGGGAGTTCGCCAAGGGCAACACGTTCGGCGCCCTGGCGTTCTCGTCGTACGGCGGGTTCTGGCTCTCCTTCTGGTACCTGCTCACCCACGTCAACACGGCGGCGATGGGAGCGAACGCGGGCAAGGCCGTCGGCCTCTACCTGCTCTGCTGGACCATCTTCACCGGCTACCTCGCGATCGCGTCGCTGCGCACGACGGGAGCCATCACCGCGACCGTGACGCTGCTGTTCCTCACCTACCTGGCGCTCACCATCGGCGAGCTGGGTGGCACCGCGATCTTCGGCAAGATCGGCGGCTGGCTCGGCATCGTCACCGCGATCGTCGCCTGGTACACCTCCTTCGCGGGGGTCACCAACGCGACCTTCGGCAAGACCGTGATGCCCGTATTCGCGCGGCGCTGAGCGGGGTACCGTTCCGTCGAGTGGTCCGGCGTCTTGAACGGGCGCCGGTCCACCTGATAGCACAAAGGGACACGGCAGATACGCGAAGAAGCGAGGCGGACCCATGAGCACGGAGGCCCTCTCCAATCTGATGCACGAGGAGCGGCGGTTCCCGCCTCCGGACGACCTCGCCGCGAACGCGAACGTCAAGGAGGACGAGTACGCGAAGGCCGACGCCGACCGCGAGGCCTGGTGGGCCGAGCAGGCGGGCCGGCTGTCCTGGACCCAGCCCTGGGAGCGGGTCCTCGACTGGGACAACCCCCCGTTCGCCAAGTGGTTCGTCGGAGGCAAGCTCAACGCCGCGTACAACTGCGTCGACCGGCACGTCGAGGCCGGCAAGGGTGACAAGGTCGCCTTCCACTGGGAGGGCGAGCCCGGCGACACCCGCACGATCACGTACGCCGACCTGCAGCGCGAGGTGTGCCAGGCGGCCAACGCGCTGACCGAGCTCGGCGTCAGGACCGGCGACCGGGTGGCGCTCTACATGCCGATGATCCCGGAGACGGTCGTCGCGATGCTGGCCTGTGCCCGCATCGGCGCGCCGCACACCGTGGTGTTCGGCGGCTTCTCGTCCGAGGCGCTCTCGGCACGCATCCAGGACTGCGACGCCCGCGTCGTCATCACGTCCGACGGCGGCTACCGCCGGGGTGCGCCGAGCGCGCTCAAGCCGAACGTCGACACGGCACTGCAGAGCTGCCCGGACGTCCGCAATGTGGTCGTCGTGCGGCGTACCGGCCAGGACGTCGACTGGACGGACGGGCGCGACCTCTGGTGGCACGACGTCGTCGGGAAGCAGAGCGACCAGCACACGCCGGAGAGCTTCGACGCCGAGCACCCGCTGTACGTCATGTACACCAGCGGCACCACCGGCAAGCCGAAGGGCATCCTGCACACCACCGGCGGCTACCTCACGCACTGTGCGTGGACGCACTGGGCGGTGTTCGACCTCAAGCCCGACACCGACATCTTCTGGACCGCCGCCGACATCGGCTGGGTCACCGGGCACAGCTACATCGTCTACGGGCCGCTCGCCAACGGCGCCACGTCGGTGATGTACGAGGGCACCCCGGACACCCCGCACAAGGGTCGCTGGTGGGAGATGATCGACAAGTACAAGGTCACCATCCTCTACACCGCGCCCACCACGATCCGCACGTTCATGAAGTGGGGCGCGGACGTCCCTGCGAAGTACGACCTGTCGTCACTTCGCCTGCTCGGCAGCGTCGGCGAGCCGATCAACCCGGAGGCGTACGTCTGGTACCGGCAGAACATCGGGCACGACAACTGCCCGGTGATGGACACCTGGTGGCAGACCGAGACCGGCGGGCACATCATCAGCCCGTTGCCGATCACCCACGGCAAGCCGGGCGCGGCCATGCGGGCGCTGCCGGGCTTCGCCGCCGAGGTCGTGGACGACCAGGGCAAGCCGGTGCCCGACGGGTCCGGCGGCTACCTCGTCCTCACCAAGCCGTGGCCGGGCATGCTCCGCACGATCTGGGGCGACGACCAGCGCTACGTGGACACCTACTGGTCGCGGTTCCAGGGCGTGTACTTCGCCGGTGACGGTGCGAAGAAGGACGAGGACGGCGACCTCTGGCTGCTCGGCCGGGTGGACGACGTGATGAACGTGTCCGGCCACCGGCTCTCCACGACGGAGATCGAGTCCGCCCTCGTGTCGCACGAGAAGGTCGCCGAGGCGGCGGTCGTCGGCGCGAGCGACGCCACCACCGGCCAGGGCATCGTGGCGTTCGTCATCCCGCGCGCGGCGGCGGGCGACTCCACGAGCGGCGAGGAGTTCGTCCAGGAGCTGCGCGACCACGTCGCGAAGGTGATCGGCCCGATCGCCAAGCCGCGGCAGATCCTGGTCGTGCCCGAGGTGCCGAAGACGCGGTCGGGCAAGATCATGCGCCGGCTCCTGCGCGACGTGGCGGAGAACCGCGAGATGGGCGACGTCACGACGCTGCAGGACAGCACCGTGATGGACCAGATCAAGTCCCAGCTTCCGCACGCGGCGAGCGAGGACTGACCCGAGGCCACAGGGCCCACATCCCCACCAGGCCACGTGGCGTCCAGGGTGTCGTCGGCACGGCACCATGGGCGCCACGTGGCGTATCCGGGGGCCGGAGCGTCGGGACGCTGTCCTATCTCTCCGTAGAGACCCAGTTGGTCAACCGTCCAGGTTTATTGACACAGACGGTGCCGGCACCCACGCTCTAGCTCGTGACGACTGTCGGCGTCCCTTCCGCCCTGCGCGAGCCGACCGCGCCGGCCGGGCGCCGGTGGGTCGGCCTCTGGACGCTCGCCAACCTCGGCCTGTACATGGCGATCTACGCCGCCATGCAGGTGCTGCTGCCCAAGCAGGCCGGGCAGGCGCCGCGCATCGCCGCCTTCGGCAAGGAGCTCGCGGTCTCGTACGCGACCGTGGTCGCGGCCGTCGTGACGATCGTGGTGAGCATCGGCGTCGGCATGCTGTCCGACCGGACCCTGGCGCGCAGCGGGCGCCGGCAGGTCTGGGTGCTGGGCGGCGCGGTCGTCTCGGCGGCCGCGCTCGCCTGCCTCGGCCCGCAGGGGACGGTGCTCGGCCTCGTCGCCGTGTGGGGCGTCGCACAGGTCGGCCTGTCGACCATCGCCACGGCACTCACCGCCGCGGTGCCCGACGAGGTGCCGGTGACCGGCCGGGCCCGCGTCTCCGCCTGGTACGGCGTCGCCCAGTCGGCCGGGCCGCTGCTCGGGATCGTCGTGGTCGGCGCCGTGATCCTCGCCGTCGTCCCCGGCTACCTGGCGATGGCGGTGCTGGTGCTCGCGCTCGCCACCCCGTTCGCGTTGCTGACGCGCGGCATCCCGCTGCGCCGGGACGAGCGGCCACCGCTCGCGCCGCGCCGCGTGTTCGCCGAGATCGTCCGGCCGCTGCGCCACGCGGACTTCTCCTGGGCCTTCTCCGGCCGGTTCTTCATCCAGCTGTCGAACGCGCTCGCCCAGCTCTACCTGTACTTCTACCTGTCCGACCGCGTGCACACGAACCCGGACATCGGCACCGTCTACCTCGTCCTCGTCTACACGGTGTGCGTGATCGCCGCCGCGGTCCCGACGGGCATCGTGTCCGACCGCACCGGCAGGCGCCGCCGCATGGTGATCGTGGCGTCGGTGCTGCAGGGCGTCGCCGGTCTGCTGCTCGCGTTCGTCCCGACCATGCCGGCGGCCCTCGTCGGGGCCGGCGTCCTCGGCCTCGGGTACGGCTCGTACGTGGCCGTCGACCAGGCGTTGATCACGCAGGTGCTGCCGCGTGCGGCGGACCGTGGCAAGGACCTCGGCGTGATCAACATCGCGAACAACCTGCCGTACGCACTGGCCCCGGCGATCGGCGGCCCGCTCATCGCCGGCCTCGGCGTCGTGACCGGCTACACCGTGCTGTACCTGCTCGTCCTCGTCACGGCGGTGGTCGCCGCGGTCACCGTGCTGCCGATCCGCTCCGTCCCCTGAACCGGTGGACGCGGGGGTCGGGCACCAGCAGCTCGACGTTGCGGTCCTCGACGCCGCCGCACCGGGTCGGGTCGCCCTGCCAGTCGTTGGCGGCCAGCTCGCGGGACAGCCCGGCGAGCTCGAGCGGCGTCGCCGGCGCCGTCACGCGGTGGGCCGGGCCGGCGTGGTCGAGCACGGTCGCGATCACGGCGAGCGTGCCGTCGGCGTTGTCGACGAGCTCGACGGTCCGGCACTGCTGCGGCCAGTCGACGTGCGCGGCGGTGCTCACCTCCCAGAATCCGCCGGGTACGCCGGAGGCACGGGCGTGCGGCACCGCCGCGTGCCGGTGTGTGTGGCCGTTCACCCACAGCACCACGGCCGGGAAACGCAGCAGGAGCTCCCGCACGGCCGCGCCGGCGACCCGCTGGGGGCCGTCCGGCGTGGCCGTATTCGCCATCGTGTCGAGCGTGTGATGGCTGGCCACGACCACCAGCCGGTCGCCCGCGACGGCGGTGAGCTCGCCCGCGAGCCACGCGAACTGCTCCGCGTCGAGGGAGCCGTCGGGGCCGCCGGACGGGTTGACCGTGTCCAGCACCACGAACCTGACGGCGCCGTGGTCGAACGCGTAGTAAGCCGTGCCGTCCGCGACGTTGCGCGCGGTGAACCCGT
Source organism: Streptosporangiales bacterium (assembly GCA_036378185.1). GTDB lineage: Bacteria > Actinomycetota > Actinomycetes > Streptosporangiales > WHST01 > WHST01. The sequence continues at coordinate 50,499 of DASUWX010000186.1, read as the reverse complement.
GGCCGACGGGCGTGCCGGTGGTACGGAAATGCTCCGCGACGGCGTCCGCCCGGCTCACCGTCCGGCGCTCGGGATCGGCCGTCACCGTCCGGGCCGGGCCCGCCGCCAGCGTCGCCACCGCGGCGAGGTCACCGGCCCACAGGCCGGCCGCCAACGCCGGCACGTGGACGCCGGCCGGCAGGCCGACGATCTTCCGGTCACCGGCGAGCACGGCGTCGAACTCCGGCAGCAGCGGCACCGAGCCGGACAGCAGCCCGTCGTGGTTGCCGTAGGCCGTGTACCAGGGCACTCCGAGGCCGGTCGCGCGGAACGGGCGCCGCACCGCGTCCAGCAGCCCGGGCACCGTGGGGAACCCGTGCCGGGACCGTGGGAGGTCGTCACCACCCTCCGGGTGCCAGTAGCGAGGGTCGGACCGGACGCCGTCCGCGACGCCCTCGTACCGGCGGAGGTCGCCGGAGTCCGGGCGCACGGTGGCACCGTCGAGCAGGTCGATCGACCAGCGCAGCTCGTTGAACTGCGCGTTGTCGACGTTGTCGCCGGTGACCACCGCGAACGCGACCGGCTGCCCGGTCACCGGCCCGCGGCGCAGGCCGCCGACGGCGCGGACCATCGCCTCCACCACCTGTGCGCTGAGCAGGTCCTGGGGCCGGTACTGCCCGTCGAACCCCACCTGGCCGGCGTGCGGCTCCCCCGGATCGGCCAGCCGGTCCAGGTACTCGACCCGGCCGGGCGACTGGTGGTCCAACACGTGCATGTCGGTCAGGTGCGCGAACGCCAGCAGGGGCAACGGATCCCGTGCCGCCTCGGCCCGGCGCGCCAGGTCCTCGCGCACCAGCGTCGGCTCGCCCGGCCGTCCCGCGATACGGCGATAGCCCGTACCGGTCGGCACGTACGCGACGTCGAGCGTCGTACCGGCCGGGGCCACCGGCCAGCGGCCGCGTGGTGGCGGGTCAGCGGCCACGCGCGGGCTTGGTGAGGCTCAGCACCTGCTCGACGCAGGCGTCGAGCATCGCGAGCGCCTGCTCGCTGTCGCGGTCGACGAGCCAGCGCAGCGTGATGCCGTCGAGCTGGGTGGCCACCAGTCGCGCGACGAACGGCAACGGCACCTTCCACCGGACGCCGGTCACCTCCGCGAGCGCCTCGAAGTACCGGACGTTGCTCGTGACGTAGTGGTTGTACTGCCGTCGGGCGAGGGCGGCCAGCCCCGGCTGGCGCAGCGCGTACTGGGTGAGCTCGTAGGTGAGCAGATGCTCCTCCGGGTTCTTCTCGACGATCTCCCACAACGCCCGCAGGCTCGCCCGCATCGCCGCACGCGGGCTGCGCCTCCGGCCGATGATCGACAACGCCGCGAGCAGCTCGCGCCCGACGATCGTCTCGAGCACCTCCTGCAACAGCTCCTCCTTGGAGCGGAAGCAGTAGTGGAAGACGCCGAGCGGCACGCCGGCCTCCGCGACGATCGCCCGCGTGGTGCCGCCCGCGACACCCTCCCGGCACATCACCCGGATCGCGGCCTCCACCAGCTGGGTGCGGCGTTCGTCCGCGGAGAGCCTGGCCATGCCGGCCAGGGTACTCGTCCAGGACGCTCGACCTGGACGGTCGACAAAGATCAGAGGAACGCCAAGCCCTCGCCGCGATAGGTGGGCACGGTCTGCACGACGCGGTCACCGTCGACCAGGTGCAGGTCGTTGACGTGCTCGCAGAGCTCGCCGGCTTTGGCGTGCCGGAACCAGACCCGGTCACCGACGCGGAGCGCGTCCGCCGCCGCACCGCGCAGCGGTGTCTGCACCTCGCCGGCCCCCTCGGCGCCCACGAGCCGCAGGCCGGCCGGCCACACCGGCACCGGCATCCGGTCGGAGCCGGGCACGCCGGACGCGATCCAGCCGCCGCCGGAGACCGTCGCGATCGAGGCAGCCGGACGCCGCACGACGGGGAGCACGAAGAACGCCGCGGGGCGGAGGTCGAGCGAGCGGTACCCGTCGAAGAGCGCGGGGGCGTAGAGGCCCGAGCCGGCCGCGATCTCGGTGACCGCCGGCTCGGTCGCCGTGCGGCCGACGCTGCCCGTGCCGCCACCGTTGACGAACTCGAGGTCGGCGACGGCGCGGACGGCGGCGACCGCCGCCGCGCGCCTGGCACGCAGCTCGTCGACGGAGAGCCGCTGCATGCCGCGCACGGCGAGACCGCGCACCGGCCGGCCGAGGGGGGCGTCGCCGACGCCGGCGATCTGCGCCTCGTACGCCATCACGCCGACCAGCCGGAACCCCTGCCGCGCCGCGATCGCGCGGGCCAGCTCACCGGCCTGGCCGGGGTCGTGCACGGGCGAACGCCGGGCGCCGAGGTGCACACGGCCGCCGAGCAGCCGCAGCGACGCGTCGAGCTCCAGGCAGACGCGCAACGGTGCGTGCGTCGGCCCGGCCATGGTGGCGAGGAAGTCGAGCTGCTCGACCGAGTCGACCATGAGCGTGACCCGCCGGGCCATCACCTCATCGCCCGCCAGTCGGCGGACGGCGTCGGCGTCCGCCGTGGGGTAGCCGACGACGACGTCGTCGACATCGGCGGCGAGCCAGAGCGCCTCGCGCAAAGTGAACGCGAGGACGCCGGTGAAGCCCGGCAGGTCGAGCACGCGGCGGACCAGCGGGCGGCAGCGTACGGACTTCGACGCGAGCCGGATCGGCTTGCCCGCCGCCTGCTTGACCAGGTCACCGGCGTTCGCGTCGAACGCCGCGAGATCGACGACGGCGTACGGTGGCTCGACACCTGCGGTGGCCCGGGCGAGGCGCGCGAAGCTGTCGGCGTCCATTCGACAAGCGTCACCTGAGCAGGCGTCCAAGTCAACTGACCAAGTTCGGGCTGTCCAAGCAGGGACGTAGCGGTTACCGTACGCGGGAGGAGGTGAACAGGTGATTCCGACCGGCTGGCGCACTGGCTGGGGTTCCGGTGGAGGCGGGTTCAGGAACTGGGCCGGCAACCAGGAGGCGCGCCCCGCGAAGGTGGTCGCGCCCGTCGACGCCGAGGGCGTCGCGGAGGCCGTCGCCACGGCGGTCGCCGCCGGAGCCCGGGTCAAGGCGGTCGGGTCCGGGCACTCGTTCACCGGCGTGGCGGTGACCGACGGCCATCAGCTGCGGCTGGACCGGATGGCCGGCCTGCTCGCCGTCGACGCGCAGCGCGGGCTCGTGACCGTGCAGGCCGGCATGCCGATCCACCGGTTGAACGCGGTACTCGCCGAGCACGGACTGGCGATGACCAATCTCGGCGACATCGACCGGCAGACCGTCTCCGGCGCGATCGCGACCGGAACGCACGGCACCGGCGCGCGCCTGGGCGGGCTGGCCACGCAGGTGCGCGGGCTCGAGATCACGCTCGCCGACGGATCGCTCGTGAGGTGCTCGGCGGACGAGCGATCGGAGATCTTCGACGCCGCGCGGATCGGCCTCGGCGCGCTCGGCGTCGTCACCGCGCTCACACTCCAGTGCGAGCCCGCATATCTGCTCCGTGCCGTCGAGCAGCCGATGCCGCTGGAGCGCGTGCTCGACGAGCTGGACGAACTGGTGGACGGCAACGACCACTTCGAGTTCTACTGGTTCCCGCACACGGAGATCGCGCTGACCAAGCGGAACAACCGGGTGCCCGACGGCACGCCGCCGCAACCGGTCGGCGGGTTCCGTGGCTGGCTCGACGACGAGTTCCTGTCCAACACGGTCTTCGGCCTGGCCAACCGACTGTGCGCCGCGATGCCGCGGCTCACGCCGGCGGTCAACAACGTCAGTGCCCGTGCCCTGTCGGCGCGCACGTACGTGGACGCGTCGTACCGCGTGTTCTGCTCGCCGCGACGGGTGCGGTTCAAGGAGATGGAGTACGCGCTGCCGCGTGCCGCCGTGACGGACGTGCTCCGCGAGCTGGACGGCTGGCTGCGGCGCAGCGGCGAGCTGGTGCCGTTCCCGGTCGAGGTGCGGTTCGCGGCCGCCGACGACGTCTGGCTGTCGACCGCGTACGGGCGGGAGAGCGCGTACCTGGCCGTGCACCAGTACCATCCGCTGCCGCACGAACGCTACTTCGACGCCGTCGAGCGGATCGCCGTCGCGGCGGAGGGGCGGCCGCACTGGGGCAAGCTGCACTCGCTCGACGCGGCCGCCCTCGCCGAGCGGCACCCGCGGTTCGCCGACTTCGTCGCCGTCCGCGACAAGCTCGACCCGGCCCGGGTGTTCGCGAACCCCTACCTGGACCGCGTGCTCGGCTGACGCTCCGGCGCTGTGCCGTCGGCCACGAAACGGTGCCGCGCGCCGCCACCGCCCCGTAGGGTCGGTGGGGAGGTGGAGGCATGGCGCCGACGGGCCGCGCCCGGCGACGATGACACTCGTACCGTACGTGCTCGCGCTCGTGGCCGTGGCGGCCGGCTCGTGCCTGCAGTGCAGCCTGGGGTTCGGGCTCGGCCTGTTGTGCGCGCCGTCGCTCGCCCTGCTCGACCCGGCACTCGTCCCCGGACCGCTGCTGATCGTCGCGGTCGTCCTGACCTCGGCACTGGCCCTCGCCGGCCGCCGTTCGCTCCAGCTCGACGAGCTGGGATGGGCGATGGGCGGGCGCGTGCTCGGTACCGCGGTCGGCGTCGCGATCGTCGCGCTCCTGCCCGCGCGCGGGCTGGAGGCGTTCTTCGGCGCAACCGTCCTCGTCGCGGTGCTGCTGTCGCTGGTGGGACTGCGGCCGGCGGTCAACCGGCCCGCGCTCGTCGGCGCCGGCGCGATGTCCGGCGTGATGGGCACCGCGGTGTCGACGGGCGCGGCGCCACTGGCCTGGCTCATGCAGGGCCGGCACGGGGAGCGGCTGCGGGCGAACCTCGCCACGTTCTTCTTCGTCGGTTCGGTCCTGTCCCTCGGCGCGCTCGCGGTCGCCGGCCGGATCGGCGTCGCCCAACTGCGTTCCGCCGCCCTGCTGCTGCCCGGCATGGTGCTCGGCGCGGTCGGTTCACGGTGGGCCGTGCGCGTCCTCGACCCACGGCGCACCCGCTACGCCGTGCTCGCGGTGTCCGGGCTGGCCAGCGCCGGGCTCATCGTGCGCGCCCTGCTGAGCTGACGCCGGACTTCCCACGACGAGTGGTGACTGCACACGACTCCCGCACCCTGTGAAGTACCCGTCGATCACGTCAACGTGATCGACGGGTACCTGGCCGGCCCGGAGTGCTACTGCCGGGTCTCGGCGCGGTCGTTCGGCCAGTCGGTGTGGAAGACGCCCTCACGGTCGACACGGTGGTAGGTGTGCGCGCCGAAGTAGTCACGCAGGCCCTGCACGAGGGCGGCCGGCAGGCGGTCGCGGCGCAGCTCGTCGTAGTACGACAGCGCGGACGCGAAGCCGGGCACCGGCACGCCGAGCATGGCGGCATCGGAGACCACGTGGCGCCACGCCTCCTGCCCCTCGGCCACCGCGTCCCTGAAGTACGGCGCCAGCAGCAGCGAGGGCAGCGCGCCGTTCTCGTCGTAGGCCTCCTTGATGCGGTCGAGGAACCGCGCCCTGATGATGCAGCCCCCGCGCCAGATCGTCGCCATCGCACCGCGGTCGACGTTCCAGTCGTAGGTCTCCGAGCCGGCCTGGATCTGGTCGAAGCCCTGGGCGTACGCCACGACCTTCGACGCGTACAGCGCCTTGCGCACGTCGTCGACGAAACCGTCGCGGTCGACCTTCGAGGCCGCCGGGCCGGGCAGCGCGCCCTGTGCGGCGATCCGCTGCTCCGGGTGGCCGGAGAGCGACCTCGCGAACACCGCCTCCGCGATGCCCGTCACCGGGACGCCCAGCTCGAGCGCGTTCTGCACCGTCCAGCGGCCGGTGCCCTTCTGCTCGGCCTGGTCGACGACGACGTCGACGAACGGGCGTCCCGTCGCGGCGTCGACGTGCCCGAGCACCTCCGCCGTGATCTCGATGAGGAACGACTCGAGGTCACCCTCGTTCCAGGTGCGGAAGACGTCGGCGATCTCGGCGGGAGACAGGCCGAGGCCGGCGCGCAGCAGGTCGTACGCCTCGGCGATCAGCTGCATGTCGGCGTACTCGATGCCGTTGTGCACCATCTTCACGAAGTGGCCGGCGCCGTCCGGCCCCACGTGCGTGCAGCACGGCGTGCCGTCGACCTGCGCGGCGATCTTCTCGAACAGCGGGCCGAGCGCCTCGTACGACTCGGGCGAGCCGCCGGGCATGATGCTGGGCCCGTTGAGCGCTCCCTCCTCGCCACCGGACACTCCCGCACCCACGAAGTGCAGGCCGTGCTCGCGCAGCTCCCGCTCGCGCCTGCGGGTGTCCTCGAACCACGCGTTGCCGCCGTCGATGACGATGTCGCCGGGCTCCAGCAGCGGCACCAGCTCGTCGATCACGGCATCCGTGGGCGCACCCGCCTTGACCATCACCAGCACGCGGCGCGGGCGCTCGAGCGAGGCGACGAACTCCTCCATCGTCGTGGACGGGACGAACGTGCCCTCGTGACCGAACCGTTCGACGAGGTCCGTGGTGCGCGCCGTCGTCCGGTTGTGCAGTGCCACGGAGAACCCGTTGCGCGCGAGGTTGCGCGCCAGATTGCGCCCCATCACGGCCAGGCCCGTCACCCCGATGACCGCCTGCTCGCCCATGTCCGCCTCCTCGGTGCTCATCCCGCCCCACCGAACTCCTACGAGCTCGCTGACGCTCACTGATGCCTACGACCCAGCCTTCCTCATCGGTTCTATCGGCCGATCCGCGGGTCAACCACCCCGTAATGGGTTCACGCTGCAATGATCGGGCAGTAACAGACCCGGAGGTGACTCACCGATGACGCAGCAGCCGACCGAGGAGCGGAGCCTCGGCCAGCTCATCGCCGAGGCCACAGCGCAGGCGCAGAAGCTGGTCAAGGCGGAGATCGAGCTCGCGAAGGCCGAGCTCAAGGAGGACGCCAAGCGCGCGGGCCTCGCGGGCGGGATGTTCGGCGGAGCCGCGTTCCTCGGCTATTTCGGGGCGCTCTTCTGCTCGGTGGCGGCCGCGTTCGGCATCCACGCCCTGGGGATCACGCTGGGCTGGTCGTTCCTCATCGTCGGCGGCGCGTACCTCGTGCTCGCGGGGATCGTCGGGTTCGTCGGCAAGCGGAACATCGACAAGATGCCGAAGGTCAACCGCACGAAGCAGACGATCCAGGACGACGTCGCGTGGGCGAAGTCGCTGAAGGAGGAGTTCGCCGCGGCCGGCAACGACAGCAAGCAGCTGACTCCCGGCGAGGAACGCCCCGCGATCATGCGGTGAGGCTTAGGGCGTCCTCAGCTCGCCGTGGCAGGCTCGGCCCATGACGCCGGTCACCGAGCCCGACGACGTCGTGCTGCCGCCCGGCCCGTGGCGGCACCGCACGGTGAGCGCGGGCGGCATGCGGTTCCACGTCGCCGAGGCGGGTGAGGGACCGCTCGTCCTGCTGCTGCACGGCTTCCCGCAGTTCTGGTGGACCTGGCGGCATCAGCTGCCCGCGTTCGCGGCCGCCGGCTTCCGCGCCGCCGCGGTCGACCTGCGCGGCTACGGCGCCAGCGACAAGCCGCCGCGCGGCTACGACCTCCTGACGCTCGCCACCGACGTCACCGGCCTGGTGCGTGCCCTCGGCGAGGCGAACGCGTGCGTCGTCGGGCACGGCTGGGGCGGGCTCGGGGCCTGGACGGCGGCGGTCACCCACGCCAAGACGGTCAATCGGCTGGTCGCAGTCTCCGCGCCGCACCCGCTCCGGTTCCGCACCGCGCTCGGCCGGGTGCCGTACAACCTGCGCGCCCTGCCGCACGAGCTCGGCTTCCAGCTCCCGTTGTTCGGCGAGCGCCGGCTCACGGCGAACGACGCCGCCGGCGTGCGGCGGATGCTCCGCGACTGGTCCCGGCCGGGTTGGCCGGACGAGCAGACCGCGGAGCGCTACGCCGCCGCCGTCCGGCTGCCGCACGTCGCGCACAGCGCGCTGGAGTACCACCGCTGGCTCGGCCGGTCGATGTTCCTCAGGCCGGACGGCGTCCGGTTCGTCCGAGCGCTGCGGCGCGACCCCGTACGGGTCCCGACGCTCGTCCTGCACGGCGCCCGCGACCCGATCGTGCACCCCCAGACCGCGGCCTCGTCGGCGGCGTACGTGGAAGCGCCGTACCGGTGGCGGCTGCTGGACGGCGCCGGCCACTTCCCCCAGGAGGAGAGCCCGGACGCCGTCACGCGGGCGATCCTGTCCTGGCTGCGCGACTCGGAACCCGACCGCTGACCCCGCCGCCGCTCAGTCGCACTGCTGCGTGCTGACCGGGTTCACCGCGGTGCGGCCGCGCTTGGCGTCGGGCCGGACCTCGTGCGCGGTCAGGACGTAGCCGGTCTGCGGGTCGTCGACGGCGGCGGCGAACACGACGCCGTACACCCTGCCCGCCGGCGCGAGCAGCGGCCCGCCGGAGTTGCCGGGACGCACGGTCGCCCGGATCGAGTAGACCTGCCGGACCGTCTCGGTGCGCTGGTAGATGTCCGGGCCGCGGGCGTCCTCCTTGGACCGGATGCGCGCGCTGCCAACGACGAGCGGCCCGCCGCCGGGGTGGCCGGCGACCACCGCGCTCGCGCCCGAGCGGGCCGTGCCGTCGAAGGACAACGCCGGCCGGTCGAGGCCGGGGACGTAGAGCACCGCTATGTCGCGCTGCGGGTTGTAGACGACGACGCGGGCCCGGTACGAGCGGCCGTCGACCATCACGTTCGGGCCGTCCCGCACGCCGGCGACGACGTGCGCGTTGGTGATCACGCGCTGAGGCGCGTAGACGAACCCGGAGCCGTCGATCTGCCGGGAGCACTGCGGCGCGGTGCCCTCGACCTTGACCACGCTGCGGAGCGCGCGCCGCACGCCCGGGTCGTCGACGACGCCGGGGTCCGGCGGCTTCACCTGGACCGTGTTCTCCGGGCCGAGACCGCCGAACACCTGCGGGAACCCGGACTGGTCGACCGTCCGCCGGAACTCCCGGAACCAGGTGCGCGCGGAGTCGGGCATGACGCCGTCGACGACGCGGAGCAGGGCGGAGTGGCGCACCTGCGAGGCGAGCGAGGGGAACGGCGACTGCACGGCCGCCGTGCCGATCAGCCAGGCGACGAGCAGCAGCGCGACGACCGAGAGCACCGCGCCGCCGGCGGCGTCGAGCACGCGCGCGGAGTGCCAGCGGATCCGCTCCCGCAGCGCGTAGCCGATCGCCGACGCGACCAGCTGGCCGAGCGCGGCGACCACGAAGACGCAGGCGACGGCGACGAGCGCGCGTCCGGTGCCGGGATGCGCCAGGGCTCTCGAGACGCCGGGCGCGAGCTGCGCCCCGAGCGCGCCGCCGCCGAAGAACCCGACCAGGCTCAGGCATCCCGCGACGAGCCCCTGCCGGAACCCGGACACCGCGAAGATGACGGCGAGGATCCCGATCACGAGGTCGAGCAGGTCGCCGGTCAACGAGCCGACCTCCCGCGCGAGCATCGCAGCGAGCAGACCACTCCGCGCCGCTGCACCACCGCACGTGAGCGAGGAGCGGAGCGCGGGAGGGAGGCGGGATGCACAGTCAACGAGCCGACCTCCCGCGCGAGCATCGCAGCGAGCAGACCACTCCGCGCCGCCGCACCACCGCACGTGAGCGAGGAGCGGAGCGCGGGAGGGAGGCGGGATGCGAAGTCACGTGTCCAGGGGGTAGGCGGGGACGGTCACGCCGGAACGTTACCGGAGCGGGCTGAGAACCGACTGCACCGTGTCGAGCCGTGATCGGATCCGTTGAGGTCAACCGTGGTCGGGCGGAGCGGTGCGGAGCGCGAGCTCCAGCTGGTCGGGCGGCAGTTCCTCCACGGGCGAGTCCGACCACGGCCGCGCCCAGCCGCCGAGCTCGAGCACGCGGTCGAGCAGCCCGCCGGTGAAGCCCCAGACCAGCATGTCGCCGGCTCTGAAGGCCGGGCCGACGTAGCCGGAGGGGTGGTGGATCCACAGCCGGTTCGCCGGGTCGACCAGCTCCGCGATCGGCACCCGAGCGACGGCGGCGGTCTCGACGAGGTCGACGGCGTGCACGGCGGACGGCTCGCGCCACCACGCGAGGACCGGCGTGACGACGAAGTCACTCACCGGCAGGTACAGGGCCGGCAGCGTGGCGAGCACGTCCACGCCGGACGGCACCAGGCCGGTCTCCTCCTCCGCCTCGCGCAGCGCCGCGCCGACGGGGCCGCCGTCGCCGGGCTCCTCGCCGCCGCCGGGGAAGGCCGGCTGTCCCGCGTGCGACCGGAGCCCGTCGCTGCGCTGGACGAGCAGCACGTCCGGGCCGGACGGCCCCTCGCCGAACAGGATCAGCACGGCCGCCGGGCGGCCGCCCTCGGGCGGTGGGGTGAACCGGCTCAGCGCGCCGGCGTCCACGGTCTGCGCGGCCTCGACGAGGTGGCGCAGCCAGCCGGGTCGCTCGGTCACGAACGCACCCCCAGCTGGGCGTGGACGTCCGCGGTGAGGGCGGCGTACGACGGGTACGGGCCGAACTTCGTGTGCACGAGCCGGCCCGCGCGGTCGACGAACAGGGTGACCGGCAGGCCCTTGCCGGCGTGTGCGGCGACGGCGAGCCGGCCGCCGGCGTCGTAGACGTTCGGGTAGTGCAGCCCGCGGTCGATCGCGAACCAGAGCGCGGCGTTCGGGCCGGAGTCCTGCGTGTCGACGCCGAGCACCCGCACCTTGGCGCCGGACGCGTGCAGCCGCTGGAACAGCGGCGCCTCCTCGCGGCACGGCCCGCACCAGGTGGCCCACAGGTTCAGCACCAGGGGCCCACGCAGCCCGCCCATCGCCACCGCGGGCCCCTTGCCGAGGCACGGCAGGGTGACCGCGGGCAGCGACGGTCCCTTCGTGCCGGGCGGCGCGGGGCGCACGTCCGGGCAGGCGGCGAGGTGCGCCTTGGCGACGAGCGACGCGGACGCCGAGGGTGTGGCCGTCCGCGGCGGCCTGGGCGGCCCTGGCGAGGCGCCCGAGTCGCCGCCGGAGCCGCCGGCCCCGCCACATCCGGCGAGCAGGACGAGCGTGGCGGCCAGCACCGCCGCGGTACGCGCGACCGTCTTCACGGCGGGGTCAGCTGGCTCGGGGACTTCAGCAGCTTGCGCGCCTTCTCCGGGTCGGTCTCGCCCTCGCCGAACGACGGGCACAGCGCGGCGATCACGCAGGCGCCGCACGCGGGACGCCGCGAGTGGCAGGTGCGCCGGCCGTGCCAGATCAGCCGGTGCGAGAGCATCGTCCACTCCTTGCGGGGAATCAGCTCACCCACCTCGTGCTCGACCTTCACCGGGTCGGTCTCCGTGGTCCAGCCGAACCGCCGCGCCAGCCGGCCGAAGTGCGTGTCGACGGTGATGCCGGGGACGTCGAACGCGTTGCCCAGCACGACGTTCGCGGTCTTGCGCCCCACCCCGGGCAGCTTCACCAGCGCGTCGAGCTGCTTCGGCACCTCGCCGTCGTGCTGCTCGACGAGCGCCTTGCCGAGGCCGATGACCGACTTGGTCTTGGCGCGGAAGAACCCGGTGGACTTGATGATCTGCTCCATCTCCTCCGGGTCGGCGGCGGCGTAGTCGGCGGCGGTCGGGTAGCGCGCGAACAGCTTGGGCGTCACCTCGTTCACCCGCTTGTCGGTCGTCTGCGCCGACAAGATCGTGGCGACGAGCAGCTCGAGCGGGTTGGTGAAGTCGAGCTCGCAGTGGGCGTCCGGGTACGCCTCGGCGAGCTCGCGGTTGATCCGCCGGGCGCGCCGGACCAGACCGAGACGGGTCTCGTTTGCGAACCGGGCACGGCGGTTACGAGTACGTGCGTTCGGCTCGGAGCGGGTCTTCGTGGGCACTCCGCTAGCCTACGTTTCGGGTGTGACGCACTGCACCGAGCCGTCGGCCGGGGACTCGCGTCACCCGGAGAACGGATTGCGAGGAGGCGCAGTGGACATCGAGACGCTTCGGCGTGCCCCACTGTTCGCCGGTCTGAACGAGCAGAGCTCGAACGAGCTGCTCGAGAAGCTCACCCAGGCACGTGTGAGCCGGGGCGAGCATCTGTTCAGGGAGGGCGACGAGGGCGACAAGGTCTACGTCGTCCTCACCGGCAAGATGAAGCTCGTCAAGGCGTCCTCGGACGGCCGCGAGAACCTGCTCGCGGTGATCGGGCCGGGCGAGATGTTCGGTGAGCTGTCGCTCTTCGACCCCATCCCGCGGACGTCGTCGGCCGTCGCCGTCTCCGACAGCGAGCTGGCCGCGCTCGGCCACCAGGACCTGCGCCCGTGGATCTCCGCACATCCGGACGTCGCCATGCAGCTGCTGCGGGCGCTGGCCCAGCGGCTGCGGCGCACCAATGAGGTGATGGCCGACCTCGTCTTCACCGACGTGCCCGGCCGGGTCGCCCGGCAGCTGATCGTGCTGTCCGGCAAGTTCGGCCGGCGTACGGCCGAGGGCATCCACGTCGAGCACGACCTGACGCAGGAGGAGCTCGCCCAGCTCGTCGGCGCGTCCCGCGAGACGGTCAACAAGGCGCTCGCCGACTTCGCCAACCGCGGTTGGCTGCGCATCGAGCCCCGCGCGGTGATCCTCCTGGACGACGAGCGCCTCAGCCGCCGCGCCCGCGCCTGACCCCACTGCCCGTACCGCTGGGGACCCCCATTGTGGTCCCGGCACCGAGTGGGGTCCCCACACGTGGTCAGGGGCACAAGAGGGGTCCCCAGCGGGCGGGGCGGACGGTCAGAGACCGCCGGCGCCGCGCAGGTAGTCGAGCTGGGCGCGGACACTGGCCTCGGCCGCGAACCGCACGGCCGGGTCGACGTCGGCGTAGACGGCGCGGACCACGTCCGCCGGGTCCTCGGCGCCCGCCGCGACGGCCGCGCGCACCTGCTCCAGCCGCTCGGCCCGGTGGGCCAGGTAACCGTCCAGGACGGCGAGCGGGTCGTCGAGCACCGGCCCGTGGGCGGGCAGCAGCAGCCGCAGCCCGGACGACGCCGCGAGCGCGCGCATCCGCCGCAGCGAGTGCAGGTACGCGGCGAGGCTGCCGTCCGGGTACGCCACCACGGTCGTCCCCCGGCCGAGCACGGTGTCGCCGGTCAGCAGGGCGCCGTCGGCGGGCAGGTGGAGACAGACCGAGTCGGCCGTGTGGCCCGGCGTGGCGACCACCGTGACCGCCAGCCCGTCGACCGCCACCACCGTGCCGTCCTCGAGCGGTGTTCCCTCGCCCACGCACAGCGCGGGGTCGGCCGCGCGGACGGGCGCGTCGACCAGCTCGGCGAAGCGTCCCGCGCCCTCCGCGTGGTCGGCGTGCCCGTGCGTCAGCAGGACGACGCCGACGCGCCGCCCGGACGACCGGACGGCGTCCGCCACCCGCCGCAGGTGCGGCTCCTCGCCAGGCCCGGGGTCGACCACGACCACCCGCGGCGCACCCGGCTCCGCCAGCACCCAGGTGTTGGTGCCGTCGAGCGTCATAGGCGACGGGTTGGGGGCGAGGAAGCAGGTGGCACGCGTCGTGCCGTAGCCGTCGGTGCTCACGACAGGTCCCCGTACGCCGCGTCGCCCGGCAGCACCAGCTCGGCGCCGTCCTCGACCAGCCGGGGCCGCGGGAGCACCGGCTCGACGACCCGGTGGGCCGCGGCCGAGAGCACCGAGGCCACGGACCGGTGGTCGGCGAGCTCGTAGAGCGTCTCCGCCGTCGGCGGCAGGAGCCGCAGCTCACCGCGGCCGAACGCGCCGAGCGCCTCGGCGGGACGCAGCCACGCCACGCGGTCGGACTCGCCGCCCACGTCACGGGCCCGCTGGCCCTCGGGGAGGGCCGCGACGAAGAACCTGGCATCGAACCTGCGCGGCTCGAACTCCGGCGTGATCCAGCGCGACCACGCCCGCAGCAGATCGGTGCGCAACACCAGCCGGCGGCGGCGCAGGAAGTCCGCGAACGCCACCGAGTGGTCCACGAGGCCGGCGCGGTCGGCCTCCCAGTCCTCGCCCGTGGTGTCGGCGACGACGTCGTCCGCGTGCTCGCCCGCGAGCAGCACACCGGACTCCTCGAACGTCTCCCGCACGGCCGCGCAGGTCAGCGCCGCGGCCAGGCCGGCGTCGGCGCCGAGCACGGCCGCCCACTCGTCCCGCGAGGGGCCGGCCCAGGCCAGCCCGGGGTCGGCGTCGCGGGGGTCGACGCGACCGCCGGGGAACACGTACATGCCTGCGGCGAAGGCCATCGTGGCCACCCGCCGCAGCAGGAACACCTCGACGCCGCGGGGCCCGTCCCGCAACAGCATCACCGTCGCCGCGTCGCGCGCCGTCACCGCCGTGCCGTCGTGCTGTCGCACGGCGTTGGTCAGGTCCTCGGGCAGCGGCCAGCGGCGAGGCACGGACTACTAGACCTCGACGACGATCTCGACCTCGACGGGGGCGCCGAGGGGAAGCGCCGCCACGCCGATCGCGCTGCGCGCGTGCTGGCCGGCCTCGCCGAAGACCGCGCCGAACAGCTCGCTCGCGCCGTTGACGACCTGCGTCTGCGAGGAGAAGTCGGGGTCGCTGTTGACGAAGCCGAGGACCTTGACGATCCGCTTCACCTCGTCGATGTCGACGAGCGACCCGACCGCGGCGAGGGCGTTCAGCGCACAGATGCGCGCCGCCTGCTTGGCGTCGTCGAGGCTGACGTCGGCGCCGACCCGGCCGGTGACGGCGGGCTCGCCGTCGACCAGCGGCAGCTGGCCCGAGGTGTAGATGTACGACCCGGTACGCACCGCGGGCACGTACACGCCGCCCGGCGGCACGACGGGCGGCAACTCGAGGCCCATCTGGGCCAACCGCTCACTCGCCTTCTCGCTCACGCTTCCCTCTCCCGCTTCAGGTAGCCGACGACGTTCTCCGGGTTGGGCCCGGGCACGACTGCGACGAGCTCCCAGCCGTCCTCACCCCAGGTGTCGAGGATGTCCTTGGTCGCATGCACGAGGAGCGGCACGGTGGCGTACTCCCACTTCGTTCTGGCCATGGCGGCGACTCTAGCGACCGGGCCGGTGCCGGGTCAGGAGTCCCCGGCCGTAACGGCGAGCGCCTCCTCCTGTGAATGGCTCGCGGGGTCGTGGCGGTCGATGTGGGCGAGCGCGCGCCGCCCGCTCAGCAGCACGAGCACGCCCGCGAACGTGACGCCGGCACCGACCCAGTACGGGATGTGCGGGCTGATCGTCTCGCCCAGCTTGCCGGCGATCCACGGGGCGATCGCACCGCCAGTGAAGCGCACGAAGCTGTACGCCGCCGACGCCGTCGCCCGCTCGACCGGCGCGGCGAGCATGACGGTCTCGGTGATCAGCGTGTTGTTGACGCCGCCGAGCACGCCGGACAGCACGACGCACACGATGAGCACGACCTTGTGGTCGGTGCCGATCGCCATCGCGACCAGGACGAGCGCGTAGCCGATGAGGACGCCGACGAGCACGGGCACCGTCCCGATCCACCGCTGCAGCAGCGGCGCGAGGAACACCGAGGAGATCGCGACGCCGATGCCCCACCCGCAGAAGATCAGGCCGATCGGTATCGCGCCGTAGCCGAGGGGGAACGGCGTGTACGCGAGCAGCGCGAAGAAGCCGAAGTTGTAGCAGAGCGCGGTGATGCCCACGGTGAGCAGCGACCGGTGCCGAAGGGCGCGGAACGGGTCGAGCAGCGACGTGCGCCGCTCCGGTCGAGGGCTCTTCGGCAGCAGCACCAGCGTGATGACGAACCCGATCGACATCAGCGTGGCGACGCCGAAGAACGGCCCCCGCCAGCTGACGTTGCCCAGCAGCCCGCCGACGAGCGGGCCGCTCGCGATGCCCACGCCGAGTGCCGCCTCGTACAGGATGATCGCGCTGGCGACGCCGCCGCTCGCCGAGCCTACGATCGCCGCGAGTGCGGTGGCGATGAACAGCGCGTTGCCCAGCCCCCAGCCGGCCCGGAAACCGACGATCTGGCCGACCGTGTCGGACGAGCCGGCCAGCGCGCTGAACACGACGATGAGCACGAGCCCGGCGAGCAGGGTCCGCTTCGGCCCGATCCAGCTCGACACCACGCCGGTGACGAGCATCGCGATGCCGATGATGAGCATGTAGCTGGTGAAAAGCAGCGACACCTGGGACGGCGTCGCGTGCAGGTTCGCCGCGATCGGCTTCAGGATGGGGTCGACGAGCCCGACGCCCATGAATGCGATCACGCAGGCGAACGCCACCGCCCACACCGCCTTGGGCTGCTGCAGGATGCTGCCGCCCCCGGACGCGGTGCCCGTGCCCGTCTCGCCTCTGGTCTGGTCGTCCGCGCGCATCAGTTGTCCGTGTCCTCCGTCGGTGTCATGTGCGGCCGCCTCATTCGTCGGCTCCGTCGCAGAGCTCGGCCAGCGCCCTGGTGAGCTGGGTGAGCCGCTCCCGCTGTTCGCCGCTCAGCCGGCGCAGCCTCGGGACGAGCACCTCGGCCATGGCCCGCCGGCTCTGTGCCCGCCGTTCGCGGCCGGCATCGGTCACGGCGACGAGCACCACCCGGCCGTCGGCCGCGTCCTGCTGTCGCCGTACGTATCCGGCGCGCTCCATGCGGTCGACGAGCGCGGTCATGGTCGGCTGCGCCACGTGCTCGGCGGCGGCGAGGTCCGTGACGCGCACCGGGCCGTACTCCTCGAGCCGGGCGAGCGTGCGCCCCTGCGTCGACGACATGCCCACGCTCGCCTCGGCCGCGACCAGCCGCATCAGCCGTCCGCTGTGCGCGATCAGGTCGGCGGCGAGCTCCTCGGTGGTGTCGGTCAGCGTGTCCACCCGGACAAGCTACATAGCCTGGCTATGTAACCGCCAACCGATCCGGCCCGCCGTCTCATACGCTGGAAGGGTGAGTACGCGTTGGCGGGGTGCACCGGAGTGAGCGGTAACTGGGGGGAGGTCCGCCTCCATGTGGTCACGGGGAAGGGCGGCACCGGCAAGACGACGGTCGCCGGTGCGCTCGCGCTGTCCCTCGCCGCGGGCGGAGGGCGGGTCCTGCTCGTCGAGGTCGAGGGCCGGCAGGGCATCGCCCAGCTGTTCGACGTACCGCCGTTGCCGTACGAGGAGCGCCGCGTGGCGATCGCCCGCGACGGCGGCGAGGTGTACGCCCTGGCCGTCGACCCGGAGGCCGCGCTGCTCGACTACCTGGAGACGTTCTACCGGCTCGGCCGCGCCGGGCGCAGCCTGGAGCGGATCGGCCTGGTCGACTTCGTCACGACGGTGGCGCCCGGGCTGCGCGACGTCCTGCTGACCGGCAAGTTCGCCGAGTCGGTGCGCCGCAGGCGGGGCAACGGCTACGCCTACGACGCCGTCGTCGTCGACGCGCCGCCCACCGGCCGCATCGCGAGGTTCCTCAACGTCACCAGCGAGGTCGCCGGCATCGCCAAGGTCGGTCCGGTGCGCACGCACGCGGACATGGTGCTAGGCGTGATCAGGTCGGCGCAGACCGCCGTGCACTTCGTCTCCCTGCTCGAGGAGATGCCGGTGCAGGAGACCGTAGACGGGATCGCGGAGCTGGAGCAGACCGGCATCCCCGTCGGTGCCGTGATCGTCAACATGGTCCGCGAGCGGATGCTGCCGACCGACCAGCTGCGGGCCGCGGCCGCGGGCAGGGTGGACACCGACGCGCTCGCCGACGGCCTGGCCAAGGCGGGCGTGGACGCGAGCGACCGCACCGTCGACGCGCTCGCCGCCGAGCTCGTCGACCACGCCAAGCGGGTCGGCGCCGAGGACGAGGCCAGGCAGACCATCGAGAAGCTCGACCAGCGCGTCCTGGAGCTGCCGTTCCTGCCCGACGGCGTCGACATCGGCGCGCTGCACCAGCTGGCCGAACGGATCGAGGAGCAGGTAGAAGCATGAACGCGCAGCGACGTCCGTCCGGCCCGCCGGATCTGGACGTGGACCGGCTGCTCACCGACCGGAACACCCGGATCGTCGTCTGCTGCGGATCCGGCGGCGTCGGCAAGACGACGACCGCCGCCGCGCTCGGGCTGCGGGCGGCCGAGCTGGGCCGCAGCACGGTCGTGCTCACCATCGACCCGGCGCGCCGGCTGGCCCAGTCGATGGGCCTCGCCGAGCTCGACAACATCCCCCGCCGCGTCCCGGGGGTCGACACGTCGAACGGCGGCGACCTGTGGGCGATGATGCTCGACATGAAGCGCACCTTCGACGAGATCGTCGAGGCGCACGCCGACCCGCGCAGGGCTGGGCAGATCCTGGCCAACCCGTTCTACCAGTCGCTCTCGGCCGGATTCGCGGGCACGCAGGAGTACATGGCGATGGAGAAGCTCGGCCAGCTACGCGCCGCGGACGAGTGGGACCTCATCGTCGTCGACACGCCGCCCAGCCGCTCCGCCCTCGACTTCCTGGACGCGCCCGAGCGGCTCGGCCGGTTCCTCGACGGGCGGTTCATCCGGCTGCTCGTCGGCCCCGCGCGCAGCGGCGGCCGCGCGTACGTCCGGATGCTGACGGCGGGGTTCGGCCTCGTGACCGGCGCCCTCACCAAGGTGCTCGGCACCCAACTGCTGAAGGACGCGCAGACGTTCGTCACCGCGCTCGACACGATGTTCGGCGGGTTCCGTGAGCGCGCCGAGACGACCTACCAGCTGTTGCAGGCGAGAGGCACGGCGTTCCTCGTGGTCGCCGCGCCCGAGCCGGACGCGCTACGCGAGGCGTCGTACTTCGTCGAGCGCCTGGCCCGGGACCGGATGCCGCTCGCCGGGCTGGTGCTGAACCGCGTGCACCGCGCCGCCGCGGCGACGACCAGCGGGTCGCGTACCCGGCTCAGCGCCGAACGCAGCATCGGCGCGGCCGAGACGCTCGAGGAACTCGGCTCCGGCGCCCTGGCCGCAGCGGTGCTGCGGCTGCACGCCGACCGCGTCATCCTCGAGGCCCGCGAGCGGCGGCTGCGCGACGGGTTCACCGCCGCGCACCCCCGGGTGCCGCTCGTCGAGGTGCCGGCCATGCCGAACGACGTGCACGACCTGGCCGGACTCCGGTCGGTCGGTACGGCGCTCACGCCGTGACGGCGGCCTGCTCCCACTCGGTCTTGGCGTCCTCGAAGAGGCTGCGCCAGGAGCGGACGTCGGAACGCCGCCGCAGCAACGAACGGCGCTCACGCTCGGTCATGCCGCCCCAGACGCCGTACTCCATCTCGTGATCCAGCGCGTACGCGAGGCATTCGGTACGCACCGGGCAGTGCCGGCAGATACGCTTGGCGAGGTTCTGTTCCGCTCCGCGGACGAACAGCCGGTCTGGGTCTCCGCCGTTGCACGCGGCGTTGACAGTCCATGACTCGTTCCAGGTCATCGGGTAATTGCCCCCGCTATCCCCATGAATCACCCCGGTACGGATGCAAGGGTAAGAAGCGCCCCAACGCTCCGTAATCCCCTACACCGACCATCTCCCATAGTTCGAAATGACTAGTCGTTGACATGTGGACCCGCGGAGGGCGCGCGATGTCGACGATTCGCCTGACGACTCGCGCGGACTCGGCGGATGTGGTATTGGCTTCAACGAGCCAGCAGCCTTGGAGTGACGACCCTCATTGGTACCCTGGCCGAGTGCCCCGACCGTCAGCCACTCACGCCCTGCGGAACCTCTCGCTCCTTCTCATGTTGAGTCTTGTCGCGGGAGTGCTCACCGCGGGGATCGCGTTGCCCGCGGTGGGGGCGGCGGGCCTGGTCGGCAAGGCCGGCGCGGACAGTTTCGAGTCGCTGCCGGCGAACCTGGCCACCCCGCCGCTGCCGGAACGGTCGCGGATGCTGGACAAGGACGGCCACGAGATCGCCTCGTTCTACGACGAGTACCGGATCAACGTGCCGCTCTCGCAGGTGGCGCCGATCATGCGCCGCGCGCTGGTCGCGATCGAGGACTACCGCTTCTACCAACACGGCCCGCTCGACTTCAAGGGCACGCTGCGGGCACTCGCGCAGAACCAGTCCGGCGGCTCCACCCAGGGCGGGTCCACCCTCACCCAGCAGTACGTGAAACTGGTCCAGGTCGAACAGGCCAACTCCCCCGAAGAGGTCCGCAAGGTCACCAACCGGCAAGGCATCACCGGCTACGCCCGCAAGCTGCAGGAACTGCGCTACGCCACCACCATGGAGAAGAAGTACTCCAAGGACGAGATCCTCCAGCGCTACCTCAACATCGCCTACTTCGGCTCCGGCGCCTACGGCGTCGAGGCCGCCGCCCGCCACTACTTCTCCACCACCAGCAGCAAACTCACCCTCACCCAGGCCGCCCTGATCGCCGGGCTGGTCCGCAGCCCCTATGCCTACGACCCCACCGTCCACCCCAAGACCGCGCTGAACCGCCGCAACACCGTCCTGCAACGCATGGCCGACACCGGCGCGATCACCCAGACCCAGGCCGACCAGGCCAAGAAGACCGGCCTCGACCTCCACCTGCAGTCCATGCCCAACGGCTGCGCCCAAGCCGGCACCCGCGAGGGCTTCTTCTGCGAATACGTCGCCAAGGAGATCCTCACCAACCCCGCCTTCGGCAAGACCTACAAAGACCGCCTGGACGCCCTCTACCGCGGCGGCCTCACCATCCGCACCACCCTCGACCCCAAGACCCAGAAAGCCGCCGACAAGTCGATGCGCCACTGGGTTTACAAGCGGGACGACATCGTCGGGTCGATGGTGATGATCCAGCCGGGCACCGGCAAGGTCCGGGCGATGTCGGTCTCCCGTGACTTCACCACCCGCCGGCACGCGAAGAAGGGCCAACTCAACTTCAACACCGCGGTCGACCGCGCGCACGGCGGCGGCACCGGCGCCCAGTTCGGCTCCAACGCCAAGGCCTTCACCCTCGCGGCGGCCTTGAACGACGGCATCCCCCTCGGCTACGAGATCAACGCGCCGGGCAGCATCAGCAACCTCGCCGGGTTCAAGACCTGCGACGGCACGTACATCTCGTACCCGCACGTCGGCAACGCGGCCGGCGAGTCCGAGCACGGCGTGATGAACCTGATCCAGGGCACCGTGAAGTCGGTCAACACCTTCTTCGTCGAGCTCGAGCACAAGGTCGGGTTGTGCAAGACCTGGAAGATGACCCGCAAGCTCGGCATGATCCGTAGCGACGGCAAGCCGCTCGGCCAGTTCCCGTCGCTGACGCTGGGCGCCGACGAGGTCGACCCGCTGCACGTGGCCGCGGCCTACGCGGCGTTCGCCGCGGAGGGCAAGTACTGCAAGCCGGACCCGTTCGAGTACGTCCTCGACTCCACCGGCAAGCGCGTCCCCGGGCTCGAGACCCACTGCTCACAGGCGATGAAGAAGGGCGCGGGGAACGCCGTCGCCAAGGCGATGGAGGGCGTGCTCACCACCGGCACCGCCGCGGGCAACGGCATCGGCCGTCCGGCCGCGGGCAAGACCGGCACCACGAACAACAACCAGGCCGGCTGGTTCACCGGTTACACACCCGACCTGGCCGCCTCGGTCTCGCTGTACGACCCGCGCGGCGCCGAGAGTCACCCGCTGCGCGGCGCGCACGTCGGGCCGCGGACGCTGAGCGGATTCGGCGCCGACGCGGCACCCATCTGGCGGCAGGCGATGATAGACGCGCTCAAGGGCACGCCGAAGACCCAGTTCGGCAACACGCCCGCCGACCTCAACCGCTCGGTGCACCTGAACGTCAACCTGCCGGACGTCAAGGGCATGGACCCGAACGCCGCCAGCAAGAAGCTGTCCGACGCCGGCTTCAAGGCCACCATCGCTCCCGGCCAGGTCGGCTCGGACCAGCCCGCGGGCAAGGTGGCCTACACCGACCCGAGCGGCGGCTCACAGGTGCTGCCGAACACCGCCGTGACGATCTACGTCAGCAACGGCCAGGGACAAGGACCAAGCGCGACACCGTCCGGCAAGCCCACCAGGAAGGGACCGCCGGGCCACAAGAAACCGTGCTGGCCCTTCTGCCCGCCCTGACGACGGGCGTCAGCCGGCGGTGAGCCGCTCCCGCACGAGCGCTGCAACGCGCTTGCCGTCGGCCTGCTTGCCGACCTTGCCGAGGACGGTCTTGACGACCAGGCCCATCTGCTTGGGCGACGACGCACCGGTCTCGGCGAGGGCGGCGTCGACGATGCCGCGCAGCTCGTCGTCGCCGAGCTGCGCGGGCAGGTAGGTCTCCAGGACGGCGAGCTCCTCCCGCTCCTTCTGGGCGAGGTCGTCCCTGCCGCCCCGCACGAAGACCTCGGCGCTCTCCCTGCGCCGCTTGGCCTGCGTCGCGAGGATGTCCAGCACCTCCTCGTCGGAGAGCTCGCGGGCGGCGTCGCCGGCCACCTCCTCGTTGGTCACGGCGGTCAGGGCCATCCGGATGGTGCGGCGGCGTACGTCGTCCCGCGCCTTCATCGCGTCGTGCAGGTCACTCTGCAGACGCTCCTTGAGCGATGCCATGCGGTCATTCTCGCAGCCCGGGGAGGGCACCCGTGCCGGCTCTGAGAGCATGTGCCGGATGAGTGCGAAGCGCGCGATCCCGTTGGCGGTCCTCGGTACGGCGGCGAGCGCCTTCGCGTACGCGACCGTCGTCGAGCTGCGCTGGTTCCGGCTGCGGCGGGTCGACATGCCGGTGCTGCCGCCGGACTCGCGCCCGCTCACCGTGCTGCACATCTCCGACGCGCACCTCACGCCCGGTCAGCTGCGCAAGATCGGCTGGATGCACCGGCTGGCCGACCTCCAGCCGGATCTCGTGATCAACACCGGCGACTCGATCTCCCACCCGGAGGCGGTGCCGGCGTTCCTGTACGCCGTCGGGCCGCTGCTCGACCTGCCCGGCGTGTTCGTGTTCGGCTCGAACGACCGGTACGCGCCCCAGCTGAAGAACCCGCTGCGCTACCTGTCGCCGCGGTCGCGGCGACCGGTCGTGCTGCGGCGTCCCGAGTCGCTGCCGTACCGCGAGCTGGGCGAGGCGATGACCAAGCGCGGCTGGCACGACGTGAACAACGCCAAGGCCAGGCTGCAGGTCGGCGGGCTCACGATCGAGGTCGGCGGCGTCGACGACTCGCACATCCGCCTGGACCGGTACGAGGAGATCGCCGGGCCGGTCGACCCGGGGGCCGACCTGCATATCGGCGTCCTGCACTCACCGGAGCCGAGCGTGATGGACTGCTTCGTCGCGGACGGCTACGACGCGCTGTTCGCCGGCCACACGCACGGCGGCCAGGTGTGCGTCCCCGGTTACGGCGCACTCGTCACCAACTGCGGCATCGACCGCGAGCGGGTCAAGGGCCTGTCCCGGCACGGCCGGGCCTGGCTGCACGTCTCAGGGGGGCTCGGCACGTCGCCGTACGCCCCGTTCCGGTTCGCCTGCCCGCCGGAGGCGACCCTGCTGCGCCTGGTGCCGCGCAGCTCCTAGCCGCCGTGCCGACGCCAGGCGCGGCCGCCGGCGTCGGCGGCGTCGAACCGCCCCCATGAACCGCGACGTGGGTACATCGCCGCTGCTATAGCAACGGCAACGTACCCACGTCAGCGTTGGTGAGGCGGCCCCGTCGGCCCTACGAGGAGGACGAAGGGGTCGACTTGCGGACGGTCGGCTTCTTGGTGTCGTCGCCGGCCGCGTCGGCGTCGGCGAGCGCCTTGTCGAACAGGTCGCTCGACTGGCCACCCAGCAGCGTCGAGAGCATCTGCCGGACGTTGGCGAGCTGGGCGTTGATGCTGTCGCGGCGCTGCGCGACGGCAGCCAGCTCGCGCTCGGACTCGGCACGCAGCCGCTCGGCACGGGCCGTCGCCTCGGTGACCATCTCGCGGGCCTTGCGCTGCGCGTCCTCGACGAGCCGCTCGGCCTTGCTCGTGGCCTCTTCGTAGATCTGCTCGGCGTCGGCGCGGGTCCGCTCGGCACGCTCCTGGACGGAGACCAGGTGCTGCTCGGCGGCCTGGGTGCGCTCGGCGAGCGCCTGCTCGGCACGCTCCCGCCGCTGCGCGAGGCTGGTCTCGAACTCGGCGGCGGCCTTCGCGGCCTTCGCCCGCTGCTTCTCGAAGATCGCCTCGGCCTCGCCCTTGCGGGTGGCGGCGTCGCGCTTGGCCTGCTCGCGGATCTCCGCGGCCTTCTGCTTGGCGGCCTCCAGGACCTCCTCGTGCTCGGCCTCGGCCTGGAAGCGCTTCTCCTCGGCGTACCGGTCGGCCTCGTCGCGGACGTGGAGTGCCATCTGCTCGGCTTCCTTGCGGCACTGCTCCGCGTCGGCGTTGCCGCTCGCCCGCAGGTCCGCGGCCTCCTCCTGAGCGAGACTCAGGATCTGACCGATACGAGCACCGAGATCGGCGTAGGTGGGTTCACCGCCGTCGCCGCCGGAGGGCTCCTGCGACTCCAGCTCCTCTACACGCCGGGCGAGCTCCACCGCCTGACGGCGGGCGACCTCGACGGCCTGCGTGAGCTCCCTGATGCGTTCATCGACCTGCGCGGGCTCGTAACCGCGGCGAGCCATCCGGAACTCGGTGGTTGTGTTGCTCATCTGCCTCTTGTCCCTGTCGGCGGCACGTAAAACGGTGGATAAGATCCTCGAACGATGTGAGGCGGTCCTGCACGTCAGGCTTGGATCGTACGTTTGCCGCGGGCATGGGCGTGCACCGGCTCGGCTCGACGACGTCGAGCGCGCGGTCGGAGCAACACCATCAGCTCCAGCGGATCATGCATGCTATGCGGGGCCAAAGTACTCGGGTCCGGTGTTCGAGGGGCCAGTTCCCGCACCCGAGGTGTAGATATTACTCGCCGTCCCAGCACCGTCACCAGGGGTATGCCATGATCATTCCCGCCCTATCAGGTGGGCATACCTCGCGACGCCGCAGCAAACCGACATATGGTCGCAGGATCTCGACTGTCGAAACCCCCGCGCGGGCGCCGGAGGGCAGGCGTTAGACTGCGTTCGGATTCAACGGGCTGTGGCGCAGCTTGGGAGCGCGCGTCGTTCGGGTCGACGAGGTCGTGGGTTCAAATCCCGCCAGCCCGACCATCTTTTGGGGACGTGTGTCTGCGGATTGCGCAGACCTTGTCAGATGGTTGTGTACCCGGGGGGCCGAGCCCCCCGGACCCCCCACGTTCCTGGGTCCGTGAGGAATACCTTGCAGGCCTGCTGGCCCCGCGGGTCCCCCGACGTTCCTGGGTTCCCGCGGAATGCCTTGCAGGCCTGCTGGCCCGCCGGGTCCCCAAATGATCACGGTATGTGGGGTTCCAGGGGCTCTACCTAGTTGCGCAGACCTTGTCAGATGGTTGTGTACCCGGGGGCCGAGCCCCCCGGACCCCCCACGTTCCTGGGTTCCTGCGGAATACCTTGCAGGCCTGCTGGCCCCGCGGGTCCCCCGACATTCCTGGGTTCCTGCGGAATGCCTTGCAGGCCTGCTGGCCCGCTGGAGAATACCCTGCAGTCCCGTAGTCCCCCCGGGGTCCCGAGTGATCACGGTGTGTGGGGTTGCGGGGAGCGGGCTGGGCGGATGGCTACTTTCCTCGTGTTGCAGGACGCGGGAAGTAGGTACTCGCCTCGGTGAGGTCCCGGACGTCACACCTGGGGTGCGACGGTGGTCGGGTTGGTTGCGTTCGTCACCAGGTGTCGGTGGAGGAACGCCAGCTCTGCCTCCACGGCCCGGTCGTGCTCGGCCAGGAACGGGGCGTAGTGGCCCCCGGGGAGGCGGACCAGCTCGGCACCCGGAGCCTTCCTCGCCACCTGGATCGCCGGGCCGGCGAGTACCGACTGGTCGTCGTCGCACACCACCAGCAGCAGCGGGCAGCGCACGCGGGCGGCGTTCCTGCCCGGGCGGTAGAAGCCCATGCGCAGCGCCGAACGGGCGGCGATGACCTGCCGCCACTCCGGATACCTGTTGCCCGGGTTGAGCGCCCGGTCGCCCTCGCGGCCGTCCGGTGTGGTCAGCATGGAAACCGTGCCCGGCGCGCCGGCCAGCGGGATCAGCAGCGGTTCGCGGCCGAACACGCCGCGGATCGCGTCCAGGACGCCGCGGCCGGTGAACCGCAGCATCGCCGCCGGCGTCTGGTGACGCATCTCGGCGCGGGTGGCCGCGGCCCCGTCCACGAACGGCGACTGCATGATCGCCGCGGCGAGCCGGACGTCGCGCGCGGCGAGTACGAGGACGTGACCGGCGGACAGGGAGAACGCCCAGGCCGCGATGCGGGCCGGGTCGACGCCAGGGAGCGTGGCGGCGTGAGCGATCGCGGCCCGCCAGTCCGCGAGCTGCTCGCCGACGCGGACGACCTGCCGTGGCTCCCCGCCGCTCTCGCCCAACCGCCGGTAGTCGAAGGCGAGCACGGAGAAGCCGGCGTCCTGGAAGCGTGCAGCGAACCGATCGGTGCCCGGCTCCTTGGTGATCGCACCGCCGGCCGCCATCACCACGCAGCCGCCGTTGCTCCCCGGATAGTGCCAGGCGGCACACCGGCTGCCGCCGCTGACGAACCACACCTTCTCGCGCCTCATACCAGCAAGTGAACCACGTGGTTCACTTATTGTCCACGGCCGTCTCCCATGTCGGCCTCCTCACGCTTCAGTGCGCGCGTCAACGCCGCCAGGCCGGCCTCGATCGCCGCGGTGTCGTGGCTCGTCCGCCACTCCATGAGGAACCCGCGCATCGTCGCCAGGATCAGCTCGACGATCTCCCGCTTGCGCCGGTCCGGCCACTCCTCGGGGCACATGGCGAGCAACGCGGGCCGGTACTGCGCCGACGCCTCGCGCGCGAGGTGCGCGTACCGCTCCGGGTCGTACATCGCGAGGCCGATGGCCTGGTCGATCACCCGCAGGCCCGAGGCGTCATCGGCGAGCGCCGGCCAGAGCGCCCGCACCCGGGATGCCAGGCTCTGCCTCCGCGATCCGCGGGCGGCGGCGGCCAGCGCGTTGTCGATGCGCCGCTCGCGCAGCCGGTACATGGCCTGGCCGAGCAGGTCCTCGACGCCGTCGAAGTGGTACAGCAGCACCTTGTGGGTGGTGCCGGCCGCCCTGGCCGCACGCCGCAGCGAGAAGTCCACCAGACCGTTCGCGGCAAGATCGTCGGTCACCCGCTCGAGCAGGTCGCGGCGTCTCGCCTCTCCCCGCGGCGAGCCCGTCGCCCGGGGATATGCCGGGCTGCGCTTCCCGGCGTCGACGTCGCCGACACCCACGATGGACGAGGATGTCACACGTACTCGGTCGCCGCGTCCAGCAGCCAGCGGGCGAGATAGTCGGCGAACGACGCGCGGACGAACACGCGGAACGTGGGCGTCTCGTCGCACTGGTGCAGGACGACCTGGGCCTTGGCCAGCGTCGTCTGCGCGCACCTGCCCGGTCCGAACGCGCGCGGGTGCAGGTCGAGCGAGCAGCCGTGGGCGAGGACGTCGCGGGCGTTCGGGCCGCCGACGTCTATCGCCGTGCGCTGCGCGGAGACGTCCACCGCCGACACCGCCGCGCCGCCCGCGGAACGCAGCCCGGCGACCAGCCCGCACTCGAGCCCCGGGGCCGGCTCCGGTGGCTGGGTCACCAGCCACCAGCGCGGGGCGAGACAAAGGGCGTCCCGATCGCCCGTCGACGCCGCGTACCCGACGTCGCGCGGCAGCATCAACCCCAGCTGCTCGCACAGGGCCGGCATCGGTGCGTCCCGCGCGACGCGCAGCTCCACCTGGACGCGGAACGGCCGCTCGGCGAACCACACCGACTCCGGGCCGCCCACCGCCGCGAGCTTGTCGGCCAGTTCTCCCAGCGGGCTGCGACGCAGTCTCGCCACGTCAGCCGTCACGTCGAGCCCCCTCCGGGTCGTAACACACCGGCGCGGTCACGGTGACGGCGATCGCCTCACCGTCGTCGACGGCGTACAACCGCTCGCCGTGCCGCTCGGTGCCGCGCTCCAGCAGCGCGAGCGCGAACGGCCGCTCCAGCGCCGTCGACCAATAGCTGGACGTCACGTGCCCGGCCATCGGCACCGGCGGTACGCCGCCGGGCGACGCGACGAGCTGCGCACCCTCGGCCACCACGCGGTCGCCGTCGGCGAGCAGACCGACGAGGTGCTTCCGGTCGTCGCGCAGGTTGTCCGGCCGGGCGTAGGAACGCTTGCCGACGAACGACTTCCGTTTCGACACCGCCCAGCTCATGCCGAGATCCTGTGGCGTGACGGTGCCGTCGGTGTCCTGGCCGACGATCGGGAAGCCCTTCTCTGCGCGCAGCACGTGCATCGTCTCAGTGCCGTAAACCGTTATCTCGTACGGCTTTCCGGCCTCGAGCACCGCCTCCCACAGGGCCATCCCGTACCACGCGGACACGTTGACCTCGTACGCCAGCTCACCGGAGAAGCTGATCCGGAACACGCGCGCGGGCAGGCCGGCCACGGTGGCCTCGCGGAAGGTCATGAACGGGAACGCCTCCGGGTCGAGGTCGAGGTCCGGCGCCAGCGCGGCGACCACGTCGCGCGACCGCGGGCCCGCGATCGCGACCGTCGCCCAGTGGTCGGTGACCGACGTGCACCTGACGTCGAGCTCCGGCCACTCGGTGAACAACCACTCCTCGAGCCAGTCGAGCACGGCGGCGGCGTTGCCCGTCGTGGTCGACATCAACCAGCGGTCCTCGGCCAGGCGAGCGGTCGTCCCGTCGTCGAAGACCATGCCGTCGGCGTGGCACATCACGCCGTACTTGACCCGGCCGACCTGCAACGTGGAGAACAGGCTCGTATAGATGCGGTCGAGGAAGACGCCGACGTCGCGGCCCTGCAGCTCGATCTTGCCGAGCGTCGACGCGTCCATCATCCCGACACCGGTGCGGACGGCGCGGCATTCGCGCCGGACGGCGTCGTCCATGTCCTCGTCGTCGAGTGGCGCGTACCACGGCCGCTTCCACTGCCCGACGTCCTCGAACGGCAGCCCGTGCGCGACGTGCCAGGGGTGCATGGGCGTCACCCGCTCGGGGTCGGCGAAGCGTCCGCGGTCGCGCC
The DNA here is from genome assembly GCA_036378185.1 of Streptosporangiales bacterium. Classification (GTDB taxonomy): domain Bacteria; phylum Actinomycetota; class Actinomycetes; order Streptosporangiales; family WHST01; genus WHST01. Next base: position 21,662 of record DASUWX010000186.1, on the reverse strand, counting down.
CGGCGAGCAGCGCGAACGAGACGGGCACCGCCGGCGGGCGTGCGGTCGTCGGCTCCAGCGACGCCGCCGGGCGCCCGGTCAGCTCGGCGAGCACGCCCAGCATCACCGGGTTCGCCGTCCGGCCCTGGTCGGCCCCCGTGCCGATGGTCGTGTACCGCTTGACGTGCTCCGGATGCGTCATGCCCACGCGCACGGCCCGCTCGACGTCGGCGAGCGTCGCATCGCGGTTCAGGTCGACGAACGTCCGCCGCGCCGCCTCGCCGTGATCGCCCGGGACCCTGATGACGCTGGGGACCCCCACTGTGGTGCTGGCACCGTCCGGGGTCCCCACTCGTCGTCCGGACCCCGATGGGGGTCCCCAGCCGGCGGAGGTGGCCACGAGGTCGCAGGGCACGGTCTCGACCGCACCACGCACCAGACCGTGCCCGTCGACGGGCGCGACGTGTGCCGCGACGACAGCGCCGTCGGCGCCGGCGTCCGTCCCGCAGACGGCGTGACCCATGCGGACCTCGACGCCGCGGCGACCCAGTTCGGCCGCGAGGTCGTCGGGAACCTCGCGTCGCGTGTCGAGAACGGCGGCCAGCTCGGCACCGGCGTCCGCGAGCACGAGCGCTGCCCGCAGCGCGCGGTCGCTGCCGCTCGCCACGACGGCGACCCGGCCCGGCCGCACGGCGTACTGCGTCACGTACCGGGCGGCCGCGCCGGCGAGCATCACACCGGGACGGTCGTTGTCAGGGAACGCGTAGGGGAACTCCGGCGCGCCCGTCGTGTCCTCGACGCGCTTGGCCCGGATGTGCCAGAGCCGTTGCCGCGCAACGGTGTCCGGCGCCTCCGGAAGATGGTCCGTGCGCCGTTCCACCGCGACGACGTACCCGTGGTCGTATAGGCCGACGACGGTGGTCCGGTTCAGCAGCAGCACGTCGTCGTGTCCCGCCAACGCCGGCGCGTCGAGCACCGGGCCGGCCTCGCAGACGATCACCCGGTCCCCGCGCTCGGCCGCCTTGGCGGCGAGCCGGAGCCCGTCCGCGCCGCCGCCGATCACGAGGACCTCGCAGTGGATGTTCTTGTGGTCGTAGCGGGCCGTGTCGGGGGCGCCCGGCAACCGGCCCTTTCCGGCGAGCGGACGTGCGCACAGCCCGTCGTAGGCCTCGACGAGCGTCGCCGGCACCATCGGTTCGCCGGTGCCGGACTCCACCTGGACGAACGCGTTGGGCTCCTCGGCGCCGATGCCGTAGACCCCGCGCGGCCGCCCGGTGTAGATGCCCCGGGCGACGGCGCGGACGCCGTTGGCCAGCAACGCGGACGCGAGGGTGTCACCTGCCAACGCGGGGTACACGACGCCGTCGAAGGTGACCGTGACGGGGCGGGAGCGGTCGACGCGGTCGCCGCCCTCCGGAAGGCGCGTCATGCCTCGGCTCCGATCGGCCGCGGGTCGCGGATCTCGTACGTGACGGTGTGCCGCTCGACCGTGAACCACTGCCGGCAGCCGGACGTGTGCACCCAGCGTTCCCTGAACCAGCCCTCGGGGTTCGATCGCACGAACAGGTACTCGGACCACGCCGTGTCGTCGACGGCGTCGGGGTCGGCGGGGTACGCGACGCCCGCCTCGCCGCCGTAGCGGAACTCGGTCTCGTCGCGCGGACCGCACCACGGGCAGGGAATGTGCAGCAAGGCGTCTCCTCAGTGCGCGACGGCGGCGGCGCCGTGCTCGTCGATCAGCGCACCGGTGCGGAACCGGTCCAGGGCGTACGGCTCGGCGAGCGGGTGCGGCCGGCCGTTCGCGATCGTGTCGGCGTACGCCCAGCCCGCGCCCGGCGTGGCCTTGAACCCGCCGGTGCCCCAGCCGGCGTTCACGTACAGCTCCTCGATCGGGGTGAGCCCGAGGATCGGCGACGCGTCCGGGCACACGTCGACGATGCCCGCCCAGGTCCGCAGCAGGTGCGCCCGCGCGAAGACCGGGAACAGCTCGAGCGCCGCGGACAGCTGGTGCTCGATGACGTGGATCGAGCCGCGCTGCCCGTATCCGTTGTACGAGTCGATACCGGCGCCGAGCACCAGCTCGCCCTTGTGCGCCTGGCTGACGTAGACGTGCACGGCGTTGGACATGACGACGGTGTCGAGCACCTGCTCCAGCAGCTCGGACACCAGCGCCTGGAGCGGGTGGCTCTGGATCGGGAACCGCAGCCCCACCATGTCGCCGAGCACGCTCGTGTGCCCGGCCGCGCACAGCGCGACCTTGCCCGCGGCGATCGGGCCGCGGTTCGTCTCGACGCCGGTGACCCGGTTGCCGTCGACGCGGATGCCGGTGACCTCGCAGTGCTGGACCATCTGCACGCCGCGCTCGTGCGCCGCACGCGCGAACCCCCAGGCGACGTAGTCGTGCTTGGCGATGCCCGCACGAGGCTGGTACGTCGCGCCGTGCACCGGATAGCGGACGTCGCGCGAGGTGTCGAGGATCGGCACCAGCTTCTTGACGTCCTCGGGTTCGAGCCACTGCGCGTCGACGCCGTTCAGCTGGTTCGCGTTCACGCGCCGCTTGCCCTCGCGTACGTCACCGAGGTTGTGCGCCAGGTTGAGCACGCCGCGCTGGCTGAACAGCAGCTCGTAGCCGAGGTCCTCCTCGAGGCCCTCCCACAGCTTCAGCGCGTGCTCGTAGATCGCCGCGCTCTCGTCCCACAGGTAGTTCGACCGGATGATCGTCGTGTTGCGGGCCATGTTGCCGCCGGCGAGCCAACCCTTGTCGAGCACCGCGACGTCGGTGATGCCGTGGTTCTTCGCCAGGTAGTACGCCGTCGCGAGGCCGTGCCCGCCGGCACCGACGATGACGACGTCGTACGCCTTCTTCGGGTCGGCGTCGCGCCAGTGCGGCACGTCGTGCTCGGGCAGGACGTACGGCTCAGCGTAGGCCGTGCTACCTGAGGCTCTGCTATCCCAAGAAGTGGTCATCGATGTACTTCTCGCCCTCGTCGCAGAAGAAGGTGATGACGTGCTCGATGCCGTCGCGCTCGCGCAGCCGCTTCGCCGCGAGCAGGTGCGCGCCGGAGCTCGGGCCGACGAACATGCCGTACTCACGGGCGATCCGCCGCATCTCGGCGAGAGCGTCGTCGCTGCCGACCGAGACGAACTCGTCGATCTCGTCGCGGTGCCGCGCGATGATGCCGGGGACGAAGCCGTCGGCGATGCCCTCGATCAGGTGCTTGCAGATCTCGCCGCAGACGATCGTGCAGGACTCGTCCGGCTCCAACGCGACGACCCGGCAGTTCGGGTTGACCGCCCGGAAGCCCTGGCCCACGCCGATGATCGTGCCGCCCGTGCCGATGCCGTTCACGACCGCGTCGGGGACGACGTCGCCGGGCAGCTGCCGCAGCACCTCGCGCGCGAGCCACTCGCGGTTCTCGTCGACGTTCCACTCGTTGTCGAACTGCTGCGGCGCGAAGTACCCGGGCTGCTCACCCAGCTCGCGAGAGAGCTGCAGCGCGTCGTTCACGTGGAAGTCGCCGATGGTGCGCACCTCGGCGCCGTACGCGCGGGAGATCGCCGTCCGCTCCGGGCTCATCCCGTTCGGCATGACGACGAGCATCCGGTAGCCCTTGACGGCGGCCACCATGCTCATCGCGTTGCCGGTGTTGCCGCTGCTCGCCTCGACGATCGTGTCGCCCGGGTGCAGCAGTCCCTCGCGCTCGGCGCGCTCGATGACGTACTTCGCCAGCCGTGCCTTGATCGAGCCGGACGGGTTCGTGAACTCGAGCTTGACCCAGACGCCCTCGATGTTGACCAGGGGTGTGTCACCGATCGCGTCGAGCACCGTGCCCGCGCTCTTCACCGGCATTGCCGTCATGATCTCCGCCTTGACCGACGACTAATATATCAATCGTCGGCTACAGTAGCTCCCATGCGTACCCCGGTCAAGACGGCCACCGGCCGGCCGCGCTCCCTCGCCGAACAGGCGTACGAGGCGATCCGCGATCGGCTGATCCTGCTGGAGATCGGCCCCGGCGAGCCGATCAACGAGGACGCGCTGTCGCGCTGGCTCGGCGTCGGGCGGACGCCCGTGCGGGAGGCGCTCAAGCGGCTGGAGGCGGAACGGCTCGTCGTCGCCTACCCGCGGCGGGGCACGTTCGCCACGGACGTGAACATCGCGGACCTGCGGCACATCTCCGAGGTGCGGCACAGCCTCGAACCGCTCGCCGCCGCGGCCGCGGCCGAGCGGGCCACGGAGACCGACCGCGCGGCGCTGCGCACGCTGCTGGACGAGCTGACCTCCGCCGAGGCGCCGCAGCCGACCGACGAGCTGATGCGTCTCGACCTCCGTGCGCACCGTGCGGTCTACGACTGCACGCACAACCCGTTCCTGCAGGACACCCTCGTCCGCTACGACAACCTCGCGACCCGCATCTGGTGCGTGTTCCTGCCGCGGATGCGCGGCATGGCCGGCCACGTCGCCGAGCACGGGCCGCTGATCGGCGCGATCCTGGACGGCGATCCCGCCACCGCCCGCAGCCGTGCCGCGGAGCACGTCGCCGGCTTCGAGCAGTCCGTCCGCGCCCTCATCTGACTGGGGACCCCCATTGGGGTGGTAGCCACGAACGGGGTCCCCGCTCGTTGCCAGGACCACATCAGGGGTCCCCAGCCTGACGGTCAGCCGCGCAGGCGGGTCATCTCCGGGTCGAAGAGCGGTTCGGCGGAGACCGTGGCCGGGACCCGGCGGTCGAAGTAGCCGATCTCCACGCGCGTGCCGACCTCGGCGAGGGAGGCGGGCAGCCAGGCGTACGCGATGCCGTGGCCGAGGGTGTAACCCCAGCCCGCGCTCGTCACGTAGCCGACGCAGTCGTCGCCGGCGTACACCGGCTCCTTGCCCATCACGACGTCGTCCGGGCCGAGCACGAGACACGACAACCTGCGCCTTACCGCCTCGGGGTCGCGTCCGGCGAGCGCGGCCTTGCCGATGAAGTCGTCCTTGTCCATCCGCACCGCGAACCCGACGCCGGCCTCGTACGGGTCGTGCTCCCACGTCATGTCGGTGCCGAACGACCGGTAACCCTTCTCCAGCCGCAGCCCGTTGAACGCCGCACGCCCGCCCGCGACGACGCCGTGCTGCTGCCCCGCCTGCCAGAGCGTGTCCCACAGCTTCAGGCCCATGTCGGCCGTCGTGTAGACCTCGTAGCCGAGCTCGCCGACGTAGGACAGCCGCAGCAGCGTCACCGGCACCATGCCGAGGTAGGTCCGCATGCCGCGGAAGTACCTGAGCGACGCATTGCCGAGGTCGTCGTGGCAGAGCGACTGGGTCAGCTCCCTCGCCGCCGGCCCCCAGACGCCGACGCAGCAGGTCTCGGCCGTGATGTCGCGGACGACGACGCTGCCGTCGCCGGGGGCCAGCCGCCGCAGCCGGTCGAGGTCGAGGTTGCCGTTGGCGCCGACCTGGAACTCGTCCGGCCCGAGCCGGGCCACCGTGACGTCGCTGCGGATGCCGCCCCGCTCGTCTAGCAGCAGGCAGTACGTCACCGACCCGACCGACTTGTCCAGCCTGCCGGTGGTCACGTACTGCAGGAACCCCAGCGCGCCCGGGCCGGAGACGATCAGCCGCTTGAGCGCCGTCATGTCGTAGAGCGCGACGCGTTCCCGCGTGACCTGCGCCTCGGCGGCGGCGATCGGCGACCAGTACCTTGCCGCCCACGGGTCCGGGCTCGGCACCGTACGCCCCTCGACGAGACCCGAGTTGGCCTCGTACCAGTGCGGCCGCTCCCAGCCGTTCGCCTCGAGGAAGACGGCACCGAGCTGCTGTTGCCGCGGGTAGAACGGGCTGGTGCGCAGCGGACGCGGGTCCTCCATCGGCTGCAGCGGATGGATGATGTCGTACACCTCGACGAAGTTCTGGCAGTCGCGGGCCAGCAGGTGGTCGGGTGCGAGCTGGTGCTTCTCGAACCGGTTGACGTCGCACTCGTGCAGGTCGACCGACGGGACGCCGTCGACGAGCCACTCGGCCATCGCCTTGGCGACACCGGCGGAGTGGGTCACCCAGACCGCCTCGGCCACCCAGAAACCGCGGACGTCCGGCGACTCCCCAAGAAGCGGCATGTTGTCCGGAGTGAACGAGAACACGCCGTTCATGCCGTCCTCGACCTTGGCGTCACCCAGGCTCGGCAGCAGCCGCGTGGACTCCGCCCACGCCGGCTCGAAGTCGTCCTCGGTGAACGTCAGCATGCTCGGCATCACGGCGGCCTCGTCGTACGGCACGAGGTCGTCGGCGGACAACGGCATCGGCCGGTGCCCGTAGTAGCCGACGCCGATGACGTCGCCGCGCTCGCGGTAGTACAGGTCGTGGTCCTGGTGCCGGAGGATCGGGCGCACCGCCTCCGCGGTCTGCCCGGCGAGCGCGGGCACCGGGCTGGTCCACGCGAACTGGTGCGCGAGCGGCGTGAGCGGCAGCGTCATGCCCACCATCCGGGTGACCTTCGGCCCCCAGATGCCGGCGCAGCAGACGACGACGTCAGCGGGCAGGTCGCCCTGGTCGGTGCGGACGCCGGTGACCCGGCCGCCCTCGGTGAGGATGTCGAGCACCTCGTGCCGCTCGAGGAAGCGCGCGCCGTTCTCCCGCGCCCGCCTGGCCTGCGCCTCGACGGCACGGACCGCCTTGACGATCCCGTCCGTCGGCGTGTGCAGGCCGCCGAGCACGACGTCCGGATCGAGCAGCGAGTACAGCGCGACGCACTCGTCGGGGTCGAGCACGCTCGCCTCGACGCCCCAGGACGTCAGCCAGCCGTGCCGCCGGTGCAGCTCGGCCAGCCGCTCCGGCGTCGTCGCCACCTCGAGGCCGCCGAGCTGCAGCAGGCACGGTTGCCCGTCCAGCCGCAGTGACGCGGTCTTCTCCACCGTGTACCTGGCGAAGTCGGTCATCGCCTTGGACCCGTTGCACTGGAACACCAGCCCGGGCGCGTGCGAGCTCGATCCGCCGGTGGCGTACAACGGTCCCTGGTCCACGACGGTGACGTCGGACCAGCCCCGTGCCGTGAGCTCGTCGGCCAACGCGGCCCCGACGACTCCGGCACCGATGACGACGACCTTGGGAGAGGTCATGGCGGCTCCCGAGTTGTTCCCTGATATGCAACACGCGGCACAGGCCGCAACAGCAGCCAGCCTGAACGGCGGGGCCCGGGGCTGTCAAGGCGGGTTGCGGCAAGCGTACGACGTCTCCCTCACCTGTGCCGGCGGATCGCGGAGAGGCAAGCTGGGGAGATGACGGCGCAGGCAGCGGAGTTCGAGCGGCACCGGCCGCGCCTCACCGGCCTGGCGTACCGGATGCTCGGCTCGGCGCACGAGGCGGAGGACGTGGTGCAGGACGCGTACGTCCGCTGGCACCACGCCGACCCGACCGCGGTGCGGTCCGCGTCCGCATGGCTCGCGAAGGTCGTCACCAACCTCTGCCTCAACCGGCTAACCTCGGCGAGGGTGCAGCGCGAGCAGTACGTCGGGCCGTGGCTGCCGGAACCGGTGCTGACCCAGGACGGCGCGTTGACGCCGGACGACGCCGCCGTGCGCGGCGACTCCGTCTCGATGGCGATGCTCCTGCTGCTCGAACGGCTCAGCCCGCGCGAGCGGGCGGTCTTCGTGCTGCGCGAGGCGTTCGGCTACGCGCATACCGAGATCGCGGAGATCCTGTCCGTCTCGCCCGCCGCGTGCCGCCAGTTGCACTCCCGCGCGCTGCGCCGGGTCGGCGAGGCACCGCGACGGTACCGGCCCGCCCCCGAGGTGAAGCGGCGGCTGGTCGAGCGCTTCCTCGCCGCGGCACGCGACGGCGACGTGGGCTCGCTGGAGCGGATGCTCGCCGCCGACGTCACGTCGTGGAGCGACGGCGGCGGGCGGGCCACCGCCGCCCGGCGTCCGATCTCCGGCAGGGCGAAGGTGTGCCGGCTCGTCGTCGGCTTCCAGCGCAAGTACGCGCCGGGCCTGCGCATCGAGGTCACCGAGGTCAACGGCGAACCGGCCGTGCTCGGCTGGTACGGCGCGGAGCTCGCCGGAGTGATGGTCGTCGAGGTGTCGGGCGACCGCATCGCGGCGCTGCGGATCGTCGCCAATCCCGACAAGCTCGGCCACCTGAGCCGGCAGGTGACCCACGCCACGTCACAGACCGCGGAGCCGCCCGGTTCCTCATAGGTAGAAGCCTCTACCGAAGGAGCCAACCCTGTGAAAGTCCTCGTCACCGGCGGCACCGGCGCGTTGGGACGGGTCGTCGTCGAGCGTCTGCTCGCCGGCGGCCACGACGTCACCGTCGCGAGCCGCCGCGCCCGGGCCGCCGACGCCGTCGGCCCGCCCGGCTGGACCACGGTCGACTGGCGCACCGGCGCCGGCCTCGACACCGCCCTCGCCGGCGTCGACACGGTCGTCCACTGTGCCCACAGCTACCGGGGCATCGACCTCGAGCAACGCCTCGTCGACGCGGCCCGGCGAGCCGGCGAGCCACACGTCGTGTACGTCTCGATCGTCGGCGTCGAACGCATCCCGTTCTTCTACTACCGCGCGAAGCTCGCGGCCGAACGACTGCTCGCCGCCTCGGGCCTGCCGTGGAGCGTGCTGCGCGCGACGCAGTTCCACGATCTCGTGCGCGAGATGCTCGCCCTGGCCCTGCGCGCACCGGTGCTGCCGGTGCTGGACGTGTGCGTCCAGCCGGTCGACGTCACCGACGTCGCGGCCCGTCTCGCCGAACTGGCGACCGGCGAGCCCGCCGGCTACGCGGGAGAACTCGGCGGGCCCGAGGTGCGCCGCATGCGCGAGCTCGCCAGGACGTACCTGCGCAGCACCGGACACAGCCGGCCGCTGGTGCCGGTCCGCCTGCCCGGCAGGACCTTCCGCGCCTTCCGCGCCGGCGCCAACCTGACCCCGGACCGCGCCCTGGGCACGGTCACGTTCGAGAACTACCTGCGCCGGCACTCCGAGCCGGCGACGACTTCCTATCGAGGTGTGCGATGACTGCCCGGCTCTGGCTGCGAATCGGCCTGTGGTTCCTCACGATCATGCAGGGCGCCGTGGGTCTGTGGCAGCTGTTCCTGCCGCACTCGTTCTACGCGGACGCGCCCGTGCGCTCCCACCACTGGGTCGACCTGCTGCCGCCGTACAACGAGCACCTGATGCGCGACGTCGGCGAGCTGACCCTCGCGGTCGCCATCGTGCTCTGCGTCGCCGCGGTCACGCTCGACCGGTTGCTCGTGCGGGTCGGCCTGTCCGCGTACCTGCTCTACACCGTGGCGCACTTCGTGTTCCACGCGACGCATCTCCAGGCCTTCCCGACCGGGGACGCCGTCGGCCAGACGATCGCGCTCGGGATCGGCGTGGTGCTCCCGGCGGTGCTGCTGCCCCTGACCGTCCGGCTGCGCCCGCGCGCCGCCCGGCTGTGAGCGGTAGCCGTCCGCTCACGCCGCTCCCCGGGCCATGTAAACCATGCCGGTGGTGGCCTTACACGGGGCAGGCCCCTTGTAAAGCCACCCCCTGCCTGGTTTACATGGCCGGGAGCGGAACCGCGACGGGACGGGACGGCCCTCAGGCCGCGGCGGCTACGGCGTCCAGGGCGGACTTCGTGGCGTCGGCCATGGCTGCGAGCTCGGCGTCGTCGGCGATGAGCGGCGGGGAGAACTGCAGGCCGCCGCCGGCGATCAGGCGGGTGAGCACGCCGCTCTCGCGCATCGCGGCCACCACGCGCGCACCGAGCGACGGGTCGGACGCCTGCGCGTCGGCGTCCAGCACCACGGCCGCGAGCAGGCCGACGCCGGAACGCACCTCGCCGACGAGCGGGTGCGACGCGAGCGGTGCGAGCAGGTCGGCCAGGGTGTGCTGGCTCTCGTCGACGCGCTGCGGCAGCTTCTCGTCCGCCACGATGGCGAGGTTGGCGAGCGCAGCGGCGCACGCCGTCGCGTGGCCCGAGTAGGTGTAGCCGTGCCGCCAGACCACCTTGCCCGGCTCGCTCCAGAACGGGTCGGCGACGCGCGGCACCGCGAACACCGCGCCGAGCGGGGCATAACCGGACGTGATGCCCTTGGCGCAGGTGACGAGGTCGGGCTCGAGGTCGAACCGGCCGCTGGCGAACCATGCGCCGGTGCGCCCGAAGCCGGTGATCACCTCGTCGGCGACGAACAGCACGTCGCGCTCGCGGCAGACCTCGCGAGCCGCCTTCAGGTAGCCGTCCGGCGGCGGGTAGACGCCGCCCGCGCCGATCACCGGCTCGCAGAAGAACGCCGCCACGTTCTCGGCGCCGAGCTCGTCGATCTTGGCCGCGAGCGCGTCCGGGTCGTCCCACGCGACCGTGTAGACGCCGTCGAGCAACGCACCGTAGCCGCTGCGGTTGGCGGGGATGCCGCCCAGGCTGGTGCCGGCGACGTGCATGCCGTGGTACGCGTGGTCGCGGGCGATGAACACCGTCTTGCCGGGCTGCCCGAGCTCCTGCCAGTACGCGCGGGCCAGCTTGACCGCCGTGTCGACCGAGTCGGAGCCGCCGCTGGTGAGGAAGACGGCGCTGTCCGGCACCGGCACGATCTCACCGAGCCGGTCGACCAGCTCCAGCGTCGACGTGGTCGCCATGTCGCCGAAGTTCGAGTACGCGTGGATCTTCCGCGCCTGCGCCGCCATCGCGTCCGCGATCTCGGCGCGCCCGTACCCGACGTTCGTGTACCAGAGCCCTGCGGTCGCATCCAGGTACTCGCGGCCGGCGACGTCCTTGACGCGGACGCCCTCACCTGACTCGAGGACCAGCTCGCCTGCCGTGCTCACCGTCGCCATGTCCGCGAACGGATGCCAGAACCGCCCCATCACACCTCCTGTGGTTGCCCCGCACTCAACACTTACCCTTCGGCCGTCGCCTCCGGTCGCCCGGGGTCGCCGAGCCGGTCGACCAGCAGCGCGAGCTGCTCCGCGTAGTGCTCGACCACCTCGGGCGAGCGGCCGTCGGCGCCGAACACGCTCCTGGCGAGCTGCGGGTAGACGACGAGCGCGTGTGCCGCGCCCATGGTGATGAGCAGCAGCGCCGCGGGGTCGAAGCGCGGGTCGAGCTCACCCGCCTGCTGGCGGGCGCGGATCAGCTCCACCTCGCGCCGCAGCCGCTCGTCGCGTTCCCTCGCCTCCTCCGCGTCGTCGTCCGTGCCGGTGTCGGCGAGGCCCTGCCAGGCGAGCATGCGGCCGCCGAGCCGCGGGTCTACGCTCGCCCGCGCGTACCGCTTGATCGCCTCGGCGAAGCCGAGCTCGTCCGGGAACGCCTCGGCCTCGTACGTGCGCCAACGGCGGCCGAGCTCGCGATAGAGGCCCTCCTTGCCGCCGAAGTAGTACGCGATCAGCTGCTGGTTCACGCCGGCGCGCGCCGCGATCTCGGCCACCCTGGCGCCCGCGAATCCCTTGGCGCCGAACTCCTCCGTCGCCGCGGCGAGGATCCGCGTCCTGGTGCGTTCCGGGTCGCGCTGCCGCTCGTGCGGGGCGGGCGCCCGCCGTGCCTTGCTGGCCATGCCCGCATTCTGCCATCCGGACGACGGACACAATCAACCGTTTGGTTGACAGAGTCATGTGCACGTATGACACTGTGCGAGGAGGAGGCGAGGAGATGGCGGACGATCCGTACCGCAGGCGCTGGGCAGCGCTCGCCCTGCTGCTGACCGCGGTGTTCATGGACATGGTCGACAACCAGATCGTGACGATCGCGCTGCCGACGGTCCAGCGCGACCTCGGCGCGACCCCGTCCGCGCTGCAGTGGACGGCCACCGGCTACACGCTCGCGTTCGCGCTCACGCTCATCACGGGCGGGTGGCTCGGCGACCGGTCCGGCCACCGGGTTGCGTTCGTCCTCGGCACGGCAGGTTTCGGCGTCGCGTCGCTCACCGCCGGCCTCGCGCCGGACGTCCCCGTGCTGCTCTCAGCGCGCGTCGCGCAGGGCGCGTTCGCGGGGCTGATGGTGCCGCAGGTGCTGGCGTTCATCCACGCCGAGTTCCCGGCGTCCGAGCAGGGCAGGGCGATGGGCCGCTACGGCATGACCTTCCCGATCGGCGGTGTCGCCGGGCCGCTGCTCGGCGGGCTGCTCACCCAGGCCGACCTGTTCGGCTGGCAGTGGCGCACCGTCTTCTTCGTCAACGTGCCGATCGCCGTCGCGGCCGCCGTCGGCGCCGCGCTGGTCATGCCCGCGCGCCGGGGCACGGGTCGCCGCGGCCGTCCCGACCTGGTCGGCGTGTTGTTGCTGGCCGCCGCCCTGCTCGCCGTGCTCTACCCGTTGGTGCAGGGGCGCGAGCTGGGCCGGCCGGCGTGGGGGTTCGCGCTGCTGGCCGCCGCCCCGCCGTTGTTCGGGCTGTTCGCGGTGCAGGAAAGAGCGAGGGAGCGGCGCGGACGCGAGCCGCTGGTACGGCTGGGCCTGTTCGCCCACCGGGCGATGCCGGTGGGCATCCTCGTGATGCTGATCTTCTACTGCGGCATGGGCGCGTTCTTCGTGCTGACGCTGCACCTGCAGGACGGGCTGCACTACTCGCCGTTGAAGGCGGCCCTCACGATGCTGCCCGCGACGGTGGGCATCGTCGCCGGCAACGGAGTCGGCATGCCGATGGCACCGAGGCTGGGCCGCCGCCTGCCGATGGCCGGGCTCGCGCTGCTGCTGTCCGGCGCTGCCGCGATGACCGCCGTGGTGACGTACTTCGGCGCCCGCCTCACACCGTGGGAGCTGATCGTGCCCGTCGTCCTCTACGGCGCCGGGCTGGGCCTCGGCGCGTCGTCACTCCTGCTCCTGACGATCGCGGGAGCGGATCCGGCCGACGCGGGCGCCGTGTCCGGCGTGGTCAACACCGTCGTACAGCTCGGCATGGCCGCGGGGCCGGCCACCGTCGGCACGGTCTTCTTCTGGCGGTCGGCCGAGCACGGCTACGTGGACGCCATGCGATCGAGCCTGCTCACCGGCATCGCCCTGTTCGCCGCGGCACTGCTCGCCTGCCTGCTGCTCCCGCGCACCAGGGCGCCGCAGGCACCCGCGCCGCACGCTCCGGAACCGGCGCGGACCGGGCGCTAGGCTCCCTGGGCATGCCCTCCTTCGTCGAGACCATGCCCAAGGTCGAACTGCACGTCCACCTGGTGGGCTCCGCATCCGTCCCCACGGTCGTGGAGCTCGCGGGGCGGCACCCGGAGCGCGGCGTGCCCACCGACCCGGACGCGCTCGCCGCGTTCTACGAGTTCCGCGACTTCGCGCACTTCATCGAGATCTACCAGAAGGTGAGCGCGCTCGTCACCACGCCCGAGGACGTCACCGCTCTCGTCACCGGTCTCGGCCGCGACCTCGCGGCGAGCAACGTCCGGTACGCCGAGGTCACCGTCACTCCGTACTCGCACCTGCTCGCCGGCATCGAGCCGGACGCCGTCGCGCAGGCGCTCACCGAGGGCCGGCGGCGGGTCGCCGCCGACCAGGGGATCGAGCTCGGCTGGATCTTCGACATCCCGGGCGAGTACGGGCCGCCCGCCGGACACGACACGCTCGCCTGGGTGCAGACACACGCCCCGGACGGCACGATCGGGTTCGGTCTCGGCGGGCCGGAGATCGGGGTGGAGCGCGCGCAGTTCGCCGACCTGTTCGCGGCCGCCCGCGCCGCGGGCCTGCACAGCATCCCGCACGCCGGCGAGACCACCGGGCCGCAGACCGTGTGGTCGGCGCTGCGCGACCTCGGCGCCGAGCGGATCGGGCACGGCGTCAGCTCCGCCGACGACCCGAGGCTCGTCGAGCATCTCGCGGACGGGCACATCGCGCTCGAGATGTGCCCGACGTCGAACCTGCGCACCGGTGCGGTGGTGCGCCTCGAGGACCATCCGCTGCCACGGCTGCTGCGCGCCGGGGTGCCGGTCACCCTCAACACCGACGACCCCGGCATGTTCGCGACCGACCTCAACCGCGAGTACCAGCTGGCGCTGGACGTGCTCGGGCTCACCCTCACCGAACTGAGGACGCTGGCGGCCAACGCGATCGACGCCGCCTTCTGCTCGGCCGAGACGAGGAAGGCGCTGGTGGCCGAACTGGACGCGCACCACTGACCCGCCGAAGATGCCCGGTGAAGGGCACCGTCACGACCCCATGAAGGGGTGACGGTGCCCTTCACCGGTTTGCAGTCCGAGGATCAACCGCTCTTCGGCATCCACTTCTGCCAGATGTCGGGGTGCGCGTCGACCCACTTCTTCGCTGCGGCGTCGTCGGACATCTTGTCGACGGCTATGTACTTGGCGACCTCGTTCTGATCGTCGTTGGTCCAGTGGAAGTTCTTCACCAGCTGGTACGCCTTGCTGTTCTGGTCGGCGAACTTCTTCCTGATGACCTTGTTCAGGTCGTAGGGCGGATAGTCGCACGCGATCTTCTGCGGATTGGCGTCACAGCCCTTCTTGTACGGCGGTAGCGTCACATGGACGAGCTTGACCTCGGTGAAGAACCACTGCGGCTCGTAGAAGTACCCGATCAGCGGTTTCTTGTTCTTCTCCGCCTGCCGGAAGCTCTGGATCAACGCCGCCTCACTGCCGGCGTAGACCACCTTGAAGTCCAGGTGCAGGTTCTTCACCAGCGCCGCGTCGTTCGTGACGTACGACGGGTCGCCGTCGAGCAGCTGCCCCTTGCTGCCTGACTCCGACGTCCGGAAGACGCTCGCGTACTTGTTGAGGTTCTTCCAGTTGGTGACGTCGGGGTACTTCTTCACCATCCACGGTGGGACGTACCAGCCGATGACGCCCTTGTTCCCCGTCGGGCCGCCGTCGATCGCGACCTTCTGTTGGTCGATGTACTTCTTCGCCAGGTCCTCGTGGCCCCAGTTCTCCAGGATCACGTCGACCTGGTCACTGGCGAAGCCCTGCCAGGAGACCTGCTCCTTCAGGTCCTTCTTCTGCACCGAGCACCCGAGCTTCTTCTCGGCCAGGTACGCGACCACCGCCGCGTCCGCCTCGTAGCCGACCCAGGGGTTGACGGCGAGGTTCATACTGCACGAGCCGCCCGATCCGGACGACCCGCTCTGGATCTTCGTGCCGCCACATGCGGCGGAAGCCAGGCCAACCGCGACGACCAATGCGCATATCCGAGCTGCCGCCGACCTGCGTATCACGGATTCACCTCCATATCGTGTTCAGCGTCCGGGGCGAAGACCGGGCCGGCCCGTGCGCGCCGCCGCTCGCTGGGTGATTCGGTCGAGCATGATGCCGAGCAGGACGATGGCGATGCCGGCCGCGAGACCCTTGCCGTACAGGCTGTCCTGTGAGAACCCGGCGACCACGTCGTAGCCGAGCGCCCCCGCCCCGACGAGACCGCCGATGACGACCATTGCGAGGACGAAGATGAGCCCTTGGTTGGCCGCCAGCGCCAACGCATGGGTGACCATCGGCAGCTGCACCTTCGTGATCGTCTGCCATTTCGTGGAACCCGCCGACGCCGCCGCCTCCATCACGGGCACCGGCACACCGCGGATGCCGTCCGCGATGAGCTTGATGGCCACCGGTGCCGCATAGAAGAACGCCGCGACGATGGCGGTGAACCGCGTGGCCCCGAACAGGCCGAGGAACGGTACGAGGTAGACGAACGACGGCATCGTCTGCAGGCCGTCCAGGATCGGTCTGATCCCCCGGTCGAGCCGCCGACCGCGTCCCATGGCCACGCCGATCACGACGCCGAGCACCATCACGATCACGGTGGCGACCAGCGTCTGCGCCAGAGTGACCATCGCGTCCTCCCACAGGCCGGAGGCGATCAGCAGAGCGAGGCACACCGCGGTGAGGGGCAGTGCGCGGATGCCCGCGAGGATCGCGGTGATCGCGAGAACGGCCGCGCAGGTCACGAACCACGGCGACTGCGAGAGAAGCGACTGCAACGGGTTCAGCAGGCCGGCCGTCGCTCCGTTCTTCAGGCCGGTGGTGAGCCAGTAGACGTTGTCCTGCAACCAGGCGGACGCCCCTGACGCCGCCTTCTTGATCGGGCTGCCTACATCGAGCGAGAGGCTCGTGGTGCCGAGCTTCGCCTGCAACGGGAAGTCCGCGGCCCACAGGTACGTGCGCGAGAGGTACACGCCGATGAGCGCGACGACGGCGGTAGCGGTGAGCAGGATCCGCCGCAGCCGCACGATACCCGGGCTGCGCTGACGGTAGCCCGCCTCGGCACGGTCGCTCGCCGCGGTGGTCACGCGGTCGAGGACGATCGCGATGACGACGATCGCCAGACCCGCGTTGAACGCCGTGCCCACGTCCAGCGACTGCAGTGCGGTGATGACGACCTGGCCGAGGCCCGGCGCGTCGATCAGCGCGGCGATCGTCGCCATGGCGAGCGCAGCCATCATGGTCTGGTTCACGCCGAGGACGATCGTGCGCCGGGCGAGCGGGAGCTGCACCTTCATCAGCTTCTGCCACCGGCTCGCGCCGAGCGACGTGGTGGCCTCCAAGGCCGCGGGCGAGACGTTGCGGATGCCGTGCGCGGTGATGCGGATCACCGGCGGTATCGCATAGATGAGCGTCGCGATCGTCGCGGACGCCGGGCCGATCAGGAAGAACAGGGTCAGCGGCGCGAGGTACACGAACGTCGGCATCGCCTGCATGAAGTCGAGCAACGGCGTGATCGTACGGTTGAACCCCGATCGCAGCCCGGCGAGTACGCCGAGCGGGATGCCGAACACCAGCGCGAGCACGACGGCGGCGACGGTGAGCGCGAGGGTGTCCATGCTCTCCTGCCACAGCCCCTGCAGACCGAGGAACACGAAGCCCACGCCGGCGAGGACCGCGACCCGGATATTTGCGACCGCGTACGACACCCAGGTGACGAGCGCGACGACGCCGAGCCAACCGATCGCGGGGACGGGGCGCCCGAACGACGGCTGGCTGATCAACGCCTGCAGGAACGTCACGAACTGGTCGATCACGAAGCGGATGGCGTTGAAGAAGTACAGGAAGATCGGGTTACTGTTGCGGCTCGCGTCGATGGCGTCGCGGAGGCCGTTGAGCGCGGTGTGCACCCCCGTCAGCTGCGCCGGGTCGAGCGCGAGGGTCCACCTGCCACGCATGGCGGCCCACAGCACGAGCCAGGCGACGAGCACGCCGACGAGCAGCCGACCGCGTCGCGGCGTCCGGATCCCGCGGACGGCCGCGGCGATCGTCGTCATGATGCGCTCGCCACCCTGGTCGGGACCTCCTCGGCGACGATCACCTTGAGGATCTGCTCGTCGTCGACGACGCCGAGCAGCTTGCCGTCCCCGACGACGCGCACCGGCCCGTCGGTCGCGAGCACGGTGCGAGCGGCGTTGCGGACGACCATGTCCGGCGGCAGCTCTGGACCGTCCACCGGGTCACCGGGCTCGGGCGCCCGCATGACCCACCGCAGCGTCAGCACGTGCGACTTCGGCACCTCGCTCACGAAGTCGGCGACATAGTCACCCTGCGGCGCACCGACGACGTCGTCCGGCTTCCCGACCTGCACGACCTCGCCGTCGCGCATGATGAGGATCCGGTCGCCGAGTTTCAACGCCTCCTGCAGGTCGTGCGTGATGAAGACCATCGTCTTGCCGACCTCGCGGTGCAGACGGATGACCTCGTTCTGCATGTCCCTGCGGATCAACGGGTCGAGCGCCGAGAACGGCTCGTCGAACAGCATCACCGCGGGGTCGACCGCGAGAGCACGCGCCAGGCCGACACGTTGCTGCATGCCGCCGGACAGTTGGTCCGGGTAGGAGTTCTCGGATCCGGACAGACCGACCAGATCGACCATCTCCTGCGCGCGCGCCAGTCGCTTCTGCTTGCTCTCGCCGCGGATCTCCAGACCGTAGGCGACGTTGTCGAGCACACGCCGGTGCGGCAGCAGGCCGAAGTTCTGGAACACCATCGAGAAGCTGAACCTGCGCAGCTCGCGCAGGCGTGACTCGCTGGCCGCACGCACGTCCTCCCCGTCGAGCTTGACGTCACCCGCCGTAGGTTCGATGAGTCGGGTCAGGCAGCGGACGAGCGTCGACTTGCCGGAGCCGGACAGGCCCATCACCACGAACACCTCGCCCGGCTTCACCCCGAACGAGACGTCCTTCACCGCCGCGACGCAACCGGTGCGCTTGCGCAACTCGGTGCGTCCGAGCTCACCCTCGGGACTGCCTGGGATGCGGTCGGCGTTCGGTCCGAACACCTTCCACAACCCCGAGATCTGCAGCGCCTCCGTGCTGCTCTGGGTATCGGGTGCAGGGGAGGACACCTGTTCGGTGGTCGTCATCCGATCCTCCGCTCGGCTTCTGACGATTCGGTGAGCGGGTACAGCGGGCTGTGGTCGCGGTAGCTGTACCAGGGTGCCTTCGAAGGCTCGAGCGGAGTGTTGCCGAGGACGAGGTCCGCGGCCTTCTCCGCCGTCATCATGACGGGTGCGTAGATGTTTCCGTTGGTGATGTACGGCATCACCGAGGCGTCGACGACGCGCAGGCCGTCGACGCCGTGGACGCGCATGCTCGACGGGTCGACGCACGCCGTGTCGCCGGTGCCCATCTTCACGGTGCACGACGGGTGCAGGGCGGTCTCGGCGTCCGCCGCCACCCACTCGAGGATCTCCTCGTCGCTCTCGACGCGTGGACCCGGCGACAGCTCGCCGTCGTTGAACGGGTCGAACGCCGACTGGTTCAGGATGTTCCGTGCCACCCGCACCGCCTCGACCCACTCACGGCGGTCGTTGTCGGTCGACAGGTAGTTGAAGCGCAGCGCCGGGTGCACGCGTGGGTCGGTCGACTTCAGCTTCACGGTGCCGCGCGTGTCGGCGTACATCGGGCCGATGTGCACCTGGTAGCCGTGGCCCTGCGTCGGCGACGAACCGTCGTACCTGATGGCGATCGGCAGGAAGTGGAACATCAGGTTCGGGTAGTCGACGTCGGCGTTGCCGCGGACGAAGCCGCCGCCCTCGAAGTGGTTGGTGGCGCCGAGCCCCTTGCGGAACAACAGCCATTCCAGCCCGACCCGGGGCCGGTTGTGCCAGCGCAAGCCCGGCGCGATCGACACCGGCAGCTTGCTGCCGTACTGGATGTACACCTCGAGGTGATCCTGCAGGTTCGCACCGACGCCGGGCAGGTGCTGCACGACGGGGATGCCGAGGGCACGCAGGTCCTCGGCGTCGCCGACGCCGGACAGCTGCAGGAGCTGCGGTGAGTTGATCGCGCCGCCGCAGAGGATCACCTCGCCGGCACGCACCTCGTGCCGCGACCGGCCCGCCCGTACGTACTCGACGCCGACGGCGCGGTTGTTCTCGAACCGGATCCGCGTGGTGAACGCCAGCGTCCGCACGGTCAGGTTGGGCCTGGACATGACCGGATGCAGGTACGCCCGCGCCGCGCTGAGCCTGCGACCGCGGTGCACGTTGCGGTCGAACGGCGCGAAACCCTCCTGGCGGTAGCCGTTCACGTCGTTCGTCAGCGGATAGCCCGCCTGCTGCGCGGCCTCGAAGAAGGCTCCGAACAGCGGCCCCACGGCCGGCCCGCGTTCGAGCACCAGCGGCCCGCTGCCGCCACGCCACTCGTCCGCCCCGGCGAGGCAGGTCTCCATCCGCTTGAAGTACGGCAGGCAGTGCGCGTAGTCCCACTCGCCCATGCCGGGATCGCGTGCCCAGCGCTCGTAGTCCATCGGGTTGCCGCGCTGGAAGATCATCCCGTTGATGCTGCTCGACCCGCCGAGCACCTTGCCACGCGCGTGGAAGATCCTGCGCCCGTTCATGTGCGGCTCGGGCTCGGACTCGTACCGCCAGTCGTAGAGCCGGTTGCCGATCGGGAACGGCAACGCCGCCGGCATGTGGATCAGCGGGTCCCACACGAAGTCCGGACGCCCGGCCTCGAGCACCAGCACGGATGTGCCGGCGTCCGCGCTCAGCCGGTTGGCGAGCGCGGAGCCCGCCGACCCGCCGCCGACGATGACGAAGTCGTACGTCTCACTCACCTGCTGAACCTCCATCTACTCCGCCGCCCTCGGCATCCCCGCCGGCGAACCAGTGGTCCGGGCGCACGTCCAGCCGGCGCCACACGTGCTTGTGTTCCAGGTACTCGGCCAGCCCGGTCGGCCCCAGCTCACGGCCGACGCCGGACTGCTTGAACCCGCCCCACTCCGCCTGTGGCACGTACGGGTGGAAGTCGTTGATCCAGATCGTGCCGTGCCGCAATGCGTGCGCGACGCGCTCGCCCTTGGCGTCGTCCTGCGTCCACACGCCGCCGGCGAGCCCGTACCTCGTGTCGTTGGCGATGCGCACGGCCTCGTCCTCGGTGCGGAACGTCTCGACGGTCAGCACCGGGCCGAACGACTCCTCCTGCGTCACCGACATGTCCGCGGTGCAGCCGTCGAGCACGGTCGGCAGGTAGAAGAAGCCGTCCGCGAGCGCCGGGTCGTCCGGTCGCCTCCCGCCGCAACGCAACCGGGCACCCTCGGCGAGGCCCTTCTCGACGTACGCCTCGACCTTGGCGCGGTGCTGCGCGGAGATGAGCGCACCGGTCTCGGCCTCCGCGTCGAACGGGCCGCCGAGCCGGATCCGTCGCGCCCTGGCGACGACCTGGTCGACGAACGCGTCGTGCAGGCTCTCCTCGACCAGGAGTCGCGCGCCTGCCGAGCACACCTGTCCCGAGTGCAGGAACACGGCCGTGAGCGCGAAGTCGACGGCGGCCTCGAAGTCGGCGTCCGCGAACACCACGTTCGGGTTCTTGCCGCCGAGCTCCAGCGCGACCTTCTTCACCGTCGCCGCCGCCGTGGCCATCACGTGCTTGCCCGTGGCGAGACCGCCGGTGAACGAGACGAGGTCGACGTCGTCGTGCTCGACCAGCCTGGCACCGGCGTCCGCCCCCGAGCCCAGCACGAGGTTGGCGACGCCGGCGGGCAGGCCCGTCGACTCCAGGATGCGCATGAGCAGGACCGCCGTGGACGGCGTCAGCTCACTGGGCTTCAGCACGAACGTGTCGCCGGCCGCGAGGGCCGGTGCGACCTTCCAGGACGTCTGCAGCAACGGGTAGTTCCACGGCGTGATCAGCGCGCACACGCCGACGGGTTCGCTGCGGACGTAGCTGGCGACGTCGTCCCTGCCGACGTCGACACGGCGGTCACCGACGGAGGGCGCGAGCTCCGCGTAGTACCGGAACACGCTCACGACATCGGCGACGTCGATGCGGCTCTCGACCACCCGCTTGCCGGTGTCGAGCGACTCGGCGACCGCGATCTGTTCGGTCTCGGCCTCGAGCGCGGCCGCTACGCGGGCGAGCAAGGCACCCCTGTCGGCCGGACCCCAGTCCCGCCACGGCCCGTGGTCGAACGCGCTCCTGGCCGCCGCGACGGCAGCGTCGGCGTCCGCGGCGCGCGCCTCGTCCACGGTCGCCACCAACCGGCCGTCGGCCGGGCATCTGATCTCGCGGGTGCCTCCGTCGAGGGCCGCCTGCCACTTGCCGTCGATGAACAGATGGGGCACGGTCCACCTCCCGCCCCCGGTTGCGGATGAGGCAACCCGGCGTCCTCTGCGCAACAGCACGATGAGCCCAAACCCGGCTCTCCGTCAAGAGCGGTCACGCTGCCCGCCACCAGGGGTTCCGTCTCGTGACAGCCGAATCTTCCGGATCACGCCGAGCAGGTCAAGCATCCGGCACAGCGACGCCGCCCACACCGCCCCCGCATCCCGCCCCTGTCTCCCGGGCCATGTAAACCATGCCGGTGGTGGCTTTAAA
>DASUWX010000185.1:0-11280 GCA_036378185.1 Streptosporangiales bacterium | reverse complement strand
GCAGGTGAGCGAGGAGCGGAGCGCGGGTGGGAGGCGGGGAACGGAGTCATGAGCCGACCTCCCGCGTGAGCATCGCAGCGAGAAATCGGGCCGGGGCGCTTGCGACTCGCGGACGTGAGCGAGGAGCGGAGCGCGGGTGGGAGGCGGGGAACGGAGTCATGCGCGGTCCACCACCCGTGCGCCGAGCAGGCCCTGCGGGCGGAACACCAGCACCAGGATCAGCAGGCCGAACGCCCAGATTTCCTTCCACTCTCTGCCGCCGAACTCACCGGGGATGTACTGCGTGGCCATCGTCTCGACCACACCGAGCACGAGGCCGCCGACGACGGCGCCGTAGATGTTGCCGATGCCGCCGAGCACCGCGGCGGTGAACGCCTTGAGGCCGGCGAGGAAGCCCATCCGGAAGTCGATGTTGGTGTACGTGAGCCCGTGCGCGATGCCGGCGATCGCGGCCAGGCCCGCGCCGAGAGCGAACGCCACGACGATGATGCGGTCGACGTTGATGCCCATCAGCCGCGCGGTGTCCGGATCCTGGGAGGTCGCCTGCATCGCCCGACCGGTGCGGGTCCTGTTGACGAACCAGTAGAGGAAGGCCGTGCAGACGATCAGCGCACCCAGCGTGAATATCGCCGAACGCTGGATGCTGACGCCGTCGAACTGCAGTGGCGAACCGGTCACCACGTCGATCTGCGGGAACGGGATGGCCTGGGTCGAGTCGGGGAAGCCGGGGATTCGCCCGTAGAACAGGCGCACCGCCTCCTGGAGGAACACCGAGACGCCGATCGCCGTGATGAGCGGCGCCAGGCGCGGTGCGTTGCGCAGCGGCCGGTACGCCACCCGCTCCATCAGCACCGCGATGCCGATGGACGCCGCGACCGCGGCGATGATCATGAACGGGAACACCCACAGGGCGGTGTTGTCGCGGAACAGCGCGAGCCAGACGGTGAGGGCGCCGAACGCCCCGATCATGAAGATCTCGCCGTGGGCGAAGTTGATCAGCTGGATGATGCCGTAGACCACGGTGTAGCCGACCGCGATGAGCGCGTAGAGCGCGCCGAGCGACAGGCCGTTCACCAGCTGCTGGAAGAGCAGCTCGACCGATTGCACGGGTCCACCTCCGAGGCGAGGACCGACGAGGTACGGGACCGCAGGGCCGGGTCGCGGACGCGCTTCGGCCCTGCGGTCACCGCCCGGTTCCTACTTGAACTCTTCGGTGTTGACGTCCGTCCAGTCCTTGCCCTTGACCTCGTAGACGGTGAGCACCTTGTTGGTGGTGTCGCCGTACTGGTCGAACGCGACCTTGCCGGACAGGCCGTCGAACTGGACGTTCGCCATGGCCTTCACGGTCGCCTCGCGCGCGGACTTGGCGTCCTTGGCGTTCTTCAGCGAGGTCTTGAGCGCGTTGATGATCGCGGTGGCCGAGTCGTACGCGTAGGCGCCGTACGACGAGTTGTCGCCCTTGTAGCCGGCGGCCTTGTAGTCCTGCACGTACTGCTGTGCTGCCGGCAGCTTGTTGAGCGGCGACCCGATCGAGGTGGCGTAGTTACCCGACGCCTCCTTGCCGGCCAGCGTGATGTAGTCGGCCGCGTACATGCCGTCCCCGCCCATCAACGGGACGTTCAGGCCGTTCTGGTGCATCTGCACCGTCAGCGGCCCGGACTGCGGGTACTCGCCGCCGTAGTAGACGAGCTGCGGCTTGGTCGGCTTCACCTTGGAGATGACGGCGCTGAAGCTCTTGTCGTCCGGGTTGATCGTCTGCGACGAGACGATCTTGCCCCCGAGCTTCTTGAACTCCCCCTCGAACGCCTTCGCGAGGCCCTGGCCGTACGTCTTCTTGTCGTTGATCGTCGCGACCCTGGTCAGCTTCAGCTTGTTGTAGACGTAGCGCGCCGCGAACGGGCCCTGGATGGCGTCGGTCGTGCACACGCGGAAGTAGTTGTCGTACGGGCGCTTCTTGGCCGTGTCGAAGTTCGCGCCCTGCGTGAGGCTCGGGTTGGTATTGGCGGGGGAGACCTCGACGATGTGCGCCGCGGCGAGCACCGGCTGCACCGACTGGGCGACGCTGGAGTTCAGCGTCCCGACGACGCCGACGACCTGGGCGTCGTTCGCCAGGCTGGTGGCGGCGTTCTTGCCGACATCCGGGTTGGCCTGGTCGTCCTGTGCGGAGATCTGCAGCTTCCAGCCTGGGATCAGCTTCTTGTCGTTCGCCTGCTTGACGGCGAGGTCGACGGAGTCGCGGATGCCGAGGCCGATGGCGGACAGGTCACCGGACGTCGGCGAGATGACGCCGATCTTCGCGATCTTCTGCCCGGACTCGCCGCTCTGGCCGCCGCCGCCACCGCGGCTGCCGCATGCTGTGATGAGAAGCGACGCGGCGGCGAGTGTCACCGCGGCGCGGACGAATGCACGCTGGTGCACGGTTGTCCTCCAAGATGCCTGCGGAGACCGTAAAGAGTCTCCCTAAGTGGGGGAGAGAGTAGACCAAGCGTCGGCCTCGTGCCGATAGTCTTGCGAGGAATCCACCAAATCGTATTGAGCCGAGGACGCTGCAACGTGTTCGAAACCTTGACCGACCGGCTCGAGGGCGTGTTCAGCGCGCTACGCCGGAAGGGTCGCCTCACCGAAGAGGACGTCACGACCACCTGTCGTGAGATCCGTATCGCGCTGCTCGAGGCGGACGTCGCGCTGCCCGCGGTGAGGGACTTCATTGCCCGTGTCAAAGAACGCGCGCTCGGCGCGGAGGTGCACGAGGCGCTGAACCCGGCCCAGCAGGTCATCTCGATCGTCAACGACGAGCTCGTCAAGACGCTGGGCGGCGAGACCAGGCGGCTCCGGTTCGCCAAGACGCCGCCGACGGTCGTCATGCTGGCCGGCCTGCAGGGTGCCGGCAAGACGACGCTCGCCGGGAAGCTGGCGCGCTGGCTGCGTGAACAGGGCCACGTGCCGCTGCTCGTCGCGGCCGACCTGCAGCGGCCGAACGCGGTGCAGCAGCTGCAGGTGATCGGCGAGCGCGCCGGCGTCGCCGTGTTCGCGCCCGAGCCGGGCAACGGGGTCGGCGATCCGGTCGCCGTGGCGCGTGACTCCGTCGAGTACGCGCGCCGGCAACAGTACGACGTGGTCGTCGTCGACACGGCCGGCCGGCTGGGCGTCGACGCCGACATGATGAAGCAGGCCGCCGACATCCGCGACGCCGTCAGCCCCGACGAGATCCTGTTCGTCGTCGACGCGATGATCGGCCAGGACGCCGTCACGACGGCCGAGGCGTTCCGCGACGGTGTCGGGTTCGACGGCGTCGTGCTGACCAAGCTGGACGGCGACGCACGCGGCGGTGCCGCGCTGTCCGTGGCGCACGTCACCGACCGCCAGGTGATGTTCGCCTCGACGGGGGAGAAGCTCGAGGACTTCGACGTCTTCCATCCGGACCGGATGGCCTCGCGCATCCTGGGCATGGGCGACGTGCTCACGCTCATCGAGCAGGCGCAGCGCACGTTCGACGAGGAGCAGGCCGCCGAGATGGCCGGCAAGCTCGCGACCGGCGACGACTTCACGCTCGAGGACTTCCTGCAGCAGATGTCGATGGTCCGCAAGTTGGGCTCGATCTCGAGCCTGCTCGGCATGATGCCCGGGATGAACCAGATCCGCGACCAGGTCGAGCAGATCGATGACCGCGACGTCGACCGCCTCGCCGCGATCATCCAGTCGATGACGCCGGAGGAGCGGCGTACGCCGAAGATCATCAACGGCTCCCGCCGGCTGCGTATCGCGAACGGGTCGGGCACCACCGTCACCGAGGTGAACCAGCTCGTCGAGCGGTTCAACGAGGCCCGCAAGATGATGAAGCAGTTCGGCGGCGGCATGCCCGGTATCCCCGGCATGCCGGGAGCGCGGCGGAACAAGCAGCGCAAGGGCGGCAAGAACAGCAAGAAGCGCAAGGGCGGCGGCAAGAACCGCGCGGCCGGGCGGTCGGCGTCCGCGCCCTCCCTCGGGGGGACGCCGCAGGGCATGCCGGACCTCTCCGGCGGGATGCCCGGTGGCCTGCCGAGCGGCTTCGGCGGCTTCCGGATGCCCGACCTGTCCAAGCTCAACCCCCCGCCGCCGCGCAAGGACGGCAAGTAGCACGCTGACCAGGGTCGACGGCGGAGGTGCCGCGCACTCTGGCACAATGGACACCTCCACGGCCATGCACGAGGCCCCTCTCTCCTCGGCATGCATACAGACCAGAGCGGCAGGCACTGTTCCTCACCGGTGCCCGATGCTCAGCCACGCACGACGAACGAGGAGACACCACACCCGTGGCAGTCAAGATCAGGCTCAAGCGCATGGGGAAGATCCGCAACCCCCAGTACCGAATCGTCGTCGCCGACGCGCGCACCAAGCGCGACGGCCGTGCGATCGAGGAGATCGGGCGCTACCACCCGAAGGAGGACCCCTCGCTTATCGAGGTGAACTCCGAGCGCGCCCAGTACTGGCTCGGTGTCGGCGCCCAGCCCAGCCAGCCGGTGCAGCGGCTGCTCGAGCTGACCGGCGACTGGCAGCGGCACAAGGGTGACGCGAACGCCGAGAGCAAGGTGCAGCCGCCGAAGGCGCGCGCCGACAAGCGCGCCGCCTACGAGGCCGCGTCGAAGGAGTCGGCCGGCGTCGGCGACTCCGGCAAGGCCGCCAAGAAGGCCGCCGAGAGCGAAGCTCCGGCCGAGTCCGAGTCCGAGAAGTGAGCATGCTCGTCGAGGCCGTGGAACACCTGGTCCGCGGCATCGTGGACCACCCGGACGACGTCTCCGTGCGTTCCAAGGTGCTGCGCCGCGGCAAGCTGATCGACGTGCGGGTGCACCCGGACGACCTCGGCCGCGTCATCGGCCGGGCCGGTCGCACGGCGCAGAACCTGCGCACCGTCGTCGACGGGCTCGCCGGCGGGCAGCACCAGCGCGTCGAGTTCGAGGCGCACGGCGCCGGCGGACGCGGCCGCCGCAACGGCTCGTCCCGCTGAACCGAGAGCCGGCCGATGCACGTCCTCGTCGGACGGGTGCTCCGTGCGCACGGCCTGCGTGGCGACGTGCTGGTCGACCCGTCCACCGACGAGCCGACCCGCCGCTTCGCGTCCGGGGCCCGGGTGGGGCTACGGGACGCCGAGGGCGCTGACCGCGGCGCCGCGGAGGTCGTCACGGGGACCCCGCACGGGCGGTACTGGCGGGTGCGGTTCCGCGGGGTCGACGACCGTGACGCCGCCGAGCAGCTGCGCGGCTGCGGTCTCTACGTCGACACGGCCGAGCTGCCTCGCTCCGCGGACCCCGACGACTTCCACGACGCCGACCTGATCGGGCTCGCCGTGGTGACCGTCGACGGCCGGCCCGTGGGCGAGGTGAGCGACGTGCTGCACCCGGCGCAGGACGTCCTCGTGGTCGACCGCCCGGACGCACCGCCCGCGTACGTGCCGTTCGTCCGGGCGCTGGTGCCGGCCGTCGACGTCGCAGGCGGTCGGCTCGTGGTCGACCCGCCGCCGGGGCTGCTGGAGGAGGAGGAGGGCTAGCGCCGTGCGTGTCGACGTCGTGACGATCTTCCCCGACTATCTCGCACCGCTGGGCATCTCGCTCATCGGCAAGGCCCGCGCGGCCGGACTGCTCGACGTGCGCACCCATGACCTGCGGGACTGGACGTACGACGTGCACC
Source organism: Streptosporangiales bacterium (assembly GCA_036378185.1). Lineage (GTDB taxonomy): Bacteria > Actinomycetota > Actinomycetes > Streptosporangiales > WHST01 > WHST01. The sequence goes on along the minus strand of DASUWX010000185.1, from coordinate 5,616 downwards.
GGTCCGTCGACGACACGCCGTACGGCGGCGGCGCCGGCATGGTCATGAAGCCCGAGCCGTGGGGCCGCGCGCTCGACAGCGTCGTGGCCTCCGGTGGGGAGGGCGCCACGCCGCTGCTGGTCGTGCCGACGCCGAGCGGCCGGCCGTTCACCCAGGCCGACGCCGTCCGGTACGCGCGGGAGCCGTGGTTGGTCTTCGCCTGCGGCCGGTACGAGGGCATCGACGCCCGCGTGGTCGAGGAGTACGGCGAGCGGATGCCGGTCGAGGAGGTCTCGATCGGCGACTACGTGCTCGCCGGCGGCGAGGCCGCGGTGCTGGTGATCGTCGAGGCCACGGCCCGGCTGCTGCCGGGGGTGCTCGGCAACCCGGAGTCCCTGGTCGAGGAGTCGCACGTCGAGGGGCTGCTGGAGTACCCCGTGTACACCAAGCCCGCGGTGTGGCGCGACCGCGCCGTGCCCGAGGTGCTCATGTCCGGCAACCACGCGCTGATCGCCCGCTGGCGGCAGGACGCCGCGCTCGCCAGGACCGCGGAGCGGCGTCCCGACCTGCTGCCGCCCGAGCGGGCCTAGCTGTACCGGGCCGCCGTGGACCGATTTCCGGGCGACGGGCGGCGTATGGCAGAATCGATAGTCGCGGGCCGGTCACGCACGCCGCATGCCCGAGCACTCACCACCTCCAGCTTCGCGAAGGATTCACCATGCACCGCCTCGACGAGATCGACGCCGCCTCGATGCGTGCGGACGTCCCGCACTTCCGGGCCGGCGACACCGTCAAGGTCCACGTCCGTGTCGTCGAGGGCAACAAGAGCCGCGTCCAGGTCTTCCAGGGCGCGGTGATCCGGCGGCAGGGTTCCGGGCTCCGCGAGACCTTCACCGTCCGCAAGGTGAGCTACGGCGTCGGCGTCGAGCGCACGTTCCCGCTGCACGCGCCGACCATCGAGCGCATCGAGGTCGCGACGCTCGGCGACGTCCGGCGCGCCAAGCTGTACTACCTGCGCGACCGCCGCGGCAAGGCGGCCAAGATCAAGGAGCGCCGCGAGGTCACCTCCGCCTGAGCCGCGCGGCACGGGATACGCTCGCAGGCGATGACCGACGACCTCGAGAGCACGGCCGCCACCACCGGATCGGGCAAGCACCGTGGCGAGCGGACACGTCGCGGACAGGGGCGTCGGGGCGGCGACCGGGACAAGTCCACGGCCAAGGACCAGCGCCCGCAGAAGAAGGGCGCCTTCTTCCGCGAGCTGGCCGTCCTCGTCGTCCTCGTCCTGGTGCTGACCGCGCTGCTGCGCGGCTTCGTCTTCGAGGCGTACATGATCCCGTCCGGCTCGATGGAGAACACGCTCCGGATCGGTGACAAGGTCCTCGTCAACAAGCTCGTCTACCGGTTCCGCCCGGTCGAGCGGGGCGACGTCATCGTCTTCGACGGCGCCGGGTCGTTCACCCCCGAGGTCCGGTCGGTGCCGCCGAGCAACCCGGTCAAGCGGGCCGCGCAGGCGGTCTGGCAGTTCTTCGGCGGCACGCCGGCCAACGAGGAGGATTTCGTCAAGCGGGTCATCGGCGTCCCCGGTGACCGCGTGGAGTGCCGCAGGCTCGCGGGCGGCTTCGCGATGTACGTCAACGGCGCGCGCCTGGAGGAGCGGTCGTACCTGTTCCCGCGCGACCAGCCGTGCACCCGCGAGTTCACCGGCAGTGACGCGGTCACGGTGCCGAAGGGCCGGCTGTGGGTGATGGGTGACCACCGTTCGCTGTCGGCCGACTCGCGGGAGCACGTCGACGACGGCCATTTCGGGACGGTGCCCGAGAACGCGGTGATCGGCCGGGCGGTCGCGGTCGTCTGGCCCACGGGTCACTGGGCCTCGCTCTCCCAGCCGCCGACGTTCCACCAGCGGGCCCTGCGCGGCGCGGCGCCCGCGCCCGGGCACTCCGCGCCGGAACCGCTCGGTGCGTCCCTCGCCGGCGTGGTGCTCGCCGGCGCCGGCACCGCCGGACGGCGACGCCGGCCATGATCATGGACGCCCACCCGACGTTCCGGGTCCGGCGTGACTCGGGGATCTACGGTTACGAGCGGGCGCTCGCCAGGTCCGGTCTGGCCCCGGTCGCCGGCGTCGACGAGGCCGGCCGAGGTGCGTGTGCCGGCCCGCTGGTCATCGGCGCGGCGATCCTGCCCCAGTCCCAGCGCGGCATCGTGCCCGGCCTCGCGGACTCGAAGATGCTGACGCCGCTGCGTCGCGAGCAGGTGTACGCCGAGATCCTCAAGCGCGCCGTCGCCTGGAGCGTGGTCGTGATCCCCGCGCAGGAGTGCGACCGGCTGGGCATGCACGTAGCGGACATCGAGGGCATGCGCCGCGCGCTGGCCCGGCTCGAGACGCCGCCCAGGTACGTGCTGAGCGACGGGTTCCCGGTGAGCGGCCTGTCCGTGCCGGCGCTCGCCGTCCCCAAGGGCGACGCGGTGGCCGCCTGCGTGGCGGCGGCGTCCGTGATCGCCAAGGTCACCAGGGACCGGCTGATGGAGCAGATGCACGCCCGGTTCCCGGCGTACGGTTTCGACGTGCACAAGGGTTACGTCACCAGCGGTCACCAGGAGATGCTCGAGCGTCACGGTGCCTGCCCGGAACACCGGCGCCGCTTCGTGAACGTCGTCGAGGCGATTCGCCGTCACGGGGGCTCGTCTGGTCACAATGGCGTGGTGGACCGGATGCTTGGGGAGGAGGTAGGGACGTGAGTACCGAGGATCTCGAGAAATACGAGACTGAGATGGAGCTCCAGCTCTACAAGGAGTACCGCGACGTCCTGAGCCTGTTCTCCCACTCCGTCGAGACCGACCGGCGGTTCTACCTCACCAACGACGTCCAGGTGCACCCGCGCACGTCCGGCACGGGTGAGGTGTACTTCGAGGTCACCATGACCGACGCCTGGGTGTGGGACCTGTACCGCACCAAGCGGTTCCTGAAGAGCGTCCGCGTGATCACGTACAAGGACGTGAACATCGAGGAGCTGGCCAAGAGCGACGACCTCGAGCTGCCCAAGGACGGCACACTCTAGGGCTTGTCCGCCCGGGTGGCGAGGAAGACGAACTCGCGGCCGGGGCGGTCGGGTGCGTCCCTGACCTCGTCGACGGCGTAGCCGTGCGTGGCGAGGTCGGCCGCCACCTCCTCGCGCTCCCGGAACCGCAGCGTCGAGTCCGAGGTCAGCACCGCCCCGTCGGCGGCGAACACGCAGGTGCCGCGGAACTCCACCAGCGGCCACCGCACCTCGGTGAGCTCCACCCAGCTCTCCACGGACCCGACGCCCTCGATCTCGGTGACGCCGTAGGTGGCCTCCCTGGTCCACCCGCGCCAGGCGCCGTAGGCCGGGTCGCGGGTCTCGAACACGAGGTGGCCGCCGGGCCGCAGCGCCTCGTGGATGCCGCGCAGCGTCCCCGACCAGTCGTCGGGATCCGTGATCGCCTGTGCCACGTTCGCCGTCATCGTCGCGAGGTCGACCCGCATCGGCGGCAGGCGGGTGGCGTCGCCGTGCAGCCAGCGGACCCGCTCCGCACCGGGCTTGCCGCGTGCGACGTCGAGCGCCGCCGCCGCGGGGTCGACGCCGGTGACATCGAATCCCTGGCCGGCGAGCAGCAGCGCGAACGTCCCCGTGCCGCAGCCGACGTCCAGCACCCGACCGGCGCCCAGCTCGGCCGCGATCGCCGCGTACACGTCCAGATCGCTGCGGTCCGGGTCGAGCGCGTCGTAGATCGCGGCGAGCCGGGGGTGCTCGAAGACGTTGTCGGCCACGGCTATCCCGGCTCGCCGTTCTCCCGGTCGGCCCGGATGAGGAATGCCCCGACGATCGCGACCAGGGAGAGCAGCGCCGCGACGAGGAACGCGGTGTGGATGCCGCCCGCGGTCTGCTCGACGGTCGGGTCGCCCGCCCGGGCCAGGCCGGCCGCCCGCAGGCTCATCACGGTCACCAGTAGCGCGACGCCGGCGGCGCCGGCGAGCTGCTGCGTGGTGGCGAAGATCGCGCTGCCGTACGAGTAGAACCGGGGCTCGACGGCGCCGAGGCCGGCCGAGAACAGCGGCGTGAAGATGAACGCGAGGCCGATGCTGAGCAGGATGTGGAAGCCGAGCACGTGCCAGATCGAGCTGGTCGACGTGAACAGCGAGGCGAACCACAGCGACGCGCTGGCGAGCGTGGCGCCGGGCACGAGCAGCGCCCGGGGGCCGAACCGGTCGTAGAGACGGCCGACCACCGGGCTCAGCAGGCCCATGAGCAGCCCGCCGGGCAACAGCAGCAGGCCGATCACCAGCGGCCTCAGGTGCAGCACGTTCTGCAGGTAGATCGGCAGCAGGACGACCGTGCCGAGCATCGCCATCATCATCACGGCCATCAGCACCGACGCCGTGGTGAACGTCCGTGCGCGGAACGTGCGCAGGTCGAGCAGCGCCGTGTCGGTGCGCTGCAACGCCAGCTGCCGCGCGACGAACGCGGCGAGGCCGACGGCGCCCACGACGAACGGCACCCAGAGCGGCACGATCGCCGGCGCGGACGAGGCCTGGCCGATGCTGCTCAGCCCATACACGAGCCCGCCGAACCCGAACACCGACAGGACGACGGACAGCACGTCGACCCGGACGCCGCTCCGCTCGCCGACGTCGACCATCCGGGGCAGGCCGAGCGCGAGCGCGGCCACGGCGATGGGGAGGACGGTCCAGAACATCCACCGCCAGCCCAGGAGACTGAGCACGACGCCGGAGATGGTCGGGCCGATCGCCGGCGCGACGGAGATGACGATCGAGATGTTGCCCATGATCGCGCCACGGCGCCGCGCGGGGACGAGCGTCATCACGGCGGTCATCAGCAGCGGCATCATGATCGCGGTGCCGCTGGCCTGGATCACGCGCGCGGCGAGCAGCACGCCGAAGCCCGGCGTGAGCGCGGCGAGCAGCGTGCCCGTGCTGAACAGCGTCATCGCGACGCCGTAGAGCGTCCGCGTGGGCACCCGCTTGATGAGGAAGCCGGTGACCGGGATGATCACGGCCATCGTCAGCAGGAACCCCGCGGTGAGCCACTGCCCCGTGCTCGCGTCGACGTCCAGGTCGTGCATGAGCACCGGCAGCGCGACGCTCATGATCGTCTCGTTGAGGATGACGACGAAGGTCGAGACGAGCAGCACCCCGATGACCGTGCGGTCCCGGGCGCTCATCGGCTCGGTCTGCGCATCGAGCGGAGGTACCGCGGTCTCGCGCAGCTCGGTCTGGTCGGACACGCGGCTCCCTACGGGTCACAGTCGGACGGGTCGTCGCGCTCGTGGCGCGGCGAGTTCCCAACGTACGTGGCGGGTACGACATCCCGCGCTTCAATTTCCCCGCCCGACGCGCGGCGTTCGCCTACAGCGCAGGGGAAGGCGACGTTGTGCCGTCGCGGCGTGGCGCTCGGTCCCGTGGGCGCGAATCCGTGGTCACCGGCAGAGCAACCGGTCGATGCGGTACGCGGCGCCGAGCGAGCCGAGGACGCTGAGCACGACCAGGTAGCCGGCGTGCACGGCCGTCCACACGCCGGGGGTGCCCGTCGTGAGGTCACGGACCAGCTCGACCGACTGGGTGAGCGGCGTCCATTCCACGATCGGCTGCGCCCA
>DASUWX010000184.1:0-8256 GCA_036378185.1 Streptosporangiales bacterium | reverse complement strand
ACGATGTCGCCGAGACCGTCGAGGATCTCCTGCTCGGACACTGCCATTGATGTGCTCCTTCGTGCGTTCGGGATGTACCCGCGGCCGCGGGCATCTGGCGGCTGTCACCAGAAGATGTCGAGCATGCCCTGCTCAGGGGATCCGCGCCACCTGACCCGCGTAGGTCAGGCCCGCGCCGAAGCCGACGAACAACGCCAGCCCGCCGCTTTCCACCTCGCCCCGCTCGAGCAGCGCCGAGAGCGCCAGCGGGATGGACGCGGACGAGGTGTTGCCCTGGCGTTCGATGTCCTTCGCCACCACGACGTGCTCCGGCAGCCCGACGCCGCGGGCGAGCACGTCGATGATGCGGGTGTTGGCCTGGTGCGGGACGAACGCGGACAGCTCGTCCGGCTTGACGTCGGCGAGCTCGAGCGCCCGCTTCGCGACGTGGACCATCTCGTAGCTGGCCCAGCGGAACACCTTCGGGCCCTGCATCCGCAGCGCGGTCGGCGGCAGCGCCTTGCCCTCCTGCGCGGCCTGGAAGACCTCCATGTAGTTGGGCTCCTGCTGCACCGTCTCGATGCGCGCGCCGTCGCTGCCCCACGACACCGGGCCGATACCCGGCTCGTCGGCGGGGCCGACGAGCGCCGCGCCGGCGCCGTCGCCCCACAGCATCGCCATCGACCGGTCGTACGGGTCGATGATCTCGCGGAATCGCTCCGAGCCGATCGCGAGCACGTACCGCGCGGTGCCGGCGCGGATCAGGTCGTTCGCGACGGCGAGCGAGTACGCGAAGCCGGCGCAGGCGGCGTTGAGGTCCATCGCGCCGGCCTTGTTCGCGCCGAGCCGTTCCTGCACCTCGCTGCTCGCACCCGGCGTCTGCATGTGGTGCGTGCAGTTCGCGACGATGACGACGTCGACATCGGAGGCGTCGACGCCGGCGTTCGCGAGTGCCTTCTCACCGGCGATCGTGGCCATGTCGGCGACGGTCTCGGTCTCCGCCCACCGCCGGGTGACGATGCCGGTGTGGCTGCGGATCCACTCGTCGCTGGAGTCGATCTGCGGCGCGATCTCGTCGTTGGTGACGACGCGCGCGGGCCGGTACTCGCCGAGCGCGAGCATGCGCGCGCCGGGTACGTGGGCTGGGTTCCTCAAGAGGACACCTCCGGGTGCAGGCGGACGAGCGGCTGGCCGGGCGAGACCGGGTCGCCGTCCTCGACGAGCCACTCGACGACGGTGCCGCCGTGGCGTGCCGTGACGGGGAGCTCGTCACGGCGGGAGACGAGCGTGCCGACGGGCGTGCCCGCGGCGAGAGCGGCACCGGGCTCGGCGTCGCCGCGGCGGAACGTGCCGGCCTGCGGCGCGATGACCAGTCGCCACGTGGGGTTGTTCTCCAGCGGGCTCGCCTCGCCGTGCTCGTCGACCAGCCGCTTCGCGGCGTCGAGGTCGGCGGGCGTCTTGAGCGCGAGCGTCTCGACGCCGGGCAGCGCACGGCGGATGAGCCCGGTCAGCGTGCCGGCGGGCGGCATCTCGATGACGGCGGTGACGCCCAGCGCCTTCATGCTGTCCATGACGAGGTCCCACCGGACCGGCTTCGCGACCTGCTCGACCAGCCGGCCGATCAGCTCGGTGCCGCTGTGCACGACACCGCCGTCGAGGTCGGACAGGACCCGGGTGCGGGGGTCCTTGGTGGTGATGGCTGCGGCGTAGCGGTGCAGCCCGTCCACCGCGCTGGCCATGTACGACGTATGGAACGCCCCGGCGACCTGCAGCGGACGCAGCCGGGCCCCCTCGGGCGGGTCGGCGGCGAGCTTCTCCAGGGCGGCCGCGCTGCCCGCCGCGACGACCTGGCCCGCGCCGTTCACGTTCGCCGGGGTGAGGCCGTACTCGTCCAGCTTGGCGAGCACCGCGTCCTTGTCGCCGCCGAGCACGGCGGTCATGCTGGTGGGCTCGCGCCGGGCGGCGTCGGCCATCGCGCGGCCGCGCTCGCGGACGAACACCATCGCCTGCTCGGCCGAGATCACGCCGGCACCCGCGGCGGCGGCGATCTCGCCGACGCTGTGGCCGGCGACCGCGCCGATCTGGCGGAACGCGTCCACCGGGTGCGGGAACAGGGTGACCGCCGAGACGAGGGCGGACGCGACCAGCAGCGGCTGGGTCACCGCGGTGTCGCGGATCTCGTCGGCGCCGGCCTCGGTGCCGTAGCGCACCAAGTCGAGGTCGGCGCAGGCGCCGAGCCAGTCGAGCCGTTCGCGGAACCCCGAGATCTCGAGCCACGGAGTCAGGAACCCAGGACTCTGGGCACCCTGGCCGGGTGCTACGAGAATGAGCATTGCTCCACCATGCCTGGCCCGGCGGGCCGGTGCGGCTAGCGCCGGGCACGAACTTGGACGTCCAACAATTGTAGGCTTTCTACAATTGCGTCCCTCTACCCAACCTGCCCAGCGCTAACGCGAGCCGCAGCGAAAAAGCGCCGCGTGCCGAGGTCGGCGCGTACCCAGTGAGTTCGGTCACCCTGCGGAGCCGATAACGGACCGTGTTGGGGTGAACATACAACGCCCGGGCGCACGCCTCCAGCGAGCTGCCGTGGTCGAGGTACGCCGCGACCGTGTCGAGCAGGACGCCGCTCCGGGCCAGCGGCAGGTACACCTCGGTGACCAGCCGGTCCCGCGCGTCCACGTCGCCGTCGACGGCGCGCTCGGGGAGGAGCTCGGCCGACAGCACCGGGCGGGGTGCGTCCGGCCAGGCGGCCGCGGCGCGCTCGCCGGCGAACGCCTCGCGGGCCGAGCGCTCGGCAGCACGGAGGTCGGACACCACCGGCCCGACCACGACCGGCCCCTTGCCGAACTCGTCGACGAGCGACGTCGCGGCCTTGCGCGCGTCGTCGACGCCGGCGACGACGATCGCGAGGTGGTCGCTCTGCACGCCGGCGAGCACCTCCAGCCGGTTGTGCCTGGCGCGGCGGCGTACGTTCTCGACCGCGGTCTCCGGCTCGCCGTCGGGCCGGCTGCCGACGATGACCACGACGTCGCTCGCGGGCGGCCAGCCGAGCGCGGCGGCGCGGGACCCGATGGACTCGTCCGCCTCGCCGCGCAGCAGCGCGTCGACGACCAGCGCCTCCAGCCGCGCGTCCCACGCGCCGCGGGCCTCGGCGGCCTGCGCGTAAACCTGCGCCGAGGCGAACGCGATCTCGCGGGAGTATACGAGCAGCGCCTCGCGCAGCCCGGCCTCGTCGCCGGGCGCGGCGAGCCGGTCCACGGACGACTCGACCAGCTCGATGGTGGCGCGCACCAGCTGCACCGTCTGCTGCAGCGTGACCTTGCGGGCGAGCTCCCGCGGGGCCGTGCCGAACACCTCGCCGATGACCCGCGGCTCGCGCTCCGGCTCGTGCAGCCACTCGATGAACGAGACGATGCCGGCTTGCGCGACCAGACCGACCCAGGACCGGTCCTCGGCCGACATGGCGGCGAACCAGGGCAGGTTGTGTTCCATCCGCCCGACCGCCGACGTGGCCAGCTCACCGCTCGCCCGCCGCAGCCGGCGGATGGTGTCCGCGCGCCGGCCGGCGGGGGTTCCGGGTGCGGCGGAATGTACTGGGTCCACCTGGGCAGGCTACCCGTGAGGGGTACCCGCGCAGCGCAGTCAGGCGGCGCGGGTGCCCGGCACGGGCCGAGACCCGCGGTGACCGGCGCGGCGTCGCGGTAGCGTCTGCCCGTGACTCCCGTGGAGGCGTTGGACCGGATCGCGTTCCTGCTCGAACGCGCGGGCGAGCCCACCTACCGGGTGCGGGCGTTCCGCACGGCGTCGGCGGTCGTGGCCGGGATGGACGAGGCGGAACTGGCCGAGCGGGTGCGGGCGGGCACGCTGCAGGAGCTGTCCGGCATCGGCAAGGTGACGGCGGGGGCCGTCGCCGAGGCGTACGCGGGGGAGACGCCGGTGTACCTGCGTCGGCTGGAGGACACCGACGGCCGTGACGTCCCTGCCGACGCCGCCGAGCTGAAGGCGGCACTGCGCGGCGACCTGCACTCGCACTCGGAGTGGTCCGACGGCGGCAGCCCGATCGAGGTGATGGCCGCGACCGCGCGCGACCTCGGCCACGACTACCTCGCGCTCACCGACCACTCGCCGCGGCTCACCGTCGCCGGCGGGCTGAGCGCGGACCGGCTGCGCCGGCAGCTCGACGTCGCCCGCGAGGTCAACGAGCGGCTGGCGCCGTTCCGGCTGCTCACCGGGATCGAGGTCGACATCCTCGACGACGGGTCGCTCGACCAGGAGGAGGACCTGCTCGCCGAGCTGGACGTCGTCGTGGCCAGCTGCCACTCGAAGCTCGCCATGTCCGCCCCGGACATGACCAGGCGGATGGTGACCGCGATCGCGAACCCGAACGTCGACGTGCTCGGCCACTGCACCGGGCGCCGGATCGTCGGCCGGCGGCGTCCGGAGTCCAGCTTCGACGCGGAGATCGTGTTCGAGGCGTGCCGGCGCTTCGGCGTCGCCGTCGAGATCAACTCCCGTCCCGACCGCCTCGACCCGCCGAAACGGCTGCTCCGGCTCGCGCTCGAGGGCGGCTGCGTCTTCTCGATCGACTCCGACAGCCACGCACCCGGCCAGCTCGACTGGCAGGTGAACGGCTGCGAACGGGCCGCCCTGTGCGGCGTGCCGGCCGAGCGCATCGTCAACACCCGCGGCCTCGACGACCTGCTCACCTGGACGAGGACGCGCGAACTGCCCGGCGCGTAACCGGTACGAGGTCCGCTGTGGACAACGCACGGCCGCGGTCGATCCTCCGCTCTATGATCGAACATATGTTCGAATCGAGTGGAGGCGACGATGTGCAAGATGTGCCTGGGCATGACCTCGCGTGAGTACGTGGGCTACGTGCGCGACACGATCCTTCGCCACGGCTGGGCGATCCAGTACGTGACCGGTGACGGCGAGCCGGAGAATCCGGAGTTCGCCTACACCGTGGGGATGAGCCGCTGGGATCATCCGGAGTTCATCTGCTTCCGCATGTGCCCGGAACACGCGGGGCGCTCCCTGAACCGGCTCGCGGAAGCGGTGGTCTCGGGCCGCAGGTTCGACGAGGGAGACGACCTCGCCGACCTGTTCCCCGGCAGCTCGGACCCGGGCGAGCTGTTGCGGTTTCCCGATTCGTCCACCCACCTGCACCTGGCGAACGACTTCTACCGCCCGGCCGGCGGCCGGCCCGTACCGGCGCTCCAGTTCTACTTCCCGAGCACGAGTCCGCTGGTGCGGCCGGGGTGAGTCGGACGAGTGGGTTGCGCCTCCGTTCACGTGTGGATCGCCGACGGCGTGACGACGACCGCCTCGGAGAACGACTCGGCGAAGTTCTCCGGCGTGCCGTACAGCGCACCGATCCGCTCGGCGTACTTCGCCAGGTACTGAGGCACCTCCAGTGCCGTCGGATGGTTCGCGACCCGCTGGGCGAGCCCGTCGACCGTGATCACGTCCCGGCCGAGGTCACAGACGTCCAGTGCCAGCGTCACGTGCGGGTTCGCCTCGATGTTCCGCAGCTTCGCCTTCCCCGGCTGGCTGAAGAGCAGGATGGTCTCGTCGTCCGTCAGCAGGAACCACACCGGAACCGTCCGCGGCCGGCCGTCCGGGCGGACGGTCGTCAACCAGGCCATGAGGTTGCCCCGCAGGCGCGCCTCGACGTGATCGCGCCGCCCGGTGGGCACCCGTGCCAACCAACCCATCAGACCTCCTTCGTCGACACCCGAGCGGAGGCTAGTGAGAGGCACTGACAGCACCTGCGTGCCGGAGTGAACCAGCGCGCGCTCAGTTGCGTGGGTATGGGGAGACCGCATCCCATCGCGGTCCCGCTATGCGAGAGGACGTACCGATGTCATCGCGCTCTCGATACACGAGGCTTGCCGTCTCGCTCTCCGGCATGCTCCTCGCCGCGGCCGCGTGCGGCGGCGGCGCCGGGTATGACCTGACGGGCGCGTCGGCGGCGTCGGCGGCGACGCACTCGAACGTCACGATCGCGCACGCGAACACCACGGCGGCGCACACCGACATCGCGGCCGGGTCGCACTGCGACCACGGGGCCGACGCCCGCCGTTGAGCCGTGAGGTCCGGGCCCGCCGTGGCTATCCGGTCCGGGCCTCCGCCGCGGCCCTGACGTTGGCCAGGGTCGTGAGGATGCTGTCCCGGTTGATGCGCCGGCGAGCGCCGAAGGCCAGGTCCGTGACCGCACGGATGACCGCGGGACGGTGGTCCGTCCACTCCTCGGTGACCGTGCAGCCGTCGTCCGCGGTCTCGATCACGTAGGCCCACGTCGCGGACCGGACGGGTCCGAGGCTGATGTCGAACGCGAAGACCCGGCTCGGCACGGCCCGCACGATGCGGCCGTATGTGGACCAGCGCTTCCAGCCGTCGCGGTTGTGGCCGACGAAGCGGCCGCCCACGCCGCGGCCGCGCCCGCCGCGGCCGCGCCCGCCGCGCCAGGTGACGCCCGTACATTCCGGGCTCCATTCGCCCATCCGACCGAGATCGCTCACCATCGAGTACACGAGGTCGGCCGGCGCGTCGATCCGTACGGACTCGGCCAGATCGGGCATGTCCTCGGGCTCAGCTGGTGCCGGGTCAGAAGTAGGGCGTGATGATGCCAATGTCGCCGGTGTCCAGCCGCGGCGCGGGGAATGCCGTCCGCCACGGCTTGAGCAGCACCTTGTGCTCCCGCCGGGTGAGCGACGGGCGCGCGAACGCGCCGGCGACGGCGTCGCGCAGCGCCTTGAGGCCCGAGCCGGCCAGCTCCGGGCAGTCCGACTCGGCGACGGTGTCGTGGAAGGTGGTCGTGATGCTCTCGAACGTCCGCAGGACGTCGACGACCAGCGGGCACTCGGGATCGAGTGCCCGCGCCCGGGCCTGGGCGGCCTCGGTCGTGTTGCTCCACGACTCGCCGAGCAGCCGCAGGTCGTCGAGCTCGAGCAGTGGGATCTGCCCGACGATGCCGGTTATCTCGTCGAGGTTCGGATGGCTGACCAGCTCGGTGACCGGACGCCGGCGTGAACTCCAGAACATTGGTCAACCCTCTCGGCGGTGTCGTGGTGCGTCGTCGAGTGGGCCGACCATAGCTCGCGCCGCGCGCGGGCACCACCCCGGGCACGTTACGTGCTCGGGACGTGCGTCAGGAGTCGCCGCCCGTTTCGCCCGGGTTGGCCGCTTCGACGTCGTACAGCCGGTAGGTGTCGATCGCCTGCTGCAGCACCTCGTGCTTCAGGTGGCCCTGCTTCACCAGCTGCGTCAGCACGCCGACCACGATCGACTCGGCGTCGACGTGGAAGAACCGCCGCGCCGCGCCCCGCGTGTCGGAGAAGCCGAACCCGTCCGTGCCGAGCGAGAGCCAGTCCGACGGCACCCACTGCGCGATCTGGTCCGGCACCGCCCGCATGAAGTCGCTGACCGCGACCACGGGGCCGGACGTGCTCTCGAGCGTGCGGGTGACGTACGGGACACGCTGCTCCTCGTCCGGGTGCAGGTAGTTCCACTCGTCGCAGGCGACGGCGTCCCGGCGCAGCTCGTTCCACGACGTGGCCGACCATATGTCGGCCGCGACGCCCCACTGCTCGGCGAGCATCTCCTGGGCCTGCACCGCCCACGGCATGGCGACACCGGAGGCGAGGATCTGCGCCCGCGGGCGGTCCGAGCCGTCCTCGGCCGCCGGCCGGAACAGGTACAGGCCCTTGAGCAGGCCCTCGACGTCGAGGCCGTCCGGCTCCGCCGGATGCACGATCGGCTCGTTGTAGACGGTCAGGTAGTAGAAGACGTTCTCGCCCTGGGGGTGCTCGGGGCTGGAGCCGTACATCCGCCGCAGCCCGTCCTGGACGATGTAGGAGATCTCGTACGCCCACGCGGGGTCGTAGTGCACGCACGCCGGGTTGGTCGACGCGAGCAGCGGGGAGTGGCCGTCGGCGTGCTGCAGCCCCTCACCGGTCAGCGTGGTGCGCCCGGCCGTGGCGCCGAGCAGGAAGCCCCGGGCCATCGAGTCGCCCGCCGCCCACATCTGGTCGCCGGTGCGCTGGAAGCCGAACATCGAGTAGAAGATGTAGACCGGCACCATCGGCGTGGCGTGGGTGGCGTACGACGTGCCCGCCGCGATGAACGAGCCCATCGCGCCGGACTCGGTGATGCCCTCGTGCAGCAGCTGGCCCTGCTGCGACTCGCGGTACGAGAGCAGCATGTTGCGGTCGGCGGGCTCGTACTGCTGGCCGTGCGGCGCGTAGATCTTCTGCGACGGGAACAGCGAGTCCA
>DASUWX010000183.1:0-5407 GCA_036378185.1 Streptosporangiales bacterium | reverse complement strand
GCCGGCTCGCCTGCGAGGCCGCGCGCGAGGTGGGTCCGGACACGCCACCGGCCCGCGGGACGGTCGGCGCCGGCACCGGCGCGTCGGTCGGGGGGATGCAGGGCGGCGTCGGCTGGGCCACGGGCCGGGCCGAGGACGTCGAGGTCGCCGCGCTGGCCGTCGTCAACGGCGCGGGCTCCGCCGTCGACCCGCTCACCGGCCGGCTGTACGCCGACCTCGACCACAGCTACCGGACGCCGTCGCGGGACGAGCTGAGCCGGCTGCCGAAGCGCCCCGACCGGCCGCTCAACACGACCATCGGCGTCGTCATGACCGACGCGCGGCTCAGCAAGGCGCAGTGCCAGAAGGTCGCGGGTGTCGCCCAGGACGGGCTGGCCCGCGCGGTGCGCCCCGCGCACACCATGTTCGACGGAGACACCATCTTCACGCTCGCGGCAGGACGGGTGGACGTCGAGGACGTCTGGGCCTACAACCGGCTGCTCGAGGTCGCCGCGGACGTGTTCACGTTCGCCGTTCGGGACGCCCTGGTCTCCGCGTCGTCGGCGGACGGGTTGCGGTGCTACCGCGACCTGTTCCCGTCGGCGGGGATCCCGGATCCCGCGTCCTGACCGGGGCGCGAGGACGGCGCCTGCGACGATGGGACATCGCTGCCGTCGTCGGAGGGGACACCACAACCATGCGCCGCGCGCTCGCCGCCGTCGCCGCAGGCTGCCTCCTGCTCGCCGGCTGCACCCGTGCGGACGACGGGTCCGGCAGCGGCGGGCCCGCGTCGCCGAGCGGCCCGACGTCCGCGGGTACGGCCACGCCGACGCCGACGGCCGGCAGCCTGCCGGGCGGTTGGGGGCCGACCGACGCCGAGCTCGCGGAGGCGCAGCGGCTCGTGGCGAAGATGACGGTGCGGGAGAAGGTCGGCAGCCTGCTCATGCCGCAGTTCACCGGCCGTTCCGCGACGTCGGTGACGTCCGCCGAGGCGAAGGTGAACGAGGAGACCTTCGGCGTCCGCACGATCAGTGCGGCGATCCGCCGCTACCACCTCGGCGGCGTCATCGTGATGCCGCAGAACGTCACCGACGCGAAGCAGGTCGCACGGCTCAACGCCGGCATCGCCGCGGCCGGTCGCAGGGACGCCGGCGCCGCGCTGCCGCTGCTCGTCGGCGTCGACCAGGAGGGCGGCACGGTGCAGCGGGTCAAGGCCGGGGCGACGACGTACCCGGCCGCGGCCAGCATCGGCCGCACCGGCGAGCCGGCGTACGCCCGGCTGCTGGCCCGGGACAACGGCGTCGAGCTGCGCGCGATGGGCTTCACCCTCGACTTCGCGCCGGACGCGGACGTCGGCTTCGACAGCCCCGCGATCGGCACCCGCTCGTACGCCGCCACGCCGAAACGGGCCGCCGCGATGGTGACGGCGGCGGTCGACGGCTACCGCCGGGGCGGCGTCGTCGCAGTGGTCAAGCACTTCCCCGGGCACGGCAGCGCGGGCACCGACAGCCACCGGACGCTGCCGCGGATCACCAGGAGCCGGGCCGCGCTCGACCGGATCGACCTGGTGCCGTTCCGTTCGGCCGTCCGCGCCCAGGTGCCCGGCGTGCTCACCGCGCACCTCGACATCCGGGCGGTCGACCCGGGCCGGCCGTCGTCGGTGAGCCGGAAGGTGGTCACCGGGATGCTCAGGCACCAGCTCGGCTTCAACGGTGTCGCGTTCACCGACTCCGAGGAGATGGAGCCCATCGCGGGGCACTACGGGCCGGCCGAGGGCGCGGTCCGCGCGGTGCTCGCCGGCGAGGACGTCGTGCTGATGCCGAAGGACGTGCGGGCGGCGTACCGCGGGCTGCTCGAGGCCGCGCGGTCCGGGCGCATCTCGACGCGGACGCTGGACCAGGCGGTCGTCCGGGTGACGGCGCTGCGCCTCTACGCGAAACGGATCGGGGCCGGCAAGCCGTCGCTGGCGCACGTCCCGTGGGCGAAGCACCGCGCCGACGTGCGCAAGGTTCTCGCGCACGCCTGAGCCGGCGGGAGTCGTCAATGCCCCTGGCCGACGGGGGGCGCTGGTACCGTTCGTGATCGTGTCGATCGACCCCCGTCAGCAGCAGCCCGCGGGCCTCGCGGCCGCCACGGGTCCGCTCGCGGTCCTGGTGAACGGCGGCCGGCAGGAGTTCCGCCCCGGCGCGACCGTCCTCATCGGACGCAGCCCGGACTGTCAGGTGCGCATCGACGACGGCCGCGTCTCCCGGCACCACGCGCAGCTGGCGTTCGAGGAGGGCGGCTGGACGCTGCGCGACCTCGGCAGCCGCAACGGCACCTACGTCGGGCCGACGCGGATCGTGCGCCTCGCCGTCGCCGAGCCGTGCGCCGTCCGGCTCGGCAACGCGGCCAGCGGGCCGATGCTCGTGCTGCAGCCGCCCGGTGGCGGCACCGTCATGCACGGCACGATGATGGCCTCGCCCGAGACACCGGTCCTGCCGGATTTCCCACCGGCGCAGCGCGGCGGGCCCGCGTCGACGCACGACGTCACCACCCGCGTGCGCCTCGGCCGCGCACCCGACAACGACGTCGTCCTGTCCGACCTGCTCGTGTCGCGGCACCACACCGAGGTGCGCAGGACCAGCCAGGGCGGGTTCGAGGTCGTCGACCTCGGCAGCCGCAACGGCACCTACCTCAACGGCCGCCGGGTCAACCAGGCACCGTTCACGCCGGGCGACCTGCTGTCCGTCGGCCACCACCAGTTCGTGCTGCAGGACGGCCGGCTCGCCGAGTACGTCGACGAGGGCCGCGTCTCGCTGCGGGCGGAGAACCTCTCCGTCGCCGTCGAGGACGGCAAGATCATCCTCGACCAGGTCGGCTTCACCCTCGACGAGTGCAGCCTGCTCGCCGTGGTCGGCCCGTCCGGCGCGGGCAAGTCGACCATGCTGAACGCGCTCACCGGCGCGAAGCCCGCGCAGGCCGGCCGGGTGGTCTACGAGGGCCGCGACCTCTACGACAACTACGAGGACCTGCGCCACCGGATCGGCCTGGTCCCCCAGGACGACATCCTGCACCGGCGGCTCACCGTCCGCCGCGCCCTGGAGTTCGCCGCCGCGCTGCGCTTCCCCGACGACGTCAGCGCGACCGAACGGGCCCAGCGCATCGGCGAGACGTGTGCGTCGCTCGGCCTGCTCGAGCACATGGACAAGCGCATCGACAAGCTCTCCGGCGGGCAGCGCAAGCGCGTGTCGGTCGCGCTCGAACTGCTCACCCGGCCGTCGCTGCTGTTCCTGGACGAACCCACGTCCGGCCTCGACCCCGGGCTGGACAAGCAGGTCATGACCGAGCTGCGCACCCTGGCCGACGAGGGCCGCACGGTCATCGTCGTCACCCACAGCGTGCTCAACCTCGACCTCTGCGACCGCGTGCTGCTGCTGGCACCCGGCGGGAAGGTCGCGTACTTCGGTCCCCCGGGCCAACCGCTGCTCGACCAGTTCGGCGTCTCCGACTACTCGTCGGTCTTCCAGACGGTGACGAACGAGCCGGACCGCTGGCAGCTCGCCTTCCGCGACTCGCCGTTCTTCCGGCAGTACGGCTGCGCGCCGGACTCGGCCAACGAGTTCGAGCGGGTCGCCGCGTCCGGCCAACCGGGGAAGGCGCACCGGCAGCAGAACGTCTTCCGGCAGTTCTCCATCCTGTGCCGGCGGATGCTGGCCGTCATCGTCTCGGACAAGGCGTACGCGGGCTTCATCTGCGGCATGCCGTTCGCGCTCGCACTGCTGGCGCACGCCATCCCGGGCAGCCACGGGCTGGCGCCACCGCCGCCGCTCGCGCGGATGGACCAGGAGGCCTTCCACCTGGTCAGCATCATCGTCCTCGGCGCCATCTTCATGGGCACGGCGACGTCGGTACGCGAGCTCGTGGGCGAGGTCCCGATCTACCGCAGGGAGCGGTCGGTCGGGCTGTCGCCGTCGGCGTACCTGGCCAGCAAGATGGCCGTGTTCGGCGCGATCAACGCCGTCCAGGCGCTCGTGTTCGTGCTGCTCGCCCAGGTGGGACGCGACTTCCCGAAGGACCCGGTCGTGCTGCCGTACGGCTGGCTCGAGGTCGTCGTCGCGACGGCGCTGCTCGCCATCGCCTCGGCCGCGATCGGCCTGCTCATCTCCGCGCGGGTGGCGACCAGCGAGCAGACCATGCCCACCCTGGTCGTCGCGGTCATGATCCAGTTCGGCCTGTCCGGCCTGCTGTTCAAGATCACCGGCCGCGTCGGCCTGGAGCAGATCTCGTGGCTGGTGCCGGCCCGGTGGTCGACGGGGGCGATCGCGGCGACGCTCGACCTCGACCACCTGCAGCTGCTCCCCACCGACGACCCGCTCTGGAAGCACGACGCGACCACCTGGATCCTGGACGTCACCGTCCTGATCCTGCTGATCGTCCTGGTGCTCATCGGGACGCGGCTGATGCTGCTGCGCCATGAGCCGTCCCGACGGTCCGGCGTCCCGATCCCGCAGTTCGCCACCACGGCGGACCCGGGCTGGGGGCCGCCGACGACCGGGTTCCCCGTCGCCCAGCCGCAGGGCGCACCGGGTTTCGCCGCGCCGCCGCGCGCGCCCGTGCCGGGCCCGCAGCCCGGCTGGGGCCCGCCGCAGGGGTTCCCGCAGAGCCTGCCCCCGCAGGCACCGCCACAGGGCCGGCCGCCACAGGGCCCGCCGCCCGGTTGGCCGCAGGGACCGCAGCAGGGACCCCCGCCTGGCTGGCCGTAGACCGGCCGACGGTAACGACTCACTAACGCACCACCGGTTCCGTCAACCGTTTCCGGTGTCCGCGGGTCCTCGTCACACCGGCGGGGAGCTCCCGCGGGCACCGACGAGGAGCGGGGGCGGGACGTGCGAGTGCGGTACCTCGTTTTCGGCACGGGCAGTGCGACCGGTGGCATCAGGTCGGTGGTGAACCAGGCCAACGCGCTCGCCGACCGGCACGACGTCGAGATCGTGAGCGTGTTCAAGCGGCGGCGTCCGCCGTTCCGGCTCGACCCACGGGTCCGCAGGCGCACGCTGATGTACCGCAGGCGCAACCCGCTCAAGCGGCTGCTGGTCGCCCTGCTCGAGCGGGTGCCGAGCCGGGTCGTGCCCGAGGACGAGAACCGGTTCGCCGACTTCAGCCTCGCCACCGACCTCGTCGTCCGGCGCTACCTGAGGCGGACCGACGCCGACGTCGTCATCGCGACGCGGCCGGCACTCAACCTGATGGCCGCACGGTTCGGCTCGCGGTCGCTCACCAGGATCGGCGAGGACCACATGAACCTGCGCGCGTACAAGCCGAAGCTCGCCGGCGCCATCCGCCGCTGGTACCCGGAGCTCGACGCGGTCACGGTGCTCACCGCGCCGGACGCCGCCGAGTACCGCAACGCCCTGGGGCAGGCGGTGCGTGTCGAGCACCTGCCCAA
>DASUWX010000182.1:0-12672 GCA_036378185.1 Streptosporangiales bacterium | reverse complement strand
GACGACCACGACGACCGACAGCACCAGGCGCCGGACCATGTACCGGGTCACGCTGGGGACCCCCACCGTCGCCCTGGCACCGTGTGGGGTCCCCTGTCGTGGTCATGACCCCGATGGGGGTCCCCAGCGCCTGTCGGGGTCACGACGAGGGGTGCAGGTCGTGGACGAAGACGACGTTGGGGTACGCCGGGTTGTCGACGTAGCCGGAGACCTTGGCGTTCACGATCCGTTGGTACGACGAGGTGTACAGCACCACGGCGGGCGCGTCCCGGTAGAGCCGCACCTGCATGTCGCGGTACATCCGCGTCGCCTTCGCCTTGTCGGTGGCCAGCACCTGCTCGACGTCGTCGATCTGCTTGTCCATCGCCTTGTCCGAGTAGTACGCCATGCCGAAGTTCGGCGGCTTCTCGGTGTGGAACAGGTTGATGAACCACGAGTACGGGTCGGCGTAGTCGGGCCACCAGTACATGACGAAGATGTCCTGCCGCTTCGCCGGGTTCGACGACTTGCCCTTCGCCCACTGTGTGGGCCACTGCAGTGCCTGCACGGTCAGCGAGATGTTCAGCTTCGCCAGGTTCGACTTGATGAGCGACATGGCGAGCTGCTCGTTGGAGTCGCCCTGCGTGTAGGTGAGGGTCAGCTTCATCGGCTTCCTGCCCGGCCCGTAGCCGGCCTGCGCCAGCAGCTGCTTCGCCTTCGCGACGTCGTAGGTGTACTGCGGCAGGCTCCGGTCGTAGCCGAGCAGCCCGTTCGGGACGATGCCGGGCGTTCGGACGCCGGCGCCCTTCAACGCCGTCAGGATGCCCTGGTAGTCGATGCCGGACGCGACACCCTGACGGACCCGCTTGTCGGCGAGCGGCCCGGTCTTGGTGTTGAAGAAGGCGAACAGGTTCTGCCAGGAGTTGCGCGCCGGCGTCGTGACGGACTGCTCGTTCTTGAACGTCTGCCACAGGTGCGGGCTCATCTGCTGGACGAAGTCGACCTCACCGGACCTCGCGAGCTGGGCGGCCGTGGTGTCCTGCGACACGACGCGGAACGCGACGCGCGAGTAGTGCGCGCCGGACCAGCCGCCCCAGTAGTCCTTGTACCGGTTCAGGGTCAGCTCGACCTCCTGGCCCTGCTTCCACGTGCCCGCGGTGTACGGGCCGGTGCCGGCGTCGTGCGCCTGCGCGAACCACTTGCCGAGGTTCGCGCCCCCCGCGGCCCTGGTGTCGTAGATGTAGGCGGCGTAGTCGGCCGAGCTGATGAGGTCCATCGGTGCCGGGTACTTCAGGTGCAGCACGAGCTCGTCGGGCTTCGGCGCGCTGATCGTGTCCACCGCCGACCAGATGTACGCCGCGCCCTTGCCCATCTTGCGGGTGCGGTCGATCGCGGCCTTCGCCGCCGCCGCGGTCATCGGGCGTCCGGTGTGGAACCGCACCCCGTGCCGCAGCGTGAACGTCCACGTCCGCCCGCCGTCGCTCGACGCCCACCTGGTCGCGAGCAGCGGCTGCAGCTTCTTCGTCGTCGCGTCGTAGCGGGTGAGCGTCTCGTACATGTTGCTCATCGCGATGATCTCGTTCGAGTACGAGACGGCCGGGTCCCACTCGGTGACGACCTGGGTGAAGGTGTCGTAGGTGAACGTGGCGTCCTGCCCACCCCCGGACCCACCGGACGCGCCCGCGTCGGTGGGCGAGCTCGGCCTGCCGGTGCACGCGGACACCGCCACGACGGCGGCGACCGCCAGCGTCACCAGCGTCCGCGACCTGTTCAGCATGTCGTCCTCCTCGCCGCGGCGGCTGCCGCGGCCTAGCTGGTTCCCAATGGCCCGGCCGCCTTCGCCCGGATGCGCACCGCGGGATCGGTGAGATAGCTCAACGGGATCTCCTCGAGGTCCACGAGCTCGACTGCGGTCGGGTCGGCGCCGGCCCGCACCGCCTGGTCCCGTGCCGTCTCCTTCGCGTCCTCGAGCACCTCGGCGCGGGTCCGGCCGCCGAGCGAGTAGACGCGGTCGGTCTGGCCGCTGACCGAGCCGATCGCGGCACCGATCGCGTTGGCCACGTCGTGGTTGTCCGGTCGTACCACCTCGGTGACGCCCTCGAGCTCGTCGGGCACGAGGACGCTGCCGCCGCCCACCACGACGAGCGGCAGCGAACCGCGGGCGAGCTTGATCCGGTCGACGGCGTCGGTGACGCGCTCGTCCGCGATCCGCAGCGCGTCGGCCAGCATCGTGTGCAGGTGCGCGGGGATGCCCCGGTGGCCGATGTCCGCGCGCCCCGCGAGCACGGCCGCGTCGGTGAGCGTGGGGACGGTGCCGCCGAACACCACGGCATCCTCCCGCAGCCGGTAGCCGACGCTGCCGGGACCCACCGCGGTCGTCCCATCACGGTCCATGATGGTCGTGCCGCCGCCGAGCGCGATGCTGACGAGGTCCGGCATCCGGAAGTTGGTGTCGATGCCGCCGATGCGCACGCCCAGTGTCGACTCGCGCGGGAACCCGTTGACGAGCACGCCGACGTCCGTGGACGTCCCGCCCACGTCGGCGACGAGCGCGTCCCTCAGCCCCGAGAGGTACGCCGCGCCCCTGATGCTGTTCGCCGGCCCGCTGCCGATCGTGAGGACGGGGAAGTCGACGGCGTAGTCGAGGGTCATCAGCGTGCCGTCGTTCTGCGCGAAGAACACGATCGCCTCGTCGAGCCCGTTGTCGGCGAGTGCGCGCCTCGTCGCCTCCGCGACGCCGTGGGCGGTGGTCACGAGGGCCTCGTTGAGCACGGCGGCGTTCTCGCGTTCGAGCAGCCCGATGCTGCCGATCTCGTGACTCAGCGAGACGTGCACGCCGCCGCCGCGCTCCCGCTTGATGATCTCCTCGGCCGCGAGCTCGTGGTCCGCCGAGACGGGGGAGAACACCGACGTCACCGCGATGCCGTTGACGTCGTCGGGCAGCGTGCCGAGGAAGCGCGCGAGCGCCTCGCCGTCGAACGGGGCGAGCTCCTCGCCGTCCAGCTCGGAGCCTCCGGACACGATGGTCTCGCCCGCGGACACCTCCGACCGCAGGTCCTCGGGCCAGCCGAACAGCGGCCGCACGGCGTGCGTCGCGGGCCCGCCGATGCGGACGACCGCGACGCGACACAGGCCGCGGCGTTCGAGCACCGCGTTGGTCGCGTGCGTCGTGCCGATCATCACGTGGGTCACCCGGCTGGTCGGCACGTTCGCGCGCGCGACGACCACCTCGATCGCGCGCTCGATGCCGCTCGTCACGTCCGGCGTGGTCGGCACCTTCGCCTTGGCGACGAGCGTGTCGCTCCGGTCCAGCACCACCGCGTCCGTGTTCGTTCCCCCGACGTCGACGCCAAGCCGCAGGTCAAGTCGGGGTGCCAAGCAGTTCCTCCACCGGTCGGTAGTCCAGGTCGTAGTCGAACGCCCGAGGGCCGGCAAGGGCGAGGCCGGCTTCGGTACGCCAGACGGGGTCGCACGGGAAGGCGACAACGGTGACCCGCTGCCCGTACCGCAGCAGCTCGGTCGGGATCGCGTCCGCCGTCTGCGTGTCGAGCACCGTGATGATGTCCGGTACGCAGGCGCGGACCGCGCCGTCCTCCAGCGCGACGAGGTTCTCGTTCTGCAGTTCGAGCCGCAGCAGCCGGCCGCCGTCCTGCCGCAGCCCGGAGACGACGACGGAGCCGCGGGCGAAGCCGCCGGTCGTCGCCCGCTCGACGTCGGAGATCTTGCCCTCGAGGAGGCGGTAGCCCGACACGTGCTCGAGCAGCTCGTCGACCGGGTCGCCGGTGGCGTTCTGCAGCGTGCGGCCGATCTCGATGGCCTTGCTCACCGAGCCGAGCACGGCACCGCGCTTCGCCTCGGCGACGGTCATCAGGTACTCGCTGGACGTGGCACGGCCGCCGAACGCGATCGCCGTCGACCGGCAGACCTTCTCCAGCCAGTGCCCGTTCGTCGGGTAGGTGACCAGCACGTTGTGACGCTCGTCGACCATCACGCACGGCGCCGGGCTGATCCCCGCGATCTCCATGGCGACCTGCGGCATGAGCGGGAACGCCCTGCCCATGCCGTCACCGTCGAGCAGGGGGAGACCGAGCCGCGCGGCCCACGACACCGGCTCGCACCCATTGGACCCACCGATCTCGGAAGGCATGATCGCGGCGACCGGTCTCCCGGTGACCTGCTCGACGGCTTCACGCACCCAACGACCTTCGTCGCCGTTGCTGATCTTCTCGATCGACACGGTGGGCGCACCCACCATGCCGAGCGGCATGATCACGTGGTCGTCCGGAAGCTCGTCGGGGGACACGAGCCGGACCGGACCATGATCGGCGACGGCCTGGAGAGCGGCGAGCAGCCCGATCTTGGGCGAGCCCCCACCGCCCGCGCTCAGGATGGCGCACCCCCTGGCGAGGGACGGGAGCACGTCCTGGTCGATGAGCACAGCGTGACAGTAGGCCTTCCTGGCGTGCCCGGCACTGTGCCGGTGGCACAAGGATGCGGGAAGACGTCGACAGGCGGCACAATGCACGGATGCGCTTGCTGCGTGAGCTGCTGGAAGTACCCGGCCTGAGGGCGGTCGAGGTGCTCGCCGGCGACCCGGCGGCCGTCCGGGTGCGCTCGGTGTCGCTGATCGAGCGGCTCGCCGACCTGCGCCTCGTGCCCCCGGCCGGCATGGCCGTGCTCGGTGCCCAGGCGACCGCCGACGCCCGTAGCTACCGCCTGGACGTGGCGCTGCGCGAGATGGCCGCGTCCGGTGTCGCCGGGCTGGTGCTCACCGGCGCCGCGGCACCGGACCGCGTGCCGGCCACCGTCACCGGTGTCGCGGCGCGGGCCGACGTCGCCGTGCTCAGGGCCGCCACCGAGCCGCTCGCCGACCTCGTCGTGTCGTTCACGGCGGCGCTCGCCGGCGGCGCGGACGAGCAACTGCGCGTCGTCGAGGCGGCCAGGGCCGCGCTGGCCGGGCTCGAGGGCGCCGACAGCGACAGCCCGGTGGCCGACGCCCGGCAGATCGCGGCGGAGGTGCTCGGCCGCCCCGTGGAGCACAACCGGGAGTACGGCGCCGCGCCCGAGCTGGTGCAGGTGCGCGTCCTCGCCGCCAACGAGCCGCTGGGCGTGTTCGCGGTGGCGACGTCGTCGGTGGCCGACCAGGTCACCGCGCGGCTGGTGCTCACGCTCGCCGCGGCCACGGCCGGCCGCCTCGTCGCCGCGCACCGGCAACGCGAGGACGTCCCCGTCCGGTCGCGCTCGGCCGTGCTGGGAGAACTGCTGGTCGCGAGCGGGGACCGGTTGTCCCGGCTGGTCTCGGCCGCCCGCGACGTCGGCGTCCCGATCGACGGCTGGCACGAGGTGGTGCGGATCGAGCTGGACGGTCCGGCCCCGGACCGCGAGTTCGACGAGCTGACGCGGTTCGGCACGCTCGAGTCGGCCCGTCGGCTCGGCCTGCAGGTCGCGCGGGCGCACGGGCGGACGTGGAACGTCGGGCAGGTCGACGGCGCCCTCGTCCTCGTCGGCACCGGCAGGTACGACCCGGGCACGTCCGGCCGGCAGGACACCGCGGCCATCGCCGGGCGGGTGCTGGAGCGGCTCGCCGAGCTGGTGCCGCCCGACGTCCAGTGGTGCGGTGTCGGGACGCCGCACGAGGGCTCCACCGGACTGCTCGCGAGCGCGGCCGAGGCCCGCACCGCACTGGCGAAGGGACGGGTGACCGGACGAGCCGGCGCGGTCACGATGTACGACGTCACCGGCCTGGGCCGGATGCTCGTCGACTGGTACGCCTCCGACTCCGCCCGCGACGCCGTCCGCACGCTGCTCCGGCCGCTCGACGAGCTGGACCCGTCGCGCGCGGAGTCCGCAGTGGAGACGCTGCACGTCTACCTCGACGAACGCGGCTCGACGTCCCGTGCGGGGGAGCGGCTGCACCTGCACCGCAACGCGGTGTCGTACCGGGTGCGCTGGATCACCGAGCTGCTCGGTGTCGACCTGGACGACCCGGACCAGCGGCTCGCCCTCCAGCTCGCCTGCCGCGCCCGCCTGCTCCGCTGACCGGTCAGGTCCGGTCGTCGAGCTCGTCCTCCCAGGTTCGCCGCAGGACGGTCGGGACGTCGCCGGCGAGCGCCTGCCGCAGCAGGTCGAGCTGCTCGTCGTCGAGGGTGACCGCGGGGAACGAGCGGCCGACCACGTGCGCGAACGCCGCGCCGCGCTCGCGGGCGAGCCGTGGCGCGTGTTCGAGGTAGGCGGCGACGTAGGGGCGCACCAGCTCGGCCTGCTCCGCCGACCACAGGCCGGCCGCGACGGCCTCGAAGGCGCGGTTGGAGATGTGCTCGTCCCCGGTGAGCCTGGCCCAGGCCTCGGCCTTCGCGGTCTCGGCCGGACGGGCGGCGAGGGCACGCGCGGCGCCGAGCTCGGCCTCGGCCGAGCCGTCCCCGGACCGTTCGGACTCGACGAGCGCGGCGTCCGCCGCCCCCAGCTCGGCCAGCCGCGCGATTGCGCGCCAGCGCGTCCTGGGCGCCGGCGGCAGCCCGCCGGTGCGCCCGGACTCGAGCCAGCCCTGGAGCAGGCCCGGATCGGTGCTCGTCGCGGCCAGTGCATACGCGAACGCCGGGCCGCGATCGTCGTCGCCTGGGGCGGCCTTCAGGCCGGCGAGCGCGGTCGCGGCGACCCTCGCGACGGCGTCCGCCGCGGCGTCCGCGGGCACGCGCGTCGGGACGACGTCGTGCAACGCGCGGAGGAGGACGGCCTGGACGATCGCCGAGTCGGGTTCCGTGGGCAGCTGCGCCTCGACGAGGGCGAGGTAGTCGCCGGGTCCGAGCTCCCTCGACCGCACCTGCCCGGCGACCGCCGTCCACAGCACCGCTCGCGTCAGCGGCTCCGCGATGCGCGACAGCCCGGTCGAGAGGCGATTCCAGGAGAGCCCGTCGAGCCGGATCGCGGCGAACGTCTCGCCGAGCGCGTTGGGCACGACGGCGAGCCCCGCGTACTCGGGCAACGGCACGGGCTCGTCGCCCAGCTCGACCAACCGGCTGCCGGCGAGCCGGAGCCCGTCGTCGTACGCCGCCACCGTGAACGCGTGCGGCCGGACTCCGTCCCTGCGCAGCACGGGGACACCGTCCGCCCGGTCGACCGCGACGGTGTCGAAGCCGGTGCTCCGCAGCCACAGGTCGACCCAGCGGTGCACGTCCCGCCCGGTGACCGACGCCAGCGACCCGACGAAGTCGGCGAGCGTCGCGTTGCCGAAGCGGAAGCGGGTCAGATGCGCGTTGATCCCGGCGAGGAACTCCTCGTCGCCCAGCCACGTGGCGAGCTGGCGCAGCACGGAGTTGCCCTTGCTGTACGAGATCGCGTCGAAGTTGGCGAACGCCGCGTCGACGTCCGGGACGTCCTCGGCGCGCGGCGCCACGGGGTGCGTCGACCGGCGGCAGTCCGCCGCGTACCCGGCCGGCTTGCCCGTCACCTCGAAGCGCACGAGTGCGCCGCCGAACCCGGCGGCGGTCTCGGCGACGCGGTAGCCCATGTAGTCGGCGAACGACTCCTGCAGCCAGGTGTCCTCCCACCAGCGCATCGACATCGAGTTGCCGAACCACATGTGCGCCATCTCGTGCGCGACGATCGCGCCGCGCAGCGTCCGTTCGCCGGCGGTCACGGCGCCGCGCGGCAGCAGCTCGTCGCGGTAGGTCACGCAGCCGGGCATCTCCTGTGCGCCCCAGTTCAGGCCGGGGACGAACACCTGGTCGTAGGAGTCGAAGCCGTACGGCTCGTCGAACAGCGTCGCGTAGTGGTCGAAGCAGGCCTCGGTCGTCGCCCGCAGCTCGGCCGCGTCCCGGTCGAGCTCCGCCGCGAGCGAGCGCCGCGCGTGCCAGCCGAACGGCAGGCCCGCGTGCGCCCAGCGCACCGAGTGCCACGGGCCGGCCGCGACCACGATGCGGTCGGTGGAGATCGGCGGCGTCGCCGCGAACCGCCACCGCCCGTCCGCACGGGCCACCGGCCGGCCGTTGGCCAGCACCGTCCAGCGCGGGTCCGCGGCCACGGACACCGCGAACGCCGCCTTGAGGTCCACCTGGTCGAAGCACGCGAACACCCGCTGCGCGAGGTCCATGCCGAGGTACGCGCACACGTACCGCTCCCCGTCGGCGGGGTCGGTGAACGCGTGCATGCCGGCGCCGTCGGCGGCGTAGGGCAGCACGGCGTCGACGACGACCTCGTTCGGCCCGTCCGCGCGCAACCCGCCGAGCGGGAGCCGTGCCCCGTCGTAGCCGGCGTCCACGGTCGTGCCGTTGACGCTCAGCTCGACGGAGCCGCCGTTCGCCAACTCGAGGAACGTGCTCGCCGCGCTGCTGCGGAACCGCACGGTGGTGCGGCTGCCGAAGCCGTCCGTCCGGGTCAGGTCCAACGCGACCTCGTAGTGCACGTCGGACAACGCGGCCGCCCGCTCGCGTGCCTCGCCCAGGGTGAGTGCCATCGGGTCAGTATCTCCGCGCGCACGTGAAGTTCCGCGCGTCCTCGGTGTCGCCCGTGCCGTCGTACCTGGCGACGAGCGGGTAGACGCAGACCGGCCGGCTCGCCGTCACCTGGCCCGTCGGCTCGTCGACCGTCGTGGCGAGCAGGCTGGCCGGCGCGGTGCCGTGCTCGACCCAGCGTGCGAGCGGGCCCATCCGGTCCAGCGGCGCCGGGGCGACCGTGCCGGTGCCCGCACAGTGGCCGACCCCCGGCGCGAGGAACAGCCGCGCGAACCGGTCGGTGCGCTTCGGGCCGCCCATCCGGTGCACGACCGACCGGTAGTACCCGATCGTGCCCTGCGGCGGGATCAGCGGATCGGCCAGGCCGGTCCAGAGCAGCAGCTTGCCGCCGTGGTCCCGGAACGCCGTCAGGTCGGGGTCGTCGCTCTCCAGCGTCGGGAACGTGGCGACGCCCTCGCGGAACATCCGCAGGTACGTCCTCGTGGTCAGGCTCTTCCAGTCGAAGTCCGGGTCGCGGGCGAGCCAGTACCGGTACCAGCCGGACGCGATGTAGAGCGGGTACCCGGTCAGCCGGCCGTCGCCGCCGACGTACGTGTGGGCGAGGAAGGACGCGTCGAAGCCGTACGGCGACCCGTACCACAGCCTCCGGCCCTGGCCGTGCGCGCCGGTACGCGGGCCGTCCCAGATCTGCCTCATGACGGCCGCGTCGGTCGCCGTGATGACGCCGCAGTCGGTGGACCTGCCGATCAGCGTCCGCGGGTCGAAGCGGCACGCGGCGAGGTCGGCGATGACGCCGTCGCGCACCTTGTCCAGGCCGTCGCACTTGGCGATGACGGCCTGCTGGAACGCCGTGAACTTGCACGAGGGCATGAAGTCGTGCGCTCTGAGCATGACGAACTGCGGCCACAGTTGCATGGCGGCCAGGCGCGGGAAGTCCACCGCCGTCGACCCGGCCACGATGCCGTCGTAGTCGCTCGGGTACCGCTGTGCCTCCGCCAGCGCCTGCCGGCCGCCCATCGAGCAGCCCTCGAAGTACATGTAGCGCGGGGCTCGTCCGTAGAAGCTCGTCGTGACCGCCTTGCCGGTGACCGTCATCCGGTGGACAGCCAGGTACGCGAAGTCCTCGATGACGGGCCGGTCGAGCGTGCCGTCCGCGGCGAGGGCGAAGCTGCCGTCGTAGCCCTGCGCGTCCGGGTGGCCGGTGTCGGTCGACGCCGTGGCGTAGCCCGCGCGGAGTGCGGCGCTCATCGCGCGCCACGAGATGCCGGAGACGAACCCGCCGCCGCCGACGCCCTCGAACCGCCCGTTCCAGTCGAGCGGCAGCCACACGCCGATGCCCACGCGGCCCTGCGTGATCTCCACGTCGCAGTACGCGGGTAGGCCGTCGAAGGTGTCGCCCGGGCTGCCTTCTCCGGGGCCGCCCTGGCCGGGCGGGATGGTGAACACGCCGGACGTGTTCACGGTCGCGCTCGTCACCGTCGCGTCCGGGATGTGCAAGCGCGCCATGTCCGCGCAGTGTTGCGCGGACGGTGCCTCGGCGGCGGACGCCGCCGGCACGCCCGCGAGCGACACCGTCAGTACGACGCCGCACAGTGCGGCGAGCCAGGTCTTCTTCACCATGTCACCGGTACCTCCACCAGCTTTCCGATCAGTAGGTCGTCGCGACGCCGCAGCTCCTCGGCCGGTACGGCGAGGCGCAGCGCGGGCGCGCGGCGGGACAGCAACTCGAACGCCACGCGCAGCTCGATGCGGGCGAGCGGCGCGCCGATGCAGTAGTAGGGGCCGTGCGCGAAGGTCAGGTGCGGGTTGTCCGCACGGCCGATGTCGAAGACGTCCGGGTGCTCGAACACCCGCTCGTCCTGGTTCGCCGCGTGGTTGCCGAGCAGGACCATGTCGCCCTCCTCGATGGTCACGCCGTGCAGCTCGAACGCCTGGTTCGCGTACCGGATCCGGCCGCCGGCGTGGTCTGCCCCCATGTCCGTCGGTGACAGCGCGCGCAGCACCTCCTCGACCGCGGCGGGGATGACCGACGGGTCGCGCCGCAGCGCGTCCCACACCTCACGGTGCCGGCTGAACAGGATCACGCCCTTGTCGATCGCGCCGGCCGTGGTCACGTGCCCGGCGATGACGAGCGCAGAGGCGATCCCGACCACGTCCTCGTCGGGTACGGCGTCGTCCGCGACGAGGTCGGAGAGCACGTCCTCGCCCGGGTCGGCCCGCTTCGCGGCCACGGCGGCGGCCAGGTAGTCGCGGAGCCCCGCCGTGCCGGCGCGGACCCGTTGCGGATCCGCGACGTGTGCCATGTCCTCCGACCAACGGCGGAACCGGTCGCGGTCCTCGCCGGGAACGCCGAGCAACTCGGCGATCACCAGCGCCGGCAGCGGGAACGAGAAGGCGGCGTGCAGGTCGGCCGGCCTGGGGGAGGCGAGCAGCTCGTCGACGAGCCGGCTCGCCAGCTCCTCGACCCGCGGCTGGATCGCCGCCATCCGCCGGGCGGAGAACGCGTGGCTGAGTGCGTATCGCATCCGCCTGTGGTCGGCGCGTTCGGTCTCGACGGACGCGGTCGGTGCCCCCAGGTCGGACACCCGGGACACGCGTGCCGCGAGTTCGGGCGCCCGGTGCGTCTTGCCGAGACGCGGGTCGGAGAACAGCCTGCGTACGTCGTCGTACCCGGTGACGAGCCAGGCGGGGTCGCCGGTACGGGTCCGCACCCGCTGGATCCCCTGCGGTACCCGGTTCACCGCTCGCTCCGCTCCGCGTCCGCGAGCGCGCGGCGACGCCGGTTCCGGTACCAGACCAGGACCGCGACACCTGCGGCGAGCACCGCCAGCCCGGCCGGCCGCGACGCCGCGAGGAACGAGGCCGTCGGCAGGCTCAGCGCCAGCACGAGCAGCACGAGCGCGTGCGCGACCATCGTGGCGCCGAGCAGTGCGGTGATCACCGTCGACGAGCGCCGGCTGCCCGGTGCTCGCAGCATCCGTTCGAACGCCGGGTTGCGCCGGGCGAGCAGTCCGAACACGACCCGGTGCAACGGCTTGCCCACCACGACGGAGGCCAGGCACACCACGCCGAGCGGTCCCGTGACGACGGCGTCCTGCAGCTTCAGCACGAGCGGGCTGCCGCCGGACGCGACCAGCACGAGCACGGCGATGCCGAATCCCAGCACGCCGAGGACACCGACCGGGTCGAGCCGGCGGCGCCAGGCGAGCTTGCCGATCGTGAACGCCGCCGGCACGGTCGCGCCCGCGAGCAGGGCGACGGCGTCGTCGTGGACGTGCGGGCGCACCACTGCGTAGACGACGAGCGGTACGAGGCCGCTGACGACGATGCTCGGCGCGAGCCGGCGCAGCGCGTCGCGGCCGCCGAGCAGGGACGCCGGTGAGGTGCTCACCCGGCATCACCGTCGTTCCGCTCCGCGACGGCCCTGCGCTGGCGCTGCACCAGCCAGCCGACGCCGGCGGCGGTGAACAGCACCGCCCCGATCACGGCCGTCCACGTACCGTTGCCGAACACGTGCAGCAGGCCCATGGCGATCAGCGCCACGCCGATGACCAGCCCTCGTGCGATCATTTCCGCTCCGTTCCGCCCGCCGTTCGGCGAGCTGCGTCCCACGATGCGGGCAGACCGGTCTCCTCGTCTTCGGCGCACGGATCGAACCCGCGGCGGCGGCCGGTTCGCCCGTGGTTGCAGGTCCACCTCGCCTGTGGGTGGAGGCGGCCGGGGGCATCTCCACCCCCGGGCCGAGGACACGGGCGGCAGCACGCCCGTAGCGTCATGGCGTGCCTCCCCAGCTGCTCGCCCTCGCCCGGTTAGCCGCCGGCTGGGTGCCCCTGCGGAAGGTCGACCTCGAGCGGTGCCACCGGTTCGCCGGCGCGGCGACGCTCGCGCTCGTCCTGGTGCTCGGGGTGCGCGCCGCGCCCACGGTCTGGGCGGACGGCGTCGGCGTGCCGATGGCCGTGACGCTCGTGGTGATCGTCGTGTGCGGCGCCGTGGTCCTCGGCGAACCGGGGCCGGTGCGGACGCTGCTGCCGTTGCGTGTCGGCCTGTTCGCCGTCATGCTCGCCGGGTCCACCACGCTCGTCTGGCTCGTGCCGGACGGTCCGGGCTTCCTGACCGGCCTGGTCACCGCCGGCGCAGCAACGCGGTTGCCCGAGCGCGTAGGCCGGGTCGCGGTGGGGGCGACGCTGACCGCGCTCGTCCTCGCCGGCCTGGTCGGGGCGCACGTGCCGCTGACCACGGTCAC